>CAVGEC010000006.1:0-49874 GCA_963628195.1 Bacteroidaceae bacterium
GTCCATGATCCTGCCGATGGTCAAGTATCTTGAGGGCTTCGGCGTACAGTTCCACTTCGGCGTGCAGGTGACGAACGTGGAGTTCGACTGCAAGAGCGACCGCAAGGTCGCCAAGCGCATCGACATCATCGAGAACCGTGAAAAGGGCAGCATCGACCTGACCGAGAACGACCTCGTGTTCATCACCAACGGCGGCTGCGTGGAAAATTCCTCCATGGGCAGCCAGAACACCCCCGCGCCCTACAACACCGAGATCAAGGAGGGCGGCGGCTGGGATATGTGGCGCAAGATCGCCGCGCAGGATCCCGACTTCGGCCATCCGGACAAGTTCTGCTATGATCCGGAGCAGACCAACTGGATGAGCGCCACCGTAGAGACGCTGGATCAGCGCATTATCCCCTATATCACCAATATCTGCAAGCGCGATCCCTTCAGCGGCAAGGTGGTCACCGGCGGCATCGTCACCGTGAAAGACTCCAGCTGGCTGATGAGCTGGACCATCAACCGCCAGCCCCAGTTCCGCGAGCAGCCCAAGGATCACTGCCTGGTGTGGGTGTACTCCCTGTTTACCGACAAGCCCGGCGACTTCGTGAAGAAGCCCATGCGTGAATGCACCGGCAAGGAGATCTGCATGGAGTGGCTGTACCACATCGGCGTGCCGGAGGATCAGATCGAGGATATGGCCGAAAACAGCGCCAACACCGTGCCCGTCATGATGCCGTATATCGATGCGTTCTTCATGCCCCGCGCCTATGGCGACCGGCCCAAGGTCGTGCCCGACGGCAGCGTGAACTTCGCCTTCCTGGGCCAGTTCGCCGAGACACCCCGCGACACCATTTTCACCACCGAGTATTCCATGCGCACCGGCATGGAGGCCGTGTACACTCTGCTGAACGTGGACCGCGGCGTGCCGGAGGTCTGGGGCAGCGTGTATGATGTCCGCGATCTGCTGGACGCCACTGTGAAGCTGCGGGACGGCAAGTCCCCCGCCGACATGGAGCTGGGCTTTATCGAAAAAATCGCGCTGAAAAAAGCCTTGAACAAGGTCGAAGGCACTGATATTGAAAAGCTGCTGAAGGAATACCATATTCTGTAAGGCCGGCAGAAAAAGCAGGACCGCCATCAGCAATGTCACTAAGTTAAGTATTTTTGTTAAACTCTTGTAGAAAAAATGCAGCAATATTTGTGAAAACAAGTTGAAAAATGCAGAAAATTTTAAATCAAGAACCAGGCCCAATGGCCTGGTTCTTGATTTAATGACATTGCCGCCTTTAGACGGTCCTGTTTTTTACCTTTACTCACAGAAAATACACTGCTCCGCCGCGATGCTCAGCGGGAGCAGCTGTCCCTCGGCAGCCTCTATGGTATCCGGCAGAACAGCGCTGATGCGCGGGCCTTCTATCTGGTCCGCCGGGCAAAGCACCACGCGGACAGCGTTCAGATCCCGGATAACACGGCAGACACACGCTATATACGGCCCATGCCCCAACGTAACAGCCGTATCGGGAACCGCCACGGTAACGGCATCCGCCTCCGCCTGCAGGGGCAGTATGATATCCCAGCCATCGATGCATAGCCCTCCGGAGCAGCGGTGAGCCGGAAGAAAATTACGGCATCCCGCCAGACGGGCGGTCCCCAGCGTAGCAGGATGGTGCGCCAGCGTCTCCATATCCGTCACGGGAGTAGACATGCCATTCTCCATAACGCAGACTGTGCGGCAATTACGATAGCACTCACCCAGATCATGGCTTACCCACAGGATCGGGCCGGGAAAACCGGAAAGCAGATCTTTCAGCTCCAACTCCAGATTCCACTTAAGGAAGCTGTCCAGCGCGGAGAAAGGTTCATCCAGCAGGATCGCCTGGGGCTCGGAGGCCAGAATGCGCGCCAGCGCCACCCTCTGCTGCTGTCCCCCGGACAGCTGTGCAGGGTATTTCTTTTCCAACCCCTCCAGGCGGAAACGATGTATCTGCTCCGCCGCACGCTGCTGCTTCTCTGCGCGGCTGCCTGTACGGATACCGCACTGGATGTTTTGGGACACGGTCATGTTGGGAAATAGGGCGTACTGCTGGAACAGATAGCCCACATGCCGCTGCTGTGGCGGCAGGTCGATGTGCTTCTCGCTGTCAAACAGCGTCTCACCGTCCAGTACGATACGTCCCTTGTCCGGTGTCATGATCCCGGCAATACATTTGAGCGTAACGCTCTTGCCGCAGCCGGAAGCCCCCAGCAGGGCCATGGTGCCGCTGCCTGTCTCGAATTGGGAGTGCAGGGTAAAGCTGCCCAGCTTCTTTTCGATATCCACCACAAGGCTCATGCGGACTGCCCCCTTCCCCTGCCGGACGCAGCCAGCATGTTCTTCTTTTCCAGCATGTTCACCACCAGCAGTATCACAGCCGAGATGCCGATGTTCACCAGCACCCACTTCAGTGCCAGCGCATCATTGTTGATCTGCCAGAGCTGATAGACGGTGGTGGACACGGTAGCAGTCTTACCGGGGGTATAGCCGGCGATCATGGAGGTAGCGCCGTACTCGCCCAGGGCGCGGGCAAAGGCCAGCACCGCGCCCGCCAGAACGCCCTGCCGGCAATAGGGCATACGGATATGCCAGAATATGTAGGTGTTGGACAGGCCCAAAGTCTGCCCGGCGTAGGCCAGCGTCTCGTCAAAAGCTTCGAACGCGCCCCGGACGGTACGGTACATCAGCGGGAATACCACCACTACGGTGGCAAATATGGCCGACCACCAGGTCATCACCAGACGAACGCCGAAGGTCTCCAGTACCCACGCACCGATGAGCCGCTTGGGCCCCAGCACGCGCAGCAGCAGATAGCCTACCACTGTGGGCGGCAGGACAAGGGGAAGCGTCAGGATCACGTCCAGAATTCCTTTGACCAGACGCGGGAGCTTGGCGATGTAATACGCCGCGGCGATACCCGCAAAAAACACCACCACTGCCGATATGGCAGCGATGCGCAATGAATTTAAGAGGGGATACCAATCCATAACGGACCTCCTGAGAAACGGGGACACGGGCAGAGCGCGAAAAGCGCCCTGCCCGGCCCTCTATGAATGAAAAAGTCCTTACTTGGACAGCGGGGTAAACAGCACCTTCTCGAACTCAGCGGAAGCCTCGGCGCCCTGCAGATAGGCCAGGAACGCAGCGGCAGCCTCCTGATTGGTGGAGGTGTTCAGCACAGCGGCGGGATAGATGACCTGGCCGCACATATCGGCAGTGGCCTCGGCAGCCACAGTCAGACCGGCGGAATACGCATCGGAAGCATAGATGATGCCGCAGTCCACGGTACCCTCAGACACAGCGGTAGTGACTTCCTTGACATTGGAGCCATAGGACAGTTTGTCCGCAATGGCGGCCTCATCGATCTCATAGTAGGCAAAGATCTTCTTGGTATACTGGCCCACAGGCACATCCTCGTTGCCGATAGCCAGCATCACATCGCCGTTCTTCAGCAGCTCGGCCAGCTTGTCAAAGCTGTCGATGCCCTTGTCACTGCCCTCGGCCACGGCCAGGACCACCTTATTCTCCAGCAGGTCGATACGGCTGCCCTCGACCAGCATGTCCAGCCCGTTGGGATTCTTCTCGGCATCATCCTTCAGGGTGCCGTCCAGCTGGTTCATCTGCTTGGGAGCAGCAGAGATGAACAGGTCGCACACAGCGCCCTCAGTGATCTGGGTGTACAGCTTGCCGGAGGAATCGAAGTTGAAGCTGATCTTCACGTTCTCGTTCTCAGCCATGTACTTTTCGCCGATGGCGGTCAGGGACTCGGTCAGAGAGGCGGCGGCAAACACGGTCAGCTCCACGGTCTCAGCAGGAGTCTGCTGATCGTCGGTCTTCTGGGTGTCGTCAGTCTTGTTGCCGCAGGCCACCAGGCTCAGCGCCATGACCAGCGCCAGCAGCAGGGAAATAAACTTTTTCATAGTGGGTTCCTTCCTTTGGTTTTAGTTTTAATGGTTTTTATCATGCGCGGTATTTCCGCGAGGATAACGGTTTTCTTATGTATGCGCCCCGCAGGGCGCATACGACAGGTCTCACTTGCCGAAGGGGCAGATGGGATAACGGCACTCCTTGCAGCCCAGGCACAGCCCGCCCTCTCCCAATGCCGCAATATCGGCGCGAGTCACAGGCACATCTGCCGCCACCTTAGGCAGCACCAGGTCAAAAATCGTAGCACCGGCGTACATAACACAGCCGGGCAGGCCCATGACGGGCATACCGTCGGCAAAATAGCCCAGCAGGAACATGGCACCCGGAAGCACGGGCGCACCATAGCACACGATATCGGCGCCGGCAGCCTTGATGCCGCCGGGGGTGTTGTCATCGGGATCCACGCTCATGCCGCCGGTGCAGAGGATCATGTCGGGCTTTCTCTCCCGCATGGCCAGTACCGCGTCACGGACATTCTCTACGCCGTCGCCGGAGTAGACCACCTCCAGCGTTTCTATGCCCAAAGCCTTCAGCTTGTCGATAACCACCGGGGTAAAGGTATCCTTGATAAGGCCTTTTTTCACCTCGCCGCCGGTAGAGACGATGCAGGCGGTTTTTCGGGTGTAGGGCTTCAGCGCCAGCAGGGGCCGGTCACCGGCAGCCCGCTCGGCCCTTTGCAGCGTTTCATCGGCAATGATCAGCGGAATAACACGCATACCCGCCAGCTTGTCTCCCTTGCGAACGGCGGTGCCTCCCTTGCGGGTGGCGATCATCACCTCGTCCTGGCTGTTCACCGCGATCAATCGGGCGCTGTCCACCAAAAACAGACCGTCACAGGCAGCTTTCAGTTCGATCTTGCCTTCCTTGACCTCGCTGCGGAGCATGTTTTCCTGCCCGCACAAGGCCAGCAGCCGCTCCGCCGCGTCATTCTCGTGCACCATGCCGGGCGTCATCTCCCACACATAGAGATTCTCCTTGCCCATGCTGAGCAGCACGGGTATATCCTCCGCTGTGACCACATGGCCCTTGCGGAAACGGGCGTCCTTATACTCATCCTTGATGATCTGCGTCATGTCGTGGCACAGCACATGACCGACAGCATTCTCTGTTTTGATCAGCTTCATTCCCACACCTCGCTCCCGCTGACGGCCCATAGTGTCAGGCCGTTAACGCCGTTTATTTTATCATTTTTATTTGTCGGATTTCAAGCGCGCCGTTCGGTATTATCGGATTCATAAACGATTTTGTCGGATATTCTTGACGTTGATCTCCCCTTGCGGTAAGATGGTCTCAGAAAGAGAGGTGGGCGGCCATGATGGACGGAAACATCATCTTATCCGTTGCCAAAGCCATGGAACTCCTGCAGCTGCTGAGCCAGGCCGGCAAGCCCGTATCGCTGACGGAACTGACTCAGCGATGCGGTTATCCCAAGAGCACGGTATTCGGCCTGCTGACCACCATGCGCTCCTATGATGTGATCACACAGATGCCGGATGGTAAATACGCGCTGGGGCTGCGGCTGTTTGAGTACGGGCGGCAGCTGGAACGCTCCTGGGACATCTCGCTGGTGGCACGGCCCTATATGGAGCATCTGTCACACCTCACGGACGCATCGGTGATGCTGTCCATCTGCGAGGGCGACAGCGTCATCACACTGGATCAGGTGGAGGCCCAGGGCAAGCTGCGCATCGTGTCGGACGTGGGAGCGCGGCTGCCGATCTACTGTACGTCCCAGGGGAAGGTATTTCTGGCGTACCGTCCCGTCCCGGAGGCGGAAAAGCTGCTGCGGCGGCAGTATATGATCCAGTTCACACCCCATACCATTACGGATATCCCACTGCTGCTGCAGGAGGTCGGGCAATGCCGTGAAAACGGCTACGCCATCGAAAACGGCGAATACAAGATCGGATTGCGCTCCATCTCCGCGCCGATACGGACGGTGGATGGCGAAGTCAAATACGCCGTGGGTGTGATCGGCATGTTCCGCAGCACCTATTCAGAGGAATTCCGCTCCGCCGTGGAGCAGGTGTGCAGCACCGCCGCCATGATCTCCGCGGCGCTGGGCTATCGTAAGTAAACGAAGGAGGAACTACTATGGGCTACACAGCAGCGGTCATCACCGTCAGCGACATGGGCAGCAAGGGACTGCGGCAGGACACCAGCGGCCCTGCCGTATGCGGGATCCTCACAGACGCGGGCTTTACCGTAGCATACACCGCTATGGTGCCGGACGAAGCATCGGAGATCAGCGGCGTGCTGCGCACATGCGCCGATGAAAAAGCCATCGATCTGATCATCACTACCGGAGGCACCGGCCTGTCGCCCCGCGATGTCACGCCGGAAGCCACACTGGCGGTGCTGGACCGAGAGATACGGGCCATCCCGGTGGCCATGTGGATGGAAGGGCTGAAAGTTACACCGCGGGCCATGCTGTCGCGGGCAGTGGCCGGCACACGGGGCCGCAGTCTTATCATCAATCTGCCCGGTTCAGAAAAGGCGGCGCAGGAAAACCTGGGCGCCGTCATCGGCGCACTGGAGCACGCCATGCACATGATCGCCGCCGAGGGCCACGGATAATAGAATACGGGCACGGAGCGGTTCGCCGGGCTGACGGTCCCTCTCCTACAACGATCCGGGAAACACCGGATACCGGAAAAAAGCCGATTTTGTTTCAAATACTTCGCGTGTCAAGTATTGAGGCCCTCTATCCTGCCATTTTCGTCACTTTCCTTGCCCTTCCGTCTTGCATTTTCCGCTGTCGTATGCTATCTTACAGGCAGGAGGACAGCCGTATTTCTGCCTGTCCGCTGTTCATAAGTTCAGGAGGTAATCTATATGAAGAAACTCGCTATGTTTGCCGCCGGTGTTCTGTTTGGCACTGCCGGTCTCAAGGTCCTCGGCAGCAAGGATGCCAAGAAAGCCTATGCTCACACCACCGCCGCCGTGCTCCGCGCCAAGGACAGCGTGATGGAGACTGTCACCACCGTCCGCGAAAACGCCGGAGATATCTACGCCGAGGCCAAGGCCATCAACCAGCGCCGCGCCGATGAGGCTGCCGCTGCCGTGGTAGAGGACACTTCCGAGGAAGAAGCCAAGGCTGAGTAACCATGAGATGCAATATTCTCCACGAGTCCCCCGGACGGCTGCGGGTGCACATGCAGTGCAGCCGCATGACGCTGCACCAGGCGGACGTACTGGAATACTATCTGCGCAGCATTGCCGGCGTCACTGAGGTCAAGGTCTATGACCGGACACAGGACGCCGTGGTGCTCTATGCCGGTTCGCGGGATGCAGTCATCGCCGCGCTGGCCTCCTTCTCCTTCCCCAAGGCAGCGGCCCTGGGACTGGTGCCGGAGCACACCTCACGGGCTCTGAACCGGGAATTCGAGGACAAGCTGGCCATGACCGTTATGCGTCGGTGCCTCTCCAAGCTGTTCCTGCCGGTACCGGTGACCTCGGTACTGGCCGTGATCCGTTCCGTAAAGTACATTAAAGAGGGGCTGAAGGCCCTGTGGCACGGTCAGCTTTCCGTGGCCGTGCTGGATGCCACCGCCGTCACCGTATCCATTGTGCGCGGCGACTTTTCCACCGCCGGCTCCGTGATGTTCATGCTGCGCCTGGGCGAGATTTTGGAGGAGTGGACGCACAAGAAGTCTGTGGCCGATCTGGCCGGCGCCATGAGTCTGAACGTGGACAAGGTCTGGCTTCAGGTAGACGGCACGGAGGTGCTGGTGCCCGTAGGGGATGTACAGGCCGGCGATCATATCGTGGTGCGCACCGGCAGCATGATCCCGCTGGACGGCAAGGTCGTCTCCGGCGAGGCCATGGTGAACCAGTCCTCCATGACCGGTGAATCCATGCCTGTCCCCAAGCGGCCCGGCAGCTATGTGTATGCCGGCACCGTGGCCGAGGAGGGTGAGTGCGTCATCTGCGTGGATAAGGCCTCCGGCGGCGGGCGGTATGACCGCATCGTGCATATGATCGAGGAGTCGGAAAAACTGAAATCCACCGCGGAGGACAAGGCTGCCCGGCTGGCGGACCGGCTGGTGCCCTACACCCTGGGCGGCACCGCACTGACATATATCCTCACCCGCAATATCACCAAAACGCTGGCGGTGCTGATGGTGGATTTCTCCTGCGCACTGAAGCTGGCTATTCCCATTGCGGTGCTGTCCGCCATGCGCGAGAGCAGCGGGCACCATATCTCCGTCAAGGGCGGACGCTTCCTAGAGGCGGTAGCCAAGGCGGATACCATCGTCTTCGACAAGACCGGCACCCTCACCTATGCTACGCCCAAGGTAGCGCAGGTGGTCACCTTCGGCGGCCGCAGCGAACCGGATATGCTCCGGCTGGCCGCCTGCCTGGAGGAGCACTACCCCCACTCCATGGCCAACGCCGTGGTGGAGGAGGCCAGGGTGCGTGGATTGTCCCACGAGGAATACCACTCCCAGGTACAGTATGTGGTGGCCCATGGCATCTCCAGCATGGTAGAGGGCAAAAAGGTCCTCATCGGTAGCGCGCACTTTGTGTTTGAGGACGAGGGCTGCCGTGTGCCTGCGGACGAGCAGGAAAAATTCGACAGCCTGCCGGATGCCTATTCCCATCTGTATCTGTGCATCGCCGACGAGCTGGCCGCTGTCATCTGCATATTTGATCCCCTGCGGTCAGAAGCCCATGCCGCCGTACAGGCCCTGCACGACTGCGGTATTACCAAGGTCGTGATGATGACCGGCGACAACCGCAGGACCGCCGAGGCGGTAGCCCGCCAGGTTGGCGTGGACGCGGTGTTTGCCGAGGTGCTTCCGGAGGACAAGGCCGCTTTTATCCGCGAGGAAAAAGCCAAGGGACGCACGGTCATTATGGTGGGTGACGGTGTCAACGACTCCCCCGCCCTGTCCGAGGCCGATGCGGGCATCGCCATCTCCACTGGCGCCGCTATTGCCCGCGAGATCGCCGACATCACCATCGCGTCGGAGGATCTGTTCGAATTGGTAACGCTGCGGCAGCTCAGCGAAGCGCTGATGCGGCGCATCCACCGGAACTACCGGTTTATCGTCGGATTTAATTTCTCACTGATCGTGCTGGGTGTGGCAGGTCTTCTGCCTCCCACCACCTCCGCCCTGCTGCACAATATGTCTACGCTGGGCATCAGCTTGAAGAGCATGACCGACCTGCTGCCCGACAAGCAATACCACATCGTGTAAAAGGCCCCCGGCTATGCCGGGGGCCTTTTGTCCGTATGCACGCAGGTCACAGTCCGGCGTATTCCTCATCGGATACCGGCTCGCACCATTCGTTTTTGCAGCCCTCTCCGGGCACCTCCACAGCGATGTGGCTGAACCAGCTGTCCTTTTTCGCGCCGTGCCAGTGCTTGACATTGGCGGGGATCATGATCACGCTCCCCTCCTGCAGGCTGACGGCAGGCTTGCCCTCCTCCTGATACCATCCCTCACCGGCGGTACAGAGCAGCAGCTGGCCGCCGCCCTTTGCAGCGTGGTGGATGTGCCAGTTGTTGCGGCATCCGGGTTCAAATGTCACGTTGGCCGCAAACAGGCCGCTCTTCGGATCGGTCAGCGGGCACAGAAATGACTCTCCGATAAAATACCGGGCGTATGCCGTGTTGGGATCACCGGTGCCGAACATATTGGCGGCTTCAAATGCTTTCTTGCTCTCGTATTTCATGTACGCATACCTCCAAACCTTGATCTGTCCGGGCTATCTTTAGCCTTAGCTGTCTACAAATATACACCATGAAGTCAACATTATGTCAATAGAATGTATACAGATGTATACAGATCGTTCCTCTTTTTTAAAAACTTTCAAACCAACATCAACAGAGTTCCCCCCACGATGAGGACCAGCCCCAGCGCCGACTTTTTTGTCAGCTTTTCGTGGAACACAACGTAGGAAAACGCAATGGTCACAAGGATACTCAACTTATCGATAGGCACCACCACACTGGCAGGGCCGTCCTGCAGCGCCTTGTAGTAGCACAGCCAGCTTCCGCCGGTGGCCAGCCCCGACAGACAGATAAATCCCAATTCGTTTCTGGGGACACGCTTCAACTCACCCTGTTTGCCGGTGACGAATACCATTACCCACGACATCACCAGCACTACGCCGGTGCGGATGGCCGTGCCCAGGTTGGATTCCACACCGCTGATGCCTACCTTGCCCAGAATAGCGGTCAAACTGGCAAACACCGCCGAACCCAGGGCAAACCACAGCCATGCGGCGCTCTTTGTCTCGCCGCTGCTCTGCTTTTTCTCGATCATCAGAAACGTACCCACAGCGATGAGCACCACGCCGATGCCCTTGGGCAGGCTGACGCCCTCCTGCAGGAAGATGGCCGCCAGCAGAATGGTCAGCACGGTGCTGGACTTGTCGATGGGTACCACCTTGTTCACATCGCCCAGCTGCAGCGCCTTGAAATAGCACAGCCAGCTCCCGCCCGTGGCCAAGCCGGACAGCACCAGAAACAGCAGCGTTTTTCCGCTGATGTCTCCGATGGTATCCTGCGAGCCGACGATGAACACCATCAGCCACGAGAACGCCAGTACCACAATGGTGCGGATGGCAGTGGCTACGGTGGAATCTGTCTTGCGGATGCCGCATTTGGCCAGAATGGCCGTCAGGCCCGCAAACAGAGCCGAACCAAAAGCAAACAATATCCACATACCGCATACCCTCCTTTCACAATGCCAGCGGCCCGCAGCGCAATTGTCCGCGCTGCGGGCCTGCCTTTCCCCCATTATAGCACAGGCGCATCCATATGTGTAGTATATTCTGCTTTTGTTTCACTCTGCCGCGATGCGCCAGCCCTCCGCCTGCTGCCGGATCGTGGTGAACCTCCGGTACAGGCCATCCTTGACCACCAGCTCTGCGTGCGTACCGTGCTCGGCGATACGTCCGTCGTCCACCACAAGGATCTGGTCGGCATTCTGGATCGTAGCCAGACGATGCGCGATCGTGATAATGGTCTTCCCCTGCGTCAGCTGGTCGATCGCCTGCTGGATAAGGTGCTCATTCTCCGGATCAATACTGGCGGTGGCTTCATCCAGAATGATGATAGGCGCATCCTTCAGGATGGCCCTTGCAATAGAGATACGCTGCTTCTCACCGCCGGACAGCGTACCGCCGCCCTCCCCCACCACAGTATCGTAACCATCAGGCAGCGCCATGATAAAATCGTGGCACCGTGCCTTTTTTGCCGCGGCGATCATCTCCTCTTCGGTGGCCTCCGGCTTGCCGAACAGAATATTGGCGCGGATGGTATCGTGGAACAGATAGACGTTTTGGAACACCATGGAGATATTGCTGAGCAGACTGTCACAGGTGAACTCCCGCAGATCGTGGCCGCCCACGGAGATACTGCCGCTCTGCGGATCGTAAAAGCGGGCCAGCAGGCTGCAGATGGTCGTCTTTCCGCTGCCGGAGGGCCCCACGATAGCGGTGGAAGTCTTTTCCGGGACAGTGAAGCTGACATCCTTCAGCACCTGACGGGAATCATAGCCAAAGTCCACATTTTTGAATACGATATCATAGTGCTCCAGCCGGACATCATGGCCATCCGTATCAATAAGGCTCTCGCCCCGCAGCGCATCCAATTGATCCATGGCATCATCGATGACGCCCAGCGTATGGGCGCTGTCACTGATAGGTTCCAAGCTGGCAAAAATGCTGAAGGAAAAGAACACAAACATCAGCATGAGCGAGAAGCTCATCTCACTGCGCAGGCATTGAAGCGCCGCAGCCAGCGTCAAGCCCACCGAGCCGCATTTCAGCGCCAGCAGATGCAGAGCGTTTCCGGGAACGTAGCCCCACTCTATCTTCAGATGAATATTCTTGCTGTCGTTGATCGCTCTGGTGACAGAATCCATCGCCGCGCCGGCCTTCCCGAAGGACTTGACCACCGCCAGTCCGCGGGCATATTCAATGACCGCGCCGGTCATGTCGCGGTTGGCCTGCGCCTCCACCGGGGCATTGATGCGGCTGTACCGCGAGATCAGCAGCATGGCGCCCAGCGACAGCAGCGCAGCGGCCAGCGCGATCAGTGCCGTGACCGGGCTGCACACCGCCAGGAATACAAAGATCACCAAAAAATTCAGATATCCGCCCACAAAGTTGTCTATCATACGGATACCCATGCCCTCCAGCGTAGACAATCCGGTGGTGATAGAGTTGAGGATATTGCCGGTGCTCACTTGCTGGAAATACCCCAGAGACACGCGCTTCAGCGCATCACCGACAGCCAGACGGTCACGGGCGGTAAGCTGGTAGCTGATAGGCTCCTGCAGCCGCGCACGGAGATAGTCAAACAGGAATCGCAGAAATACCAGCACCACTTGAATAACAACACACTTCCAGATCCACGAGGTATCAAAGGGCACTCCGCCGGCCTGTGATTCGATCAGAAGTCCCACGGTATAGGCCGCCAGGGCCAGAGGCATCGCCGTAAAAATATGGGAAAAGAATGTCATGACAAATCCCGCATAGAGCTTGCCTTTGAATTCACCGCACCAGTCAATGATGCGCTTTACCGTTTTGAACATATCTCACGCCTCCTTTGCCGCGGACGACACCGCCCAGTTTTTCGCGCCAATGTGCGCCTGCCACATATCGCGGTACAGCGGGCACGTTTCCAGCAGCTGCTCCTGTGTCCCTTGGGCAGCCACAGCGCCATCCTTCAGCACGACAATATTGTCAGCGTTCTTGATGGTGGACAGACGATGGGCAATGACCAACAGTGTCTTACCCTTCGTCAGTGTGGCAATGCTCTGCTGTATCTTGTCCTCATTTTCCGGATCGGTGAACGCGGTGGCTTCATCCAGAATGACCACCGGCGCATTTTTCAGCATCATGCGGGCGATGGCAATACGCTGCTTCTCACCGCCGGACAGGCGCTTTCCCGCCTCGCCGGCCGGGGTATCGTACCCCAGAGGCAGTTTATTGATGAACTCCTCGCACTGTGCCGCACGGGCCGCCGCCTTGACTTCCTCGTCCGTGGCCTCCGGCTTGCCCAAACGGATATTCTCCAGAAGAGAGCAGCGGAACAGGAAGTTATCCTGCGTAACAAAGCTGACATACTCCGACAACTGGCTCAACGGCATATCTTTTACGTTTACGTCCCCAATCGTGATCGCACCGCTGCTGACATCCCAGAACCGGGCGATCAGCTTGGCCACCGTGGATTTGCCGCCGCCGGAGGGGCCTACCAGCGCCGTGAAGCTTCCCTCCGGAAGCTTCAGATCCACGCCGTGAAGCACCTCATCCTTTTCCTCACCGGTATAGGAAAAGCGGACATCTTTCAGTTCCACGCCGGTGTGCCGCACCTCTGCCCGCTGCACCGGCTCCGGCAGTTCGGGCATTTCAAGGAACTCCTCCAGGTTCTCCACGGTAAACTTTACCTGGCGCATGTTCTCAGAGAACACCTCCAGCTTGGTCAGAGAGCCCACCATGGAAATAGAGAGCATTACTGCCAGCGCGGCCTCCGGCGCGGTGATAACTCCCTTATTGGCCAACGCCAGCGCCACAGGCAGCGTGCCGATCAGTGTGGACGGGAACAGCGCGAAGCTGAGCTTCATGGTGGCAAAGGTGCTGGTCAGCCACTTGACCACAAAGATGCGGAAATCATTGATGGCGGCAGCGTACTTTTCATAGGACACGCCTGCCCGGCCAAAAGCCTTGATCACTTCAATGCCTTCAACATACTCCACGATGGTACTGTTCATATAGCTGGCCGATCGATCGTATTTCTCAAAGTTCTTGCCGCTGATCTTAAAGGTCAGCCCCATGCAGACGATCGACAGAGGGAATGTCACCAGCGAGGCCAGAGCCAGACGCCAATCGATGCACAGCAGCGCGGCAATACTGACAATGGGCAGCACCACATGGCCGGCCCCCTCCGGGATCATATGGGCCAGCGGCGGCTCAAGATTTTCGATCTTGTCCACCATCATGCTTTTGATCTCTCCGATAGTGCGGTTCTCCACGTTGCCCAAAGGCGCACGGAGAAACCGGTCCGCCAGCCGCAGACGCAGCCCCTCCAGAATGGTATAGGCCATAGCATGAGACACTCCCGTAGACAGGCTGAACAACAGGATCTTCACGGCATATGCCGCCAGCGACAGCAGGCACCACTCCACGACGGCAGCCGCAGAAGCCGTCCCCGCCACAAACAGGCAGATAAGCCGGTACATGCAGTAAAAGGGCACCAGCCCCAGCATAACGCTGAACACCGATAAAACGACAGACAGCACAAGGCGCTTTTTCTCCCCTCCGGCATAGGCAAAAAGCGCATCCATCCAGCTTTTCTTTTTTGCTTCCATGCAATGTCCTCTTTTCTGTTAAGATTTTCGGCAGTTAGTCTCGTCTAACCGCTATGTAAAAATTATAGAGCATCATTGCCCCATAATTTTCAGCCAGCCCGCTGTATAGAAATCACTCAGTTCCTCCATGTAGCTCTGCGCATCCGCCAGCGGCATATCGTGGATAATGATCTCGCAATACGCGTTCATCATGCCGGTCACCAGCATATGCTCCAGCCGCCGATCTATGCCCGGCACACTGCGGCCCATCCCCCGCAGCACTGCACAGTAGCACTCGGTGGCGTCCACCTCCATCTGCACCATCTCATCAATAAGGCCGGCATAGGGCGTCCCCTCGGCGCGTTCCAGGATCAGATGAAATTCCGGACGGCGGGCATCCATATAGGTAAGCAGTTCCCGCATACAGTTTCTGCCCACCTTGCCCATCTCCGCCATCTGTCTCTCCGGCTGCAGCGCCTGAAAGCCAAATACAGCCGCACGATAGGTCTCCAGCACATGGTGATACGGCTCATCCACCAACGCGGCGAACAACGCTTCCTTGCTGTCGTAGTAGCCGTACAGCGCCCCGGTGGTTACTCCTGCCGTTTTGACAATGTTTCGCAGGGAAGCACTCTGGTAGCCTTTTTCCATAAATTCCGCCTTTGCCGCCGCATGTATCTTTTCCAGCGTGGAACGGTTTGCATCCACCATAGGCCCCTCCTGTTATAACAGCGTTATATAACACTGTTATATTATAGCGATCCTCGCGCATCTGTCAAGCCTTTTCTTGCAGCTCTGACAATGTATCTCAATATACAGCGCATCACTCCAGCATGCCGTACTCCCGGCAGCAATCCTGCACGATCTGGATGACCTGCCGCACGCCGCCTGCAAGATACTTGTTTTTGTGATGCGCCAGATAATACCGCCGGAAAAATGTACCGCCCTCTACCGCCAGTTCCTTCAGTTCCCCTGTCCGCAGCGCCTCCTGCGTCAAAGAGCGCGGCAGGATCGTGATCCCCAGTCCCTCTTTCGCGCAATTCAACAGCGTATGGGTGCTGGCGCTGTCCAAAAATGATGCCGCCGTCATTCCCGCCGCTCCAAATACACTGTCGATACTGTCCCGTGTGCCGCTTCCCTTCTCCCGCAGCAGCAGCCGCTCACCGGACAGTTCCTCCAGGGTGATACTGTCTGCCGTCCGGTATCCGGGGCTGCAGACCGCCATCATCGGCTCCTTCCCCAGCAGCGTGGTGCGCAGCGCCTCCAGGCCTTTGACATTATCTATCACCGCAAAATCCAGCTCATTCCGCAGCAGCATTTCCTCATTTTCCCTGGTATTGGTCACATATGCCCTCACAGCCACGCGGGGCAGCTGTTCCGACAAGCGCCTCAGAACAGCCGGCAGCACCGTCTCGCCGAAGGTCACATGAACTCCAAAACGGCAGTTCCCTGTATGATGCGACTCCTGCAGCACATGGACGGACTCCTCATACTGCGAGAGAATGGTGTCGGCATACTGCAGCAGAGTCCTGCCCTCCGCCGTGATGTAAATGCGGCGGTTCATCCGCTCAAATAGCCGAACGCCATAAAAGTCCTCCAGTTCTTTGACCGCCAGACTGACCGCCGGCTGTGTCATGTTCATGCGCTCGGCCGCCAGCGTGATACTCTCTGTCTGGCATACGATCCTGAATATCGTCAAGTGCCGCAAAGTCATTTTTATCGCCCTTCTATTATATCAAAATCAATATATATTATATTATAACATAAGAATTGAATAATGCAACAGGCGCGACTATAGTGAGTGCAGATCATACGAGAGGAGCGAAACGATATGGAAAACAGAAGTGTCTCTCTTTGGCTGCTGTTCCGGACATTTGCTAAAGTAGGCGTTATGACTTTTGGCGGCGGATATGCCATGCTTCCCATCCTGCAGCGGGAGGTGATAGCTAATAAAGGCTGGGCCTCGGAGGAAGAACTGATGGACTACTTCGCCATCGGCCAATGTACCCCCGGTGTCATCGCGGTGAACACCGCCACCTTTATCGGGCAGAAGCTGCGTGGCCTCTGGGGCGGCATCGCAGCTACGCTGGGCGTTGTGTTCCCGTCCGTTATCATCATCAGTATACTGGCGGGGCTGATCCGCAGCTTTTCCCACCTGACTTGGGTGCAGAACGCTTTTTCCGGTATACAGGTATGTGTCTGTGTACTGATCTTCAACGCCGTGGTCAAGCTGCTGAAAAAATCCGTCATAGACAAACGGACAGCCGGAATATTTCTTGCCGTGCTGGCCGGCGGTGTCCTTTTGAACATCTCGCCGGCATGGTTCGTGGTGGCCGGAGCTGCAGCTGGTCTGCTGCTGAAAAGACGGGAGGCAGCGGAAAAATGATCCTGTATCTGAAACTGTTTTGGGAATTCTTTAAGGTCGGCCTTTTCTCCGTGGGCGGCGGCATGGCCACACTGCCGTTTCTGAAGGATATCGGGGCGGCCACCGGCTGGTACACCTATACCGATCTGATGAATATGCTGGCCGTTTCCGAATCCACACCGGGGCCCATCGGCATCAACATGGCCACTTATGTGGGTTTCACCGTTGGCGGCATCCCCGGCGCTGTGATCGCTACTCTGGGCGAAGTGACGCCCTCCATTATCGTGATCCTGATCATAGCGATGATGCTGAACAGATTCCGCAGCAGCCGGCTGGTGAAAAACGCCTTCTACGGCCTGCGGCCCGCCTCCACAGGGCTGATCGGTGCCGCCTGCGTCACGGTGATCCTGGAGGTTCTGACAAACATCACCGTGCAAACCCCCGCGGGTAGTCTGCTGAACACATTCCAATTGGCAAACGGCAGCGGTTTGCTGAACTGGCAAGGTCTTCTGCTGGCGGCAGTGCTGCTTTTGCTGACCAACTGCATCAAGTTCACAAAAAATCTGCACCCCATTGTGTTTATCGCCCTCTCTGCGCTGGTCGGCATTGCCGTGCAGTAGCATTCCACCTGTCACAAAAGCCGGCCGCTTCCATGATGAATATTTATGCACATTTATGCTTGATATTTTCATTGCTTGTGCTATAATATGACGCAAGCTGAATAATGCAATGCTTCCCTTGGCACCGGCTGAGGGGTGAAAGGCATCCGTGACCAGATCGTAGGTATTCCGTTGTTTTTCGGATAAGATCTGGTCATGGATGTCTTTACTTTTTACAAGAAAAGGAGAAACCGTTATGTACATCAAACCTTTTGCCGTGGAAGAATGGATGAATGAATATGAAGTGGGTGCCCGCTTCAACATCGCGGAGACCTGTGTGGATTCTGTGTCTCTGGACGAGCTGTTTTCCCTCACAGGCGAGGACAAGGCACAGTTTCTGTCGGATTTCTGTGCCAAGCGCCTGACCTATGGCGACATCGTGGGCAGCGATGCTCTGCGCACAGGCATCTGCAAACTCTACAAGACCGTGCAGCCCTCGCAGGTCGTGCCCACCCACGGCGCGGCGGGTGCCAACCACCATGTATTCTGCTCCCTTATTTCCGCGGGTGACCGGGTGGTCAGCATCATGCCCACCTACCAGCAGCTGTATTCTATCCCAGAAGCCCTCGGCGCGGATGTGGCCATCATGCATCTGAAGCAGGAGAACGACTACCTGCCCAACCTGGACGAGCTGAAAACTCTGGTCACTCCGGATACGAAGATGATCTGCATCAACAACCCCAATAATCCCACCGGTGCGCTGATGAGCGAAGCGCAGCTGCGGCAGATCACAGACATCGCCCGCAGCGTGAATGCCTACATCCTCTGCGACGAGGTCTACCGCCATCTGACGCAGACTGACGGCTGGTGCCCCTCCATCGCCGACCTGTACGAAAAGGGCATCTCCGTCAGCAGTATGTCCAAGGTGTTCTCCCTGGCCGGGCTGCGCATGGGCTGGATCGCCACCCGTGACGAGACAGCGCTGAAAGCCTTCCTGTCTCACCGGGATTACAACCTCATCAGCTGCGGCATGTTTGATGACACGGTGGCCTCCATGGCGCTGGCGCACAGCGATGTGATGCTGAAACGCAACCAAACGATCGTCCGGGAGAATCTGGCGATCCTGGACGCATGGGTGGCCTCTCACAAGCATTTCTACTACACAAAGCCCAAAGCGGGCACCACGGCGCTGGTCTACTACGACTTCGATGTGCCGTCTTACGATTTCTGCAAGCAGATGTATCACCGGACCGGCGCGTTCGTCACCCCCGGCGACTGCTTCGAGCAGCCCCACAGCATGCGGATCGGCTACGCCTGTGACAAACAGACGCTCAAAGACGGTCTGGCAGCCCTGGCCGCCTTTGCGGACACGCTGGAATGAAGGAGGAAACGAACTATGACAGAGATCACTGTATTGAACGGCGCAGTTATCGAGGAACTGCTGACCATCCCCATGGCGATACAGGCCGTGGAACAGGCTTACCTGGAAAAGAGTAAAGGCGAAGCTGCTTTGTGGCCCATGGTGTTCCATGAGTTTGATCCCGGCCACGCTGATCTGGATATCAAGTCCGGCCATCTGGACGGGTTAGGCTTCTACGGTTTGAAGGTGGTATCATGGTTCGGCGCCAACCCGGACAAGGGCTTGCCTTCCCTGTACGGCACATCGCTGCTGTTTGATCTGGCCACCGGTGCGCCCAAGGCGCTGCTGAACGCCGGGCCTATCACCGACTTCCGCACCGGCGCGGCAGGCGCCATCGGCGCAAAATGCTTGGCGCGGCCCGACGCCAAAACACTGCTGATGGCCGGCACCGGCGCGCTGGCGCCTTACCTTATCGCCGCCACGCTGTACCTGCTGCCGCAGTTGGAAACGGTCTATGTGACCAATCCCCACCATCCGGCACAGTCGGCATCTGCCTGCGAGGCCATCGTACCGCAGGTGGAAAAGCTGATGTCCGCCTGCGGCGGCTGTCGCGCCGCTATTGCCGCCGCTCCCGATTTGGAGAAAGCTGTCAGGCACAGTGATGTGATCCTTACCGCCACCCCTGCCCGTGCGCCGTTTTTGAAGGCGGAGTGGGTGCGGCCGGGCACGCACATCAGCTGCGTGGGCGCTGATATGTCCGGAAAACAGGAGATAGACAGCGCCCTGTTCTCCGCCGCCAAGGTGTTCGGCGACGACACGGCGCAGTGTCTGTCCGTGGGCGAATGCGAAATCCCCTATAAGGCAGGGATATTCTCCGGAAATGTCTGTGAGATCGGCCAAGTCATTTCCGGTGCGAAACCGGGACGCACCAACGGTTCCGACGTCACCATCTTTGATTCCACCGGCATTGCCCTGCAGGACATTTCCACTGCGGCAGCACTGCTGCAGGCGGCGCAGGAGACCGGCAAGGGCCAGCGTATCGCACTGTAATCCCCTTATTTATGGTGCCGGCCCCTCCCGGATATTCCGACAAATTTTTTGTAAAAAGGCTGACTTAATGCGAAAATTACGCGAACTTTTTTGAAAAAAATCTTGACTTAAAGCGTATTTAATGTCTTAAAATACAGACAAAGCTCAAATATGTTATAAAACAGAGGGACTTCCCCGCCGATCAAGAATCGGCGCTGTGATTCTGCATGAAGCAGAAGGGGTATAAAACCGGGGAAATTCCCCGCCAGTCAGGAAAGGAAATTTAAAATGAACAGGCCCTATGTCATTTGTCACATGATGACCGCTGTGGACGGACGCATCGACTGCGCCATGACCGAGCATCTGCCCGGCCTTCAGGAGTATTACAGCACACTTGACGCACTGAACGCGCCTACGCGGATCAGCGGTCGTGTGACCGCGCAGCTTGAAATGGCGCTGCCCGGCAGCTTTGAAAGCGCCAGCAGTGAAACACTGGGAAAACCCGCCTTTTCCAAAGCCGCAGAGGCTGAAGGCTACGAAGTCGTCGTGGATACCCGCGGCACCCTGCTCTGGGAGGAGACCGAAGAGAATGAACGCCCGCTGCTGATCATGACAAGCGAGCAGGTGCGCAAGGACTACCTTGCGTATCTTGACAGCAAGCGTATCTCATGGATCGCCTGCGGCCGGGAGCATATCGATCTGCGCCGCGGATGCGAGATCCTTGCCAGCGAGTTCAGCGTAAGCAGAGCCGCCGTGGTCGGCGGCGGACATATCAACGCGGGTTTCCTTGCCGCGGGACTGCTGGATGAGGTCAGCATCCTCATCGGCGCAGGTATCGACGGCCGCGCCGGAATGCCTGCCGTGTTCGATGGTCTGCCGATGGAGCGCAGCGTCACGCCGTTGTATCTCAAAAGCGTGCAGCAGTACGGCAGCGGCGCCGTCTGGCTGCGCTATGCGGTAAACGGTCGATAATTCGGACTTTTATATATGCGAAACCACCGCAGGCCTTATGGTATAAGGCCTGCGGTGGTTTTTACGGCAGCCGGACCGCCGCACGGGCAGAACATCCCTTATTCGATTGATGCGGTGCGCGGTCCGGAGCCGTTCAAGAGCGGATCATGTTACGCCTTGTTATTCTTTCTCAAGACCAGCTCGCCCAGAAGCAGGCAGACCACCACGACTGCCATGGAGATGCCAATGACGATCCAGTCGTTCTGCATGCAGAGCATGGGAAGCAGCGCGACCATGAAAGAGGCCACGGGGCCCATGACGCTGGCGGAGACGCCGAAGGAGTCATAGGCGCAGGTCTTGCCGTCCGGATCCGCGCAGCGGCCCAGCGCCATACCGGTGGTGGAGGAGCCAAGCCCCTGTCCAAAGATGATCAGGACCGTCTCAAACCAGTCCTTGCCCACCCAGCGCTTGCCAAAGAAGAAGCAGACAAAGATGGTCAGCGCCACCAGCACCACCGTGTAGATCACGATGGGCAGCAGATAAGTGGAGACCATTTTCAGATTCAGCGTAGCCACCGCGGCGGTAACGCAGATATCCAGCGCCACATTGGAGATGGTGCCCACGGTCTTCTTGTCCACATAGCCGTCCAGATGCACCGCCTGCAGCAGCAGCCATACGATGATGGCACCCACCATGCCGTGGAGGAAGGAGGGGAACTTGCTGACAAAGGGGACAACGCTGCCCAGCAGCGCAAAGAGCTTGTCGCCCACCCAAATGCACACCAGCAGGATGCCCAGCTGCAGCGCAAAGGAGTTAATGCCGCTGCCGGACACGCGTTCCATACCGAGCGCCGTGCGCTTGCCTTCGGGAATAAGGCCGCCGTACATGCTGGGATCGGCGTCCTTCGTCACTGTGGAAACATAGCCCTTTTTCGCGCCGATGTTCAGAATAACAACGCCGACCACCATCGCCAGCACCAGGCCCAGCGTGGAGAATATAATGCCCAGATCCAGAGAACCCTCGATGCCGTACTCACCGAAAATAGCACCGGCGCTGGCGGCGGTACCATGGCCGCCGAAGAAAGAAAACACACCGATGATTC
Source organism: Bacteroidaceae bacterium (assembly GCA_963628195.1). Taxonomy (GTDB): domain Bacteria; phylum Bacillota; class Clostridia; order Oscillospirales; family Oscillospiraceae; genus Vescimonas. The sequence continues at coordinate 21,660 of CAVGEC010000006.1, forward strand.
CCCAGTGTTCCGGCAAGGTCCCCCACACCGCGGACAGGCCGCAGCCCAGCAGCAGGCCCACTCCCGCCTGCGCGAAGTACAGCATACAGCTGATATCCGTAGCGCCGGCGTAGTTCTTCAAGCTGGCCTTGGAGACCTTCATACCCATGAACATGGCGGTCATCACCAGCACGATCATGGGGCCGGGCATGCCGGACAGCGTCTCCGGCAGTTCGATCAGTCCCAGCACCTGCGGGCCGGCGATCAGCGCTACCAGGCCGCCCAGCACGGAGGCAGGAATAAACAGCTTTTGCAGCGGCTTTATTACTTCCCGGAGGATAAATCCGACAATGAGGAAGCAGAACAGGACGATCAAGTCATTGAAAACAGTAGCAAACATGGTCTTTCTCTCCTTTTGTTCGTTTTATACGATCATGCCCGGAACGGTCTTGCCGTTCAGCACGTCCAACACGTTTTGCACCACGGTCATGCCGGTGCGGTACAGCGCCTCCTGAGTGTTTCCGCCGATATGAGGCGTGGCGGAGAAGTTGTCCAAGGTCAGAAGCGGGCTGCCCTTGGGCAGCGGGCCGGGATCTGTGGCGAACACGTCAAAGGCCGCGCCGCGCAGCTTTCCGGCTTTCAGCGCCTCATACAGATCCCCCTCGTTAACGACCTTACCGCGGGAGGTGTTTACAAAAATAGCGGAGGGTTTGAAGTGGTCAAACAGATCACCGTGGATCATATTTTCCGTCTGGGGATTCAAATGCACGCTGATGGTCACCAGATCCGACTGCTCCAGCACGGCCTCCAGCGTATCCACCTTCTCGATGCCGCGGCGGGCAGCCTCCTCCGCGGAAACAAAGGGATCGTATCCCACCACCTTCACGCCAAAAGCGGCAGTCATCATGCGCGCCACCATCTGGGGAATATTGCCCATACCGATGAGGCCCAGCGTCTTGCCTGTGATCTCCGTGCCCTGCATTTCCGGCGGGGCAATACGGGTAAACGCTCCCTGCCGCATCCCCACGTTGGCGCGGTAGAGGTCCCGGCTCATCTCCAGAAATCGGGCCACGATCAGTTCCGCCACGGAGGTGGCATTGGCCAGCGGCGCATTGACCACATGAACGCCGCGCGCTTTGGCGACCTGGATGTCCACGCCCTCGTATCCAACGCCGTGACGGCCTACGACCTTCAGATTTACCGCCTTTTCGATCATCTCGGCGGTGACTTTTACGCCGCGGACCACCATACCGTCCAGTTCCTCCGGATGGTCAAAGTTATCCACGATCTCCGCATGTGCTCTCAAATGCTCTATCGCGGCGGGATGGATGTATTCGCTGAGATATACCTTCATCGCTTACCGTCCCCCCTTGATCTCTGCCGCTGTCCTGCGCAGCAGCTCCTCGCTGGGCGCCTTGCGGTCTACCTCAGACACGCGGACGATCAGCTGGTATACATCCACCTGCTCCTCCTGGGCCACCTGGTGGAACATCTTCAGGAAAGAGGAGTGGCAGCCGGACAGTCCCAGGATCAGATCCTCCGGGCAGACTGCCACATGATAACCGTATTCCCTCATGGCGGGGATCAGTTCTTCGTCCTCGTACCGCAGCAGCTTATACAGATCCACACTGTCAAGCAGGCCCTGATGGGAGAGCGTGGCCACGGCCAGCTCTGTGGCACAGTTGCCGGCGCTGCGGGCCATGCCCAGCAGGCCGCCGTCTACCTCGTCCGCGCCGGCCTCCGCCGCCGCCAGTGCGTTGGCCTGAGAGAGTCCCAGATTGCTGTGGCCGTGGAAGCCCACGGGAATGCCCGCCTTGCTCTTCAGAGCCTTGACATAGGCGGCGGTCTCATGGGGATACATAGTGCCGGCGGAATCCATGATGGTGATGATGTCCACACCGGCTTCCGCCAGCATTTTCGCCTCGTCCGCCAGCTGCTCCGGGGAGCAGATATACGCCTTCATCATGGAGTAGCGGCAGGTCAGGCCCGCGGCCTTTACCATCCTGACAGCCTCTGCCGCTTTTGCCCCATCGCCGGCTGCGATCCCCACTCGGATGAAATCAAGCCCGTTGTCCCTGACCATTTTGATCTTGTCCGCATCGGCAAAGGCGGCCAGCATAAACATGCCCAGACGGCCCTTATCCGCATAGCGGGAAGCCAGTTTGGCGTAGCCTTCGTCGTCCAGCGGCGCTTCCGCGCCGCGGTCATAGCTGCCGATGCCCTTTGCGTTGCCCATTTCGATGTCCCGGATACCACAGTCCAGCAGCCCACGGATCATGCTTTCCGTCAGCTCCGGCGAAAAGCCGTTGCCCACCACATTAGCGCCGTCACGCAATGTGCAGTCAAAAATGCGCATGACTACTTCTCTCCTTTTTATTATATTTTTGCTATATATACAAAACGTTCTGTATTTCTTGATTATAATTCCCCGATGGTTTATACTGGTGCAAACACGCCCGGAGGTGGAATCCATGACCAACACACAGCTGGAAGCATTTCTCACTCTCTGCCGATACGGAAATATCACACAGGCGGCAGAGCATCTGTTCATCACGCAACCGGCACTGAGTCGACTGATCAAGTCGCTGGAAACGGAACTGGGCTATACGCTGTTCCGCCGCGGAAAGGGCCAGCGGCAGACGGTTCTGACGGAGGGCGGGCAGCGGTTCCACGCCATCGCCGTTGATATGGATCGGCTCTACCGGCAGGCCAAAAACCACGAAGCATCCGAAGTAAGGAGCATGCTGCGCGTTGCCGCAACGCCCGCCCTATACTCTTCTTTCCTGCCGGACGCCTATATCCGTTTTCGTAAGGCGCGGCCAGATGTGGACGTGGAACTGGACGCCGTACACTCCATGGAAGCATACCGCCAGCTTGTCCAGGGGCAGGCCGATCTGGCGCTGGTAAACTCCCACATTGTGGAGCCCTCAGTCGTCAGCGTACCGCTGTTCAGCGAGCGGGTAGTGCTGCTGTGCAGCAAAGGGCTGTATCCGGAAGGGGCGATCCATCCGTCGCAGCTGGATCGTTCCCTGTCAATATCAACGGGATGGAGCCCGGATTTTCAAGCCTGGTTCGAGTATTGGTTCGGAAAGAGCCTGTCCTCCTCGTATCTGCGCATCAAAATCGGAAGCATGGTGGAGTATTTCGGCGCTTTGCAGGACTTCTGGATCATTGTGCCGGAATCCAGCGCAGAGCATATCCGGAAAAACACCGGCGTAGATATTCACCTGTTGGCGGACGCGCCGCCGGACCGTATCTGCTACGCTCTGTACATGCACCACAAAGAGAGCAGCGCCAGAGACGACATGCTGTCCGCCATACGGGAGAGCTTGCAGACCATACCAAAAATCAAACTCTTGTGATGCTTTTTAACAGTTACTTTATATCATAGATCTGCATAAGAGTAAAATGCTGAATCAGCGTCGATTTATATAACAGAAAAGTAATATTTCCAGCTGTTTTAGGCAGGTATTGGCTATTCCGGTACTTTTCCATTGTGCATCGTACAATTTCAGGAAAAAACACGGGGCGCTTCTTGAGAGAAGCGCCCCGCGTTTTGTATCGCCGACTATTTGACTGTCTCTTTACTTCCGCAGGGCATCCCTTCTTGCGATCCTGCGGTATTCGATGGGCAAAATGCCCGTACTCTTTTTGAACAGCTCCGCAAAACGGCTGGAGGTGGTGTAGCCGATCATCTGCGCGATCTGCCCCATGGTGAAATCCGTGTTGATCAGCAGATGCTCCGCCTGGCTCATTCTCCGCCCTTGAATATACTGCGTAACACTGCATCCAAACTGCCGCTTGAAGCAGCTTTTCAGCTTGGTCTCGCTCATGCAGGCGATATTGGCCAGACGCTCCAGTGAAATATCGAAGGCGTAGTGGTCGGCGATATAGCTGACCACATTCTGCAGGCTCTCTGTGTCCTCCACCGACAGGGAACGCTCACGCTTCTGACTCTGCCGCTTCCATGCGTCCACCACCAGGGCGATGGCCTCCGTGACCTTGGCCTCGTAGAAAAGCGCCGCTGCCGCGCCTGTGCCCCGGTAATTTTCGATCTCAAACAGCAGCTTGGACATGGCCGGAAAGTCTGTCGCCTGATCCACGCTCTGAAAGGCTGAGGGGAGATCAAAATAAATATCCGGATAGTGCTTCTTCAGAAAATCCTCATAGTAGTTCGGGAGGATCTCAATGCCTACGGAATGAATGGGGATCCGCTTGTGGATAAGCGCCCGGTAGCGCTGCTTCCCTCCCACGATGGTCTGAATGTCCCCCGCCGAAAGCCGCCGGTAGGGGGTAAGCTCCTCACCGGAAATGGAATCGTAGCGCTGGATGCTGATGCACTCCGGGATCGCCATATCCAGGCAGCAGTCATCATTGAAGTAAAAGTCATGGATCTTGATGTCGAACAGATCCTGCTTCGCGTACACCCAGTAGTAACCGCCGCCCACGCCGGGAGCGATCTCCCAGCACTGCCCTGCCGGGCTGAATTTCTCCGGGCATGGGATGGGGATGAAATTGTTCTTCTCCAAAAGCGGACGATAGTAATCCGATAAAATACCGTTATTCATAGTTCTCCTTGCAACGAACAGACAATTCTTTGCAACGATCAGGCGGAACTCTCCGCCGGACGTTGATGGAATCGCTGCGTTGTGTTATTTTAAATATCGGTTAGCGTTCTCTAACCAAAGAATAGCAAACGGCGGCGGGAAAGTCAAGCCGTCTATCACTGCAAAGGAGACTTTATCATGCAAACGAATAACAAAAAAGAGCTTACCGTAAAAGACCTGGTCACTATCGGTATCTTTTCCGCACTGTTTCTGGTATTCGCCCTGGTGGGCGGCATATTCTTTGCGCCAAATCCCGTACTGACATTCTACATGCCTGTGGGCAGCGCCCTGCTCTGCGGGCCGGTGTATCTGCTCATGCTGGCCAAGGTGCAGAAGCGTTGGGCCGTCACTATTCTGGGTGCGATCCTGTGCATCATCTGGTTCGTCACGGGCATGCACTGGGCCATGGCGCTGGGGTATCTTGTAATGGGCATCATCGCGGACCTTGCGGCGGGAACAGCCGGATACAAGAGCAAGAAGGTCAACTCCCTGTCCTACATCCTGCTGTCCCTGGGCGGCACGGCTTCCTATCTTGTATTTTTTGCTGATCCGGACGGCTGGGCCAAGACCATGCTGGGCAACGGTACAGAGCAGTCTTATATAGACACCATGCGTTCCACGGGGACCGCCTGGATACTTGTGATCATGCTGGCCGGCACCGTTCTGGCCGCGGCCGTCAGCGCCTTTGCCGGCTGCAAAATGCTGAAAAAGCAATTTGAAAAGGCCGGTATCACAAAATGAGTCCCCTGCATCTCGATCCACGGACGAAGCTGTTTCTCATTCTGCTTTGTGTCCTGGGCGCCATGTTCGCACCGGATCTGTATTTTCAATTTGCTTTGACCGCAGTTATTGGTTTGCTTGCCGCACTCTGCGGAAAATGGCGGTACGCTCTGCGGGGTATCCTTGCCTATGCCCTTATCTGCGCGTTCACCGTCTGGTGCATGGGGGTACTGTCCGGCACATGGCGGACGATGTTTGTGGCGTTTCTGGGGCTGGTACACAAGGTCTACGCCTGCGGAATGCTGGCGGGACTTGTCATCAGCACAACCAAGGTGGGGGAGTTTCTCTCCGCCATGGCGCGGCTGCATGTCCCGAAAAAGCTGACCATTCCGCTCGCCGTCATGCTCCGCTATTTGCCTACGATCCGTGAGGACTGGCATTATATCAAGGACGCTATGCGGCTGCGGGATGTGTCGCCGACACTCTGGGGCTTTTTGAAGGCTCCTGCCATGACGGTGAACTGCATCTATGTGCCGCTGCTGACAGCGGCAAGCAAGGCGGCGGACGAGCTGTCCATCGCCTCCGTGACACGGGGCATTGAGAACCCCATGCCCCGCACCTGCCTTGTAAAGATCCAGATGCGGGCAGCAGACTGGCTGACAATGGCGCTGTTGACGGCGTTTTTTGCCGCTGAGATCGTATGGAAGGCGGTGGTCATATGATCGAATTTCGGGACGTGTCCTTTTCTTACCCGGACAGCGCAGACGGCGGACTAAAGCGTATTGACCTCACCATTCCGGATGGACAGTGTGTGCTGCTCTGCGGGCGGAGCGGCTGCGGGAAAACCACACTGACACGGCTGATAAACGGCCTGATCCCGCAGTTTTTCGCCGGTGAACTGAGCGGACAGGTTTTTCTGGACGGTGAAAGCCTTGCCGATCTGCCCATGTACCGTATCGCGGAAAAGGTGGGCAGCGTATTCCAAAATCCCCGGACGCAGTTTTTTAACGTCGATACCGACAGCGAGATCGCATTCGGCATGGAAAACGAGGCTGTACCGCAGGAACAGATGGAACGCCGTGTGGCGGAAACCGCAAACGCACTCCACATTGAAAGCCTGCTGGGCCGCAATATCTTTGCCCTCTCCGGCGGGGAAAAGCAGAAGATCGCATTTGCGTCCGTCTATGCCATGGATCCGGATGTCTATCTGCTGGATGAACCGTCCTCCAACCTCGATATGACGGCCATCGGCGAACTACGCGGGCATCTGCGGCTCATCAAGTCGCAGGGAAAAACCGTGATCGTCGCGGAGCATCGGCTTTATTACCTGATGGATGTGGCGGACCGCATTTTATATCTGGAAGACGGCAGGATCGCGGGCGACTTTACACCGGAACAATTCCGTAAGCTCGCTCCGGCACAGCGGCAGGAAATGGGGCTGCGGGCGATCGATCTGCAGGCGGAACACCCCGTCCGCCCCGCTTCGTCCGCCGCGCCGGTACTGGCGCTGCAAAACGTGACTCTGGGGTATCAAAAGCAGCCTGTTCTGCAAAATATCTCTCTGCAAGCCGCACCCGGAGACGTTATCGCCGTCGTCGGGCACAACGGCGCAGGAAAAACGACCTTCTCCCGCGCACTCTGCGGCCTGCACAGAGAAACGTCCGGTTCGTATCTTTGGAATGGAATGCCGCAGAAACCGAAGGAGCGGATGAATCGCTCGTATTTGGTCATGCAGGATGTCAATTACCAGCTCTTTGCTGAAAGTGTGGAGGCGGAATGCACCTTTGGCATCAAGCATCCGGATGCAGCGCTCGCCGCAGAAACGCTGGCAGAGTTGGGGCTTGCTCCATTGGGAGCGCGCCATCCGAACACGCTCTCCGGCGGGCAGCAGCAGCGGCTGGCGGCAGCCGCCGCCATGGTCTGCGGCAAGGAGCTGCTGGTATTCGACGAGCCCACCAGCGGCCTGGACTTTGACAGCATGGCGCGGCTCTCGTCTCTTATTCGCCGGCTTTCCGATATGGGAAAGGTAATTTTTGTTGTCACGCACGACTACGAATTCGTCTGCCGCACCTGCACAAGGGTACTGCATCTGGACAGCGGCGGAATACAGGATGATTTCCCCGTGGCGGAAGGATTTCTCCCGGCCATGAAAAAGATTTTTGACGTGAGGTGAGGAAAGTGAAAAAAGAAAAGAGCACATTTGACTGGATACTTACCTTTGCTGGGCACAAGAAATCGGGCTATATCGCCAGCGTGCTCTTTGCCGTCATCGGTGCGGTATTTCAAATTCTGCCGTTCTTTGTGATGGCAAGGATCATCGGCAAGCTGCTGGCCGGGAACAAGGATATCGCCGGTTATTTGATCGACTGCGCGGTGATGGCGGCGTTCTGGCTGCTGCGGGTGCTGTTTCATTCCCTTTCCACAGCGCAGTCCCACAAGGCGACCTTCGCCGTGCTGGGCAATATCCGAAAGCAGGGGCTGGACAAGCTTGCTCATATGCCGCTGGGCGATGTGCAGGCCATAGGTTCCGGCGAGCTCAAAAACATTCTTGTCGAGCGTGTGGACAGCATCGAGCCGACGCTGGCCCATGTGATCCCGGAAATGAGCAGCAACGCCGTGCTCGTTCTGGCAACACTGGTATATCTCTTTGTTCTGGACTGGCGTATGGCGCTCTCCTCTCTCATTACCTTCCCGCTCGGCATGATCTTCTTCATGCTGATGATGGCGGGCTACAACAAGAATTACGCCCGCACTGTGGCGGCTACCAATGTCCTCAACGATACGGCGGTGGAGTACATCGGCGGCATTGAGGTCATAAAGGTCTTCGGCAAAGCAAAGAGCAGCTATGAGAAATTCGTGACTGCCGCCAGAGAGTGCGCCCAGAGCTACATCGACTGGATGAGCAAGAGCAATTTCTATTTCACCTTTGCCATGAATATCATGCCCGCAACGCTCCTGTCCGTGCTGCCCGTCGGCGGACTGCTGCTGAAAAACGGCACGCTGACGCCGGAAAAGTTCATTCTCGTTGTGGTCCTCTCTATGGGGCTTATCACGCCCATCATCGGCTGCATGAAGTTCACCGACGACCTGGCCAAAGTAGGGACCGTTATCGGACAGATAACGGATATTCTGGCTGCGCCGGAACTGTCCCGTCCGGACGCAGATCTGCAGATGCCGCAGGGCAGCACCGTGGCGCTGCACGACGTCCGCTTCGGCTACGGTGAAGCCGAGGTGCTGCACGGCATCAATCTGACCTTCCGGGAGGGAACGGTCAATGCGCTGGTCGGGCCTTCCGGCAGCGGCAAATCCACCATTGCCAAGCTGATCGCGGCCTTCTGGGATGTGAACAGCGGCAGCATCACCGTGGGCGGCGCGGACATACGAAACATCTCCGCAGAGCATTACCACAGGCTTGTCGCCTATGTGTCGCAGGACAACTTCCTGTTCAATGACACCGTGCGGGAGAATATCCGCATGGGCAGACCGGATGCTACGGATGCCGAGGTGGAGCAGGCGGCAAGAGACTGCGGCTGCTACGATTTTATCATGGGGCTGGAAAACGGCTTTGACACCCAGGCGGGCAGCGGCGGCGGACAGCTTTCCGGCGGCGAAAGGCAGCGCATCTCCATCGCCCGCGCTATGCTGAAAAACGCACCTATCGTTATTCTGGATGAGGCCACGGCCTACACCGATCCGGAGAACGAGGCTGTTATTCAGCAGTCGGCAGCGAAGCTTGTGCGGGGCAAGACACTGATCGTGATCGCCCATCGGCTCTCCACCATCGCAGATGCCGACCAGATCGTTGTTGTGAACAGCGGCCGCATCGAGGCGGCGGGAACACAGGCCGAGCTGCTGCAGACCTGCCCGCTGTATCAGACGCTTTGGAACGCGCACATCGCGTCCCGCGATACTGCGGAAGGGGGCGAACACCGTGCTTGAGATCCTGAGAAAGTTCTTTCATTTCTGCGACAAACGGGAACGCCGGGAGTTTTACGTTTCCATTGTCCTCGGTGTCGCAGCGGCGCTGTTTTCCGCGCTGAAGCTCCCGGCCATCGCCGTCATGCTGCAATCGATCCTATCGGACAGCATCACCGCAAAAACGGTGCTGCTGCCGCTGGCCATTATGCTGGTATCGGTCGTCGGCTCATCGCTTTTGAAATATCGCGCCACCGCTCTGCAGACGGACGGCGGCTACCGCACCACCGCCAACAAGCGCGTGCAGATCGCCGAGCACCTGCGGTATCTGCCCATGGGCTATTTCAACGAAAACAGCCTGGGCGTCATTACCTCCGTCACCACCAACACCATGGACAACCTCTCCGGTGTGTCCACCCGCGTGGTCATGTTGGTCACAGAGGGAATATTCTCCACGGCGGTCATGACGCTGGCTGTGTTCTTTTTTGACTGGCGTGTGGGGCTGCTGATCGCTGCGGGCCTGCTTCTCCACTACTTTGTCAATCGCGCTTTGCAGCGCAAGTCTGAGCAGACGACAAGCCGGAAGATGACCGGCGATACCGCTGTGGTAGAGCGGGTGCTGGAGTTTATCAAGGGCATCGCCGAAGTGAAGTCTTTTTCGCTGACAGGCAGGTATAACCGCAAATTGGAAGCCGCCATCGGGGAAAATGTGGACGCCAATATCGACATGGAACTGAAGCTGCTGCCGCTGATGCTTATCCAGACCGCCGTGGCCAAGCTCATCGATGTGGGCGTAGTGGTGCTGTCCCTTGTGCTTTACACAGACGGTCAGATGACGCTGCTCAATTGCGTTATGCTCTGCATCTGCTCCTTCCTGCTCACGGAGGGGCTGGAACAGGCCGGCACACAATCGAGTTTGCTGCGGGTGGTGGACACCTGCGTGGAGCAGGCCAACGATATTCTGGAGCTGCCCACCATGGACATCTCCGGCGCAGCACTGCGTCCAGAGCGCCATGATCTCCATGCGGAGCGTATTTACTTTTCCTATGGCGAAAAGCCTATTATCAACGGCATCACGCTGGACATCCCCGAAAAGACAACGACGGCTATCGTCGGCCCCTCCGGCGGCGGCAAGACCACCCTCTGCCACCTGCTGTCCCGTTTCTGGGATGTAGACAGCGGATGCGTGACGCTGGGCGGACACGATGTACGGGAATACGATATGGACAGTCTGATGCGCAACTTCAGCTTCGTATTTCAGAATGTCTATCTGTTCCATGATACCGTTGCCAACAACATCCGATTCGGTCAGCCCAACGCCCCCATGGAAAAGGTGGTGGAGGCGGCAAAAAAAGCACGCTGCCACGACTTCATCATGCGGCTGCCCCAAGGCTATGACACCGTTATCGGCGAGGGCGGCGGAACCCTTTCGGGCGGCGAGCGCCAGCGGCTCTCCATCGCCCGCGCTATGATGAAGGACGCGCCCATTATCATTCTGGACGAGGCCACCGCCAATGTCGATCCGGAAAATGAGCAGGATCTAATGGAGGCCATTTCCCAACTGACGCAGGAAAAAACGGTCATCATGATCGCCCATCGGCTGAAAACCGTCCGCCGCGCCGATCAGATTTTCGTGGTGGACAAGGGGCAGATCGTCCAGCGCGGCACCCATGACCAGCTGATGGTGCAGGACGGAATCTACCGTCGCTTCATCAACGGTCGTGAGCAAGCTGTGGGGTGGAAGCTCTGACAGCACGGCACAAGCCGGAGCTTACGCCGGCGGCAAATTTGAGAAACGCAGCAATGAAATCGGCTCGTATCCGCCATTCAGCGGATATGAGCCGATTTCATTGCTTATTCTCTGTTTCCCGTAATGTAATAATCGCAGTATGCGCCGCCGGAGGCCAGCGTCTGTTTTCTGTGCAGGACGCCATGCTGCAGTGTGATCATCAGCTCATCCAGTTCGCAAAACAGCGGCATCAACTCAAGGACATTGAGTTTCTCCGCATAAGAACAAATCGGGCAGCGGGTGATGCGGTAGTAGCAGGCGCCTTCATGCGGCTGCCCCACAAAGTCCACCTTGAAAGAGGTTGGATACCGCGCTTCTCTTTCCGGCGTGTACCACTTGACATACTTTATGATGCTCTTCTTATTTTCCGCTTTGCCCTTGTCCGTGTTCAGATCGGTTTTTGCAAAATACCACTTGATGTAATACAGCGCCCGCCGCATCATCTCCTGCACAGTCTCCGGCGGGATCTTCTTGCCGCTTGCCACATACGGCGCGACAAAGGCCAGCGCAAACAATTCATTGTACGCCATGGGGTTGCGATCACCGATATCGTCCGCTTTCTCCACCAGTTCCCGATAAACCGTCCTGCTTTTTTTCATGACCTCGTCGGCATACGCTTTGCCGTACTTCTCTGTCAGGACCTTTTTCATCGGGCTCTTGAACATCCAAAAATAAAAGCCGTTATACTTCATTACCTGCACCTCCTAATGACAGCCGCAGCGCCGAAAACGCCGCCGGTACAATCGTCATCACCCGGCCCCTGTCTATATCTGCTCCAGATCTTTATACGCCTCGATCGCCGGGCTTTTGTCACCCACATACCAATAGTCGCAGCAGCCGCCTCCCAGCGCCTCGGTCTGTGTGCGGATAAGCCTTGCGTGCATGACCTCGGCAAGGTAATGATCCGTTTTGCAAAGGTACGGCAGAAGCGTCTCGTAGCCGTGCTCCTTGGCATGCTTAGCGATAGGACAGCCGATAAGGTGAAAACAGAATCCCTCCGTCCGATGATCGGGGTTAAGTTCTATTTTCCAGCTGTCCATCCACTCACCCTTGGCTTGATGCGCCTGCTGCATCCGGATAAAATTCCGGTATGTACGTTCAAACAGCCTGTACGGCCATTGGTGCTTATTGCCGTCTATGAGCTTTCCGAGGAATTTCATCCTGTCCACGGCTCTGCGCTTAATGGCGAGCAGTGTCTCGCCGTCCATCCTATGGCCGCTGGCCTCGTAAAAGGCAAGGATCGTGAACCAGTCCAGCATATTCTTGGCCATCATGTTTTCGCCGAGATCGGGCATGTCCTTCATAAAGGCGAGATAGTATTCCTCCGCCTTTTGAAAGATAGCGTCAGCTTCATTGGGGTATGTCTCCCGGCAGTACTGCTCACACGGTTTTGCATATTGAGATCTTGCATAGGCCTTTTTCATGCATCATGCTCCTTCCTCTGTTTTATCTCCTCTGTCCCACTCAAATAAGCGTGCACAGCCATGCCGCCGCGGCGCTGGCGGGAATGTAGACCGCAAAGTGCCGGATATGTGCCCGCTTGTTATAGCCGAACATATGCGGGCCGACCACACCCTTCAACTCCGGGTAAAAGTGAGGGAAAAAGTTGGAGTGGCAGAGCAGCACCCAGTCAAAAAATATGATGTCGTAGATCTCCATGGCATACAGCACAACAAGAAATCGTGCGAAAAAGTGCAGAAACCCAAAGCCGTTTCTGACGCCGTCCCATACGCTGACAGCCGCCGCAGAGAGGAAAAGCAGAACAGCAATTACCTCTATCCCCCAGCCCACTGCATGCGCGCCGGGAAACCGTTCTTTTTTATCGGGGATCGCGTCCAAATTCTCCTTCGGTGCGGAGGAGAAAAAACGTTTGTCTTGAATGAAGCCCACCCCGCCGTACAGGACGAGGAAATATGCCAGAAAAACCATAAGCGCCGCAAGGATCGTGGTTTTCATTTCAGCTTCTCTCCCCTCTTTTGCGCCCGCAAATACCGCGTTCCCGTGCCGGGGTATCTGATGAGGTCACACAGCTTTCCCAATTCGCCGATGTACTCATCGAGGATCATCTCCCATGTATTGTTTCAAAGTACGGTAACGATCAGGGCTGTCAGCGCGGCGACCGCGGCAAAGAGCGGTATCCCGCGCAAAAATGATTCGATATGCTTTTTCGGATCCCGATAGGCTTGCTTTTCCGGTAGGAACGAGAAGCGAATACGCTTGGTGTTGCGCCACCAAAGCAGATCGATCACCAAAAGATCGAACAGCCCCAACCCCTCGCCGAACGCAAGGAAGTACCAAAACGCCGACAAGTAATCGTTCAGATGCAGCACATTCTTCAGCGCAAGTCCCAAAACGGAAAACAGGGCGGTGAAAAACAGAAGGTTGCCGAGCAGAACGGCAGCGGTCGATTTTGCCTTCGGAACAGCTTGTCCAAGCTGAGGATCACTTCGCACGCGGCTCTGAACCGCTTCCGGATAGGAGCGCAGCCCCATAAGATTTTTCCTGTCCGTGCCTGTTCCGATAAAGCATACGCCCCAATACAGAAAATAAAACGCAGCGACGATGATGGTTTTCATATATGTCTACGCTCCCAGTTCATTTGCGGCACGGATATTTGATCAAATCATACAGCTTGCCGAATTCGCCGATGTCCCGCGTCCCGGCAAGCTCCATGCCAAGGTGCACATATTTATCGCACTTGGACTTGGCATCGGTCTCCAGGATCACCGGCACGCCCAGCCGGTCCCCCTCGGCAAAGGCGATGTCCATGACCTTGCGCATATACCCCTGTCCCTGATACGCTTCCCGCACACAGACCATACCCACGAAAATATAGGGTTTCTTTTCCCTGTCCAAGCGGTTTTGGAGCGATGTGCCGCCGCGCTTGATGGCCGCGCCGAAGCGCACGAGCCGTTTCAGCGTGGAACCGCGCAGCATTCCCCTTGCGATGGGCCATAGTGTCCTGAGGCCGAGCTTTTGTTTCGGCAGCTTATAGGCGATGTACCCTTCGCCGCGCTCACTGGTGGCGTGCAGAAGGCCTCCCCGCAGCATCCCGCGCACATAGGCGCAGATATAGTCCGCCGTCGCCTCTTGACTTGAAAAGGCGGCAGTCATGCCCGTTTCCCGGCCGTAGTCATAGTAGCCGAAAGCGTGGCCGATATCATAAATTTCTTCCTCTGTAATATCTCTGACAAGCATCGCTTCATACCCTCGTCTCATATTCGCTGCCGCGGTATTCACCGTTTTTCTCCATTTCCCGCAGCAGAACCAGTCCAAGTGCCAGAACCAGCAGGTGCCCGGCGGATTCCGTGCCGTGGTCAAGCTGGTTGATCGGCCACGGCAGAAGCGTGAACAGATTCCCCACGATCCCGGCAAAGGCGATGGGATTGCAGAGCGATGCCAATATCCGCTGCGCCGTTGTCTTGAGCGGGAGCATCCGCTTCCAGATCAGTGCGAGCATCACCACGGCCAGCAGCACATCACAGAGAATATATGCCGCCAGCATAGGCGCGGCGTTGCAGTAGAAAACCTTGTTGGCGATCTCTGCCGCCGCCTGCATATCGCCGTATTTCTCAAAGGTGAACTTGAATATCAGCGCCACATTCATGAACATGGCGTGGACATAGCCCCAGCAGACTGTGCCGGTGATATAGGCCACCCGAAACGCCTTCACCCACTTCTGCTGCCGCGGCGCGGTGCAATGCTGCCTGAGAAGCTTCCACATCTGGTGAAAGCCAACGTAATAGAGCACCGTTCCCAGCACGCCGCATATAATGCTGGCCACCATGCGCCATGTGGCCATGTCAAGATAGGCGATACGCACCATTACGCACCATCAGTCCGATGGATTCCGCGCTTTGATCTTTCCCGATCGCTGCAAATAAAAAGTCGCCGATCACATATAAAAAGCACCCGATCATACCCGCGATAAGCGCTTTCTTTTCTTTCCTCGCTTTCATTTCTTACCTCCTCAGGATTTCAGCGATCTTTGCGAAGTCCTCCTTCGCTTCCTTAAAGATCGGCAGCATACAGTAGCAATGCACCATCCCCGGCCGGGCAAAAGCGGTGTACGGGACCTTGGCGTGTTTGCAGGCTTCCTCAAAGTCCGGCAGCGCGCCGTACAGCACCTCGTCGCTGCTGTAAAAGAAGTGTATATCTCCCACGCCGGTGAAGTCACCGCGTGAACCGGAGATCATGTAGTCAGGGACATTATCCTGCCCGTGGCGCATGAATTCTTCCACCGTTACCATAAAGGCATAGTCGATGGCGACGTCCTTTTCGTTGAGCTCCTGCATCCGCGCCTTTTCCGCGTCATTCCACGGTACCTCGCCGGGGGATACGGCCACGATGTGCCTGGGCTGCGGCAGCGGCTCGCTCTGTGCGTTGTTGTGCGCCGCGATCCCCAGCGCCAGCGCGCCGCCGGAGGAAAAGCCGCAGGTGCTGACATTTCCGCCGCCGTATAGCTGGATCATTCTGCGGTAGCACGCATATACCATGTCATACGTCTCGGTAATGCAGTGCTCGGTGCAGAGAGGATAAAACGGGAACCACACGTCACATCCGGTCTCTCGGCAAAGCTTGCGCATCACGGGCAGGTCTCCCTTGTCCGGGCCGATCACCATGCCGCCGCCAAAGAAATAGAGAATGGCGCGCTCCGACGGCTTTGGGCTTTCCCGCACGATCAGGCACGGAAAGCCGTTGACCATGACCGTCTCATAATGCGCCTTGTGGTCGGTGGGCGTAAAAACGCCGCGATTGCGGTTCTGCTTTTCGATGACCTTCCGAATTTCATCCTCCGGCAGGCCAAAGGCTTTTTTTGCGCCGGAAAGCTTGTACGCGGCGCGCAGAATGGATGCAAAAATACTCATAAAATCAGTCTCCCCCACTCACAATGCTTTTTACCAACGCCGCCCATTGCTCCGGGCAACAGGCCAGCAGTTCCTCATGCTGCAGATCCTGCTCATGGATGACGGGATGGGCAAAGTGCTGCTCATAGCGTGCACGGTACTTTTCACCCATTTTCAGCGCGTAGAAAATATGGATCTCCGTGCCCGGCACATCGATCTTGTCCGGCAGAGGCGTGACAAGGTCGGAATAAAACTGATTCTTGCAGCTTTGCTGCGTCACATAGGGCCGCGCACCGCCGAACATCTCCATAAACGCCTTCACATAGTCTCCCATCTGTTCCGCACGTTTTTCCAGCCGTTTTTGGAGAAACCGGCTCTTGAATTGCCCGTCCCGGATCAATGGATAGAGCATCGGCAAAAACAAATCCGTCTGCAGTTTTGCGGCAAGCTTCGATGACTGATCCAAATCGGAACTGCCCAGTATGCCGTAATCCATCCGGATATTCCGCCGTGCGGCCAGCAGCCCCACGAAGGATCCGCCCAGCGAACAGCCGTAAGCCGCCCGAATGTGCCCGCCGCAGCGCTCTCTTATGTAGGCTTCTATTTTTTCCGTTTCCTCAAGCATCGTCGGGAACTCCGTGCTCTCCGTCTCATCAAAGCCGTCATAGCTGACGCAGAGCACGCGAAGGGCCTGCGCCAACAGCGGAATAACATGACCGAAGTTGCTTTCCCAATGGCAGCAGGTACCGGGCAGCAGCAGAATAGCGGGCGCGTTTTCCGCCCCAAACGTGTATACCTTCATCGCCCCACGCCCTTCAGAAAGCCGCTTTTCGCGACTGCAGCGGTGTCATCCGATTCGTCGTAAGCATCATAGGGCGCAGAGGGATCGTGGACTCTTTTCTTAAAGGGTGAGCAAAGCTCGTCTTTGTGCGCAAAAGCAAATTCAAAATTATCCGTCCATCCGGTGTGGCCGGTGATGAAGCATGGATGCAGGCCGCGTGTGCGCAGCTTTTTCTTCAGCTCCGTCAGCGACTGCACCGCCAGCTTATTGTCCTCCGCCAGCGTAGAGATAAAGCTGTATCCGCCGTCTGCGCCGAACCAGATAGTGTCGCCCGTAAACAGGTATTTGTCATCTATGAGATACACCATATGCCCCCAGGTATGGCCGGGAATGAGGAAGCACTCGATCTTGATACCGTCAATATCGAGGATCTCACCGTCCCGCAGCAGCACCTTTTCGTTATTGATAGTCACCTGCGGCAGCTTGTACATATGATAGATGACCTTGCGGCGCACTTCGCCGGTCAGATAGCGGTTCTCGATCTCGCCGATGTACAGCTTTGCATTTTTGAATAGTCCAGGGCTGTCCGCCTCTACCGCGCCAATATGGTCAGTGTCCTGATGGGTGATGAGAATGTGACGAATGGCCGCCGGATCGATGCCGAGCCATCCCATTTTCTCCGCCAGCCGGTCGTAATTGTACCCTGCGTCGATCATGATGGTGGTATCGCCCTTGCGGTAAAAGAAAATATTTGCCACCCACTCCCGCACACAGGCGACATTTTCGTCGATCCAGCCGGTGTTCAGGGGCTTGAATATCTCCTTGCCCCGGTACATACGGCTCATTTCCTTCCTTTGGAACTCCGTCGCTTTCTTAGACATTTTCGCACCTCATTTCCGCGCTGTAACACACAGCCAGCCATTTTTGTTCTTATAGATCCGAATATCTTGGAATCCCGCCTGCTCCAGATGCGCCTTCAGTTCGGTGCCCTTATAGATGGTCACGCCTTCGATCCTCTCTGTCCATTTCTCATCCCTTTGGTCGTCGCCGCTGCACTCATTGCAGAGCAGGAACGTGCCACCGGGCTTCAGCACCCGATATACCTCACGAAAGCACCTGTGTATATCCGGCCAGAAATAAACGGTTTCAAAGGCAGTCGCAGCATCGAACCAGTTGTCCGCAAAAATGATCTGCTCCACGCTTCCCTGCCACACAGTACAGCGTCCCTCTTGGATCGCGCTCTGGTTGAACTTCCTCGCCTTTTCGACACTGACGGCGGAGTAGTCCACCCCCTTGACGATCCCTTGCGGGCATTTTTTCAGCAGCTTTTTGATGTTTGCCCCACCGCCGCAGCCGCAGTCCAGGAGCTTTGCGTCTGCGGGGACCTCCAGAAAGCGCATCCCCCAGACTGCCAAAGCCCGATGTCCGACATTCATTATATCAACCATGATCTTTCCCCCAAGCCCCTTCGGCTTGCGGGTGTTTTCAAAGAATGACATCTTGCTCCTCCATTCGACCTGTCATAACTTCTCCGCGTACCGGCAGAAAGTCTCCGGCTGTCTCATGCCCAGCACCGATGCGCAGCCTGCACTTCCTTTGAGAATTCTTTAAGGACCTCTGTTCCGAACTCAAAGCATTTCACAGTCTTCCACTTCTGCCTTTTCCGTTTGCCTGCCTGCCCAGGCCGCATTGGCCAGCATCCAGATGCACAGCGCCGCGTTTCCGGATCCCTGGCTCAAAACAAAGTCCCATGTGGAGATATCTGCACCAAGCGCCTGACGAATATCGGGGATCAGTGCAAAGATGATCTGAAAAACGATCATGTGAACCGCGAACATCCACCGCGGCAGAACGGTTCTCCGTGTCAGCACCGCAAAGGCGCTCGCAAGGATCAGCAGGACCATTCCCGCATAGGCGATGAACATCGCGGGCATAAGACGGTCATACTGCGCCTGTATCAGTGCGGATGCTTCCTCCCGTCCCAGCAAGGGTGAGAGCGTATTTGTCCAGTCGGCAAGACTGCCGATGAATAAGTGCAGCGCACCGGCTGTGGCTACATAGATCACGCCGCCCACAAGCACCGCCAGACGGGTTTTGCGGTACTGCGGCTGTATTTGCCGGTAGGATACACACACGGTGAAAAAGCCCAGCGCCATACCGATAAGCCCCGTCGCAAGCAGCAGCGGCAGCCGCCACGGCTCCCACGTCCCGCTCAGATAGGCCTCCCTGGCAAACAGTCCGCTGTCACCGGGACTTGCCGGGATCACGCTCAAGCAAAGGTCGCCGGCAAGCATCAAAAACGCGCCGAGCGCCCCCAGCAGAGAATACGTTTTATACGTTCTAAGTTCCTTACTGCTCACATGTATTGCCCCCATTTCGCAGCAGTTAGAGTCAATTAACCGCGTGCCTTACAAAAAGCCGCCCTATGCGGCCGTTCCGCTTATTCACGCCACGCGTCACAGACGCTGCGCACGCGCTTATATTCTTTCGGTCATACAGTAGCAAACTTTTCTTTCTTTGTCAAGATAGCTCTGACCGGAAAAATTCTTCCGCTCACGGCTGTCCCGCGGTCATGCCCGGCCTCCCCATTGTCAGCAAGACCAGCCTGCCGCATCCGCCGCAGAAGCGTTAAATAAAACCCAGGCCCGGCACACCGGCAGCAGCCAATTCGCCGGATGGCAAAGCCCCTTGCCTTACGGCGAGGGGCTTTGCGCTGCCTACAACTTTAGTTATCTATGAATCAGGGCTTTTCTGTCTCATTCCCTCCGGCAGCACTCTCCGCTCTCATCCTTCTAAGGCCGCTCTTTGTCCAGCGCTTATAACCTCGGATGGATCGCCGACTGCCGCGGCGTAGTCCGGCACATTCTGGGCGGCCGCCTTATGTTGTTTCAAATTCCTTTGCCACGTCCTCCAGCAGCTTTCGAATGGGCAGATGCTGGGGACAGACCTTTTCACATTTGCCGCACTTTAGGCAATCAGACGCCTTCCGTCCCGGCGCGGCGTGGACAACGCTGTAGTAGTAATCCGCGTTCCAATCATGGTAGAGCTGCTTGGTATTCATGGTGGCAAACAGGTCCGGAATGGAAATATGCTTCGGACAGCCATCTGTGCAGTAACGGCAGGACGTGCAAGGGATCAGGTGCTTGCTGCGGAATATCTTCTGTACCTCTTCCACTGCAGCCAGTTCCTTCTCGTTCAGCGGCTGAAAATTCGACATAAAGGAGATATTGTCCCGCATCTGCGGCATATCGCTCATACCGGAGAGCACCATCATTATACCAGGGAACCCCGCCGCAAACCGCAGTGCATAGCTGGCCGGACTGCCGCCGTGCAGGGCATCCAGCACAGCTTTTGCGTCTTCCGGCAGCTTTACGAGGTTGCCTCCCTTCACCGGCTCCATGACAATAACAGGCTTTTCATGCTTCACACAGACCTCATAGCATTTGCGGCTTTGGACGGCGGGATCGTCGTAGTCCACATAATTAAACTGGATCTGCACTGCTTCGATTTCCGGATACTCTGTTAGGATCTGTTCCAGCACCTCAGCGCGGTCATGGAACGAAATGCCCACATGGCGCACTTTACCCTCCGCTTTCAGCGCAAAAGCGGTTTCATAGGCATGACACGCCTTGAAGTGGTCGTAATTTGTCAAGCCCTGTGCATGCATAAGGTAGAAATCGAAGTAGTCGACGCCGCAGGCTGCAAGCTGGCTCTCAAAAAACGGACGAATATCCTCCTCGGTAGTAAAGAAATTTGCTGTTAGCTTGTCCGTTAGGATATAGCGGTCACGGGGATAGCGGCTGGTAAGACATTCCTTTAGCGCCGTTTCACTCTTGCCCTGCAAATAGCCGTGGGCCGTATCAAAATAGTTAAAGCCCGCATCTAAAAAGGCATCCACCATGCGGTTCATTTCGGCAGTGTCCACCTCATCGCCTTTCATCGGCAAACGCATACAGCCAAAACCAAAGTTCTTTTTGATCTCGTTCATGTCAAATACTCCTTTCAATTTCATGGGCCTGTTTGAAAGACAGGTGCCGGTACATGTCCTTTGTCTTAGGTACGGTATCGCAAAGCGGCGGGAGCTTTGCGGCCCGGTTCATGGCCTCACTCCTATTTCTCTGTTCAAAGCGCGGTGCCCTTTTTCGGTATAAAAAAGCCGCTCATATCCGCATGCTCCAATTCCAGGAGCTTCACTTTCTTATCAATTCCCCCGGCATAGCCTGTCAGACTGCCGTTTGTACCGACCACGCGGTGACAGGGAATGATGATAGAGATCTCGTTGTGTCCCACCGCGCCGCCGACCGCCTGGGCGGACATCCGGCGGCCTGTCTTTGCGGCAAGCCGCCCTGCGATCTCGCCGTAGGCGGCAGTCTGTCCATAGGGGATCTGCAAGAGGAGCTCCCACACACTCCGGCGAAACGCGGAGCCGATGGGGTGCAGCGGCGGTATAAACTCCGGTTCTCTGCCGGTAAAGTAAATATCCAGCCAGCGTTTGGCTTCCGAAAGGGCGGGTGTATTCCGCTCGACGCGCTCCGCAGGCAGGTCACAGGCAAAGTATTTTTGCCCTTCAAACCACAGACCGGTCAATCCGACTTCATCCGCAGCCAGCAGAATACCTCCCAGCGGAGAGTCGTAATGCTGAATGAAAGTCACGGCATATCCTCCTCTATTTCTTTGGCTTATAGTCCCGCATCTCCGGGAGCGCACCGCCGGAAACCGCCCACAGATACAGGCTTGCCACGCTGCAATAAGGGCTGAAACGACGGCGGTATTTTTCAAACAGCTTGCGATCGACGCTTCGGTGATGATAGACCATGCGCAATCCCCGCCGGATGGCAAGATCGTCATAGCTGAAAACATCCGGGCGTTGTAAGCAAAACAGCAGGATCATTTCGGCTGTCCATACTCCAATGCCTTTTAATGCACTCAATGCTCGAATCGCATCTTCGTCGCTCATGTGTTCCACAGCATCCAGATCAAATACGCCGGTGTGTACTTTTTCAGCAAAATCCGTGATGTATTCCGCCTTGCGGAAGGTCATTCCCAGAGATTGCAGCCTGGGAACACCCGCCGCCAGAATGGTTTCGGCGTTCACCTCGCCCAGAGTCTCCTGCATCCGCTGCCAGATAGTCGCCTGCGCTTTCGTGGATATCTGCTGCCCGATGATATGGTGAACGACGGATGAAAACAAGTCCGTATCCACCATGCGGTCGATATGCCCGATGCGGTCAATGACCTCACACAGCCGCTTGTCCTTTCTCCGCAGATAAGAAAGTTCGGCTTCTCCATATGCGAAATACACTGCCATCATCCCCTTACGCTCTTAATAATGCAATTATAGCATAACGAAATAAGCGATGCCATCTCAAACATATCGTTTGAGATGGTTTTTATGGTCGTCCACAGATTATTTTACCGCTGCGCATTGGGCAGTTCGTCCTTCACATACTTCTCCCACACATTCAGGCGGTCGCTCTCGTCGATCTTCCGCAGCACTCTGGCAGGCACACCGGCAGCAATGCTGTTGGGCGGGATGTCCCGTGTCACCACCGCCCCGGCGGCGATGATGCTGCCCGTCCCGATGGTCACACCGCCGCACACCGTCACACCGGCACACAGCCAGCAATGATCCTCGATGATGATGGGCTGCGCGTACTCCAGCTCGTGGCAGCCGTTGGGATAGTCCGTAAACGCCCGCTCCTCTGCAACGAATGGATGGTTCGGCGTGACCAGCGTCACATTAGGGCCAATGAGGACATTATCGCCCAACGTGATAGGTGCCACATCCAAAAACACGCTGCTGTAGTTGACAAAGCAGTTCCGCCCCACATGAATATTCACGCCATATTCGCAGTAAAAGGGCGCAAAGGCCTCAAAATTCTTACCTTTTGCGGAGGGGATCAGCCGCTCCAGTGCCCGCTGCTTGGCTTTGGTGCGCCATAGGGCAATACGGTTGAACCGGTCGCAGCGGATCATGCCCTTGCGGTGCCGTTTGGCGATCTCCTTGTCTGTAGGGCTATAGAGCCGCCCTGATACCATACGCTCCCATTCACTGATGCTTTTATTCACCTTCACCCGCTCCTTTTCGCGGCACGCTGTCCGCTTTAGTCTCTTTCTGCAGCAGGGACGCCGCGGCGATGATGGTAAGTACCGATTCCGTCACCATACCGAAATAGGACCGCACCGCGATGACGTACACCAGCCACGATAAGCCGCTGACGATACCTGCCGCCTGTATTACCCTCTTGTTGGACTGAAAGAACGGCAGCAATGCCGCCAGCGACGCCACGATGGGCAGCAGCGTCACCGGCGTCTCATACGTTACTACGGCGATCAGCAGAAACACTGCCACGACGGGGATAGCCGTAACCAGTTTACTCCAATTGAACTTCTCCTGCAACAGGAA
This sequence comes from Bacteroidaceae bacterium, assembly GCA_963628195.1. Lineage (GTDB taxonomy): Bacteria > Bacillota > Clostridia > Oscillospirales > Oscillospiraceae > Vescimonas. The sequence goes on from CAVGEC010000006.1 coordinate 44,704, forward strand.
AAGCAGCAGTACGATGATTTGGAAGAAGCTGCACAGCGCCCCGGAGCGGGCGTGGAGCAGCGCGTAGTGGATGGCGAAGATCAGGTTGGCCGCCACCTGCCACAGCAGGATGGTGCGCTTGTCCTTCTGCCAGTAGCTGAAGCCCATGGCGATCAATGCGCCGAAGCCGATGAGCTGATAAAACACGTTCATCCATCGTTCCTCCCAATAAAAAACGCCACACACCGGCGAAGGCGCGTGGCGAAAAATGGATGCAATGCTCCAGAAAAATCCACACTGATTTTGGAGTCTTATTCTATCACGAGGCAGTCATATTTGTCAATCACAGCAAAGGATAACCCCATACGGGATAAACCTCGAATCCAGGAGCATATGGTACCCCCCCGAACGGAAGGGGTTTTGTGGCCGCCCACAGGTTTTGTTGTCTGTGAATCAGCGTCTTTTCTTGGTCTCCTGGTAACACGATTCCCCTGCATGTGGTGTAGGGGATCGATATTACGCCTCCGTTCCCAGCTTCAGCGGGCCGTAATAATAGCTGGCCGTTGCACCGCCGTCAATGAGAAATGTCGAGCCGCTGATGAAAGCGCCCTTGTCGCTCATGAGCAGCTCCGCCACATTTGCCACCTCGTCCGCCGTGCCGGGACGGCCTGCGGGACATTTGGCAAACATATTCCTGTAAAAGTCACCGCGCGGGCCGTTGAACTCGTCCAGCGCCAGCGGCGTAACGATGATGCCGGGGGCGATGTCGTTGAGCCGTGCGCCTCGCTTACCCCATTCCACCGCCTGCGCCATGACCCGCTTCTCGTTGCAGCGCTTGGCCAGCTGGTAGGCGTGGAGGGTATCCCGGATGTTCTCCGGCTGCAAAAAATCGAGAGCAAGCAGGTCCTCCGTGGGAGCAGTCGCCAGCAGCAAGTCCTGCTTGGCAGTCAGGGCGGGCATCCTCCAGCCGGACTGACTGGAAATCGTGACGCCCACGCCGCCGGGGGTGATGACCTTGCCGACCTCCTCCAGCAGCACCGCCGTGCCGTAGAGATCGACTTTCAGAATGGCTTCGATGGGAGCCTGACTGGGAGACACCCCTGCAGCGTTCACCAGCATTTTGATTGGGCCGTACTTCTGGCCTTCGGCAATGAGATTCCGGATGGATTCCCGGCTGGACAGATCCATCTCCACAGGAACCACATCGAACCCCGCCTCGTTCATGGTCTTGGCGATGACCTGCGCGTTTTCCAATTTCTTATCGCCCACGACGATCTTCATACCGGCGCCTATACGGCGGGCGATAGCCATGCCGATTTGCCCGGCACCGGCCCAAAGCATCACATTCTTCATGCCTCGTCCTCCTCGAATCGTTCTTTATCCAGCATCTTGATGACTTTGGCGGGATTGCCCACCGCCACGGCGTAGTCCGGCACATCCTTGGTCACCACAGAGGCCGCGCCCACCACGGCGTGACGTCCGACACGCACGCCGGGTAGGATCGTCGCGCCCGCGCCGATCCACGCATAGTCCCCGATCTCCACCGGCTTGCAGGTCAATACATCCAGATCATAGGGGTCATGGTTGTTGGAGATCAACTGGACATTGGCGGCGATGCGGGCGTGGTTCCCGATGGTGATGCCGCCCCGCGCCATGGCCAGCAGATTGGAGTTGACGAAAACGCCCTTGCCGATCTTCAGCATGTCCAGCGCCGCACCGTTCAGCGGCGGCGCGATGGTGCTGCCTTCGCCCAGATTGTCGCCCAGCAGCTCACGGAGCAGGGCATTGTATTCCTCCGAAAACGGCAGGGTGTGGTTCAGCTGAAAAAGCAGCTGCGCCGAGCGCTGCCGGTCGGCACTGTGCGGGATGGTGCGCAGATCGACCCGAAACTCTTCACACTTCATCTTTTTACCTCCTGAATCCACGCTTCCAGCGCGGCTCTTGCGCTGTCCACGCTGCTGCCGTGAATGGCAATGCCCTTGGTAACGACCGCGCCCGGCGCGGCCTTCTGGATATCCTGCACCGTGCGGGAAAGACCGCTGCCCTCATGAGTGCAGAAGGGATGGATGGTCTTGCCGGTGAAGTCGTAGTTTTCGAGGAAGGTGTAGACCGCCATGGGCATGGTACCCCAGTAGTTGGGATAGCCCAGATAAACCTCGTCGTAGGCGTCCAGATCATCGGGCAAGTCCAAAACCTCCGGGCGGGCTTTCTTCTGCAAGTCAGCCTTCGCTTCGGCGATGCAGGTCTGATAATCGTCAGAATACGGCTGCGCCTGCTCAATCTTATAAAGCTCGCCGCCGGTCAGATCAGCCAGCATCTTGGCGGCTTTTTCGGTGTTGCCCACGGAAATGCGGCGGTACGCACCGCCAAAATAGTTCTCTCCCGCACGGGAGTAAAATGCAATCAAGATAGCCATGTCAGTTCTCCTTTCTGCTTTATCTGATGGTTCTATTGTAGTCAAGTTGTGCCTCGCGGTCAATTTTTCTTCGGGGGCTTTCGGATAAGAAAAACTGATGGAGAAGCAACAGAGCCATTCTATCCACGACCCTGTTGCTCAAGTCGTGGCTTACCGCCTTACCAGTCTTTTTTCTCCTTGGTGCAGTCGTGCTTTTTCTTTCGCTCCTCCACCATTTTGGCGAACCATTCTACCATGGCTGGGTCATAGTGGGAGAAAAATGCGCTCTGCTTCGTGTCCAGCGCGGCAATTTTTGCCATATCCTCCGCTGTGAGCGTGAAGTCAAATACATTCAGGTTTTCCTGCATCCGTTCGATGTGGGTGGATTTCGGGATGACCACCACACCCCGCTGCAGGTGCCAACGGAGAATAACCTGCGCCGCGCTCTTGCCATACTGCGCGCCGATCTCATGCAGCACAGGATTCTGGAACATATCGCCCCGCCCTTCACCGAAGGGAGCCCATGCCTCGATCTGTACGCCGTATTTGTCTATCCACTTCTTGGCCTCCACCTGCTGGTTGAGGGGGTGGACCTCCACTTGGTTGACCATCGGCCGAATACGAGCAAAGGAACAAATGTCTACCAGTCGGTCGGGGTAGAAATTGGAAACGCCGATAGCGCGGAGCTTGCCTTCTTCGTACAGTTCCTCCAGTGCCCGCCATGCCCCGTAATAATCAGAAAACGGTTGGTGCAGCAGGCAGAGGTCGAGGTGATCGGTGCGGAGCTTTTGCATGGACGCCAGCACCGACTTTTTGGCATCCTCATAGCCATAATGCTCCACCCAGACCTTGGTAGTCAGAAAAATGTCCTTGCGGGCAATGCCTGACTTTTCGATGGCCGCACCCACCTGTTCCTCGTTGAAATAGCTCTGTGCCGTGTCGATGGCGCGGTAGCCGACTTTCAGTGCGTCCAGTACGCAGCGCTCACACTCGTCCTGTGTGACCTGATAGACGCCGTAGCCAAGCTGCGGCATTTTTACGCCATTGCGTAATGTGACATATTCCATCATGAAAACCTCCTGTTGATTTGAATTTTGTCCTGTGCTATCATCGTAACACCCGGTAGTTACTACCGGTCAAGAACTTTTTTCAAAAGACAGGAGGATTTTTATGTATTCCATGAAAGAGACCTGTGTCCTCACCAATATGACCTATGAAAATCTGAAATTCTACTGCAACGAGGGCTTGGTGCCGAATGTGAAACGGGACAGCCGGAATTACCGGGTCTTTGACGAGCATGACATCAAGTGGATCCAAAGCCTGAATTGCCTGAAAAACTGCGGCATGAGCATTGCGGAGATGAAAGAGTATCTGGCGCTTTGCTTGGAGGGCGAGAGCACGATTCCGGAGCGCAAGGTCATTCTCGCGGCAAAAAGAGATACCCTGCTCCAGTCTATTGCGCAGCTGCAAGATGCAGTCGCCTACATTGACTGGAAGCAGGGATTCTATGATGATGTATTGTCTGGCAAAACGAAATATTACAGCAATCTGATGCCGGGGTTGACGGAATAGTTTTTCAGGATGTACGCGAAAAATCTTGCTCCGTGCGCACAATGTCATTCCGCAAACTGTGCTTTCAGCAGCTGGGCAAACTCCTCCACATAGCAGCCGGGATCGTCCTTTTTCCAAAACGCGCAGTAGTTCCGCAGGATGGGCTCTTCGCCCCGCACCAGTGGAATACGAACAACGGACGTACCCACCGGAGTTGTCTGTCCCGTTCCCTCCACGGGAAGAAAGCCCTTACGCCCAATGACCATCAGGCGGGCCTCCTCCAGATTTTCCGCATACAGGAACTCACCGTGGAAGCCTACCACATCGTGATAGTATGCCTGCTCCGTTTCCCGCTGTGTCTCGGAGGCTACCAGAATGCAGGGGATGTTCTTTAACTCCAGCGGTGAGATGTGCTCCATCTGTGCCAGCGGACTATGGGCGGACACCTGGATATAACCGCGGCAGGTGGTCAAAAGGAGATTGACGTATTCATCGGAAAACGCCCGCCGCTGATCGTTGAAGACGAGATCAGCTTCGCCTGTACGGAGCAAACCGTACAGTTCCTCGTGATTGCCGTAGGTGATTGACACCTCCACATCGGGATGCTTCTCCGAAAACAGCGCCAGTGCCCGGTGAAATTCGTCGCCGGTATAGCAGCGCAGATATCCGATTTTCAGACTCGCTTGGTCGCCATGGGCGATCTTGGCGGCTTCGCTGCACATCCGCTCATAGTCCGCCGTCAGGATCAGACTTTTCTGATAGACGTATTTGCCTGCGGGCGTCAGGGTGAAGCTGCGGTTCTTGCGCTCCAGAAGCGGAAAACCCAGCTCCCGCTCCAATGCCTGTACCTGCTGAGAAATGGCGGATTGCGAAATGAAATTTTCCTCCGCCGCTGCGGAGAAGCTGTTCAATCGAACGACCGATTGAAAGTATCTGAGCTGTTTCAGCATGGCCATGCTCCTTTCCTGTATGTCTGTATACTCAAGAGGATTATACCACGGGAGATATGTGTCCGTCCATGCCGGGTTTGGAAAGGATAATGTAAAACATCCCAAGCATATCATGGGAATCTATAAGAAAGCCGTGTTCAAATAGCGACCTTGCGTGAAAATAATCGTTCCGCATTTCGAGCGTTTTGCAGTGCATGTCTCCAAGCAACAAAAGAAAAGCCTTGATAAATCAAAGCTTTGCGGATAAGAAGAACTCCGCTTCCCGACAAAACTGTTCGAAAACCGGAGTTCATTCA
>CAVGEC010000007.1:0-46688 GCA_963628195.1 Bacteroidaceae bacterium
AGAACATGGGCTTTGCCGCCAAGTACGGCAAGATGGCCATGCAGATGGATTGGCCGGAGCACGATGAGGCCAAGACCGTGGACAGCCATGTGGAGATGGCCGTACAGGTCAACGGCAAGCTGAAGGGCACCGTCACTGTGGCTATGGACAGCGATGAAGCCGCCGTGGTGGCCGCCGCCATGGAGAACGACAAGGTGAAGAAGGCCACCGAGGGCATGAGCGTGGTCAAGACCATTCTGGTCAAGAACAAGCTGGTGAACCTGATCGTCAAACCCGCGAAATAATTTACGCTGCGGTATCCCCCGGCTGTGCCGGGGGATACCTGTATCCATGGAGAGGAAGAGCCGGAATTATATATTTGCAGTTTTTGTTGAAAAACAACTTGACAAGCGGCCTGTTCCCCGGTATAATACCCTCGTTAGTCATGTAAATGGCTCTTAAAGAGCACCCAGGATCGAGCCGGGTGTATCGGAGGGAGGGAAACATAAATGTCCGAAGTCCATGTCAAGGAAGGCGAGTCCCTGGACAGCGCTCTGAAGCGTTTTAAGAGAAGCTGCGCCAAGGCGGGCGTCCTGGCCGAGGTGCGCCGCAGAGAGTGCTACGAAAGCCCCAGCGTCAAGCGCCGCAAGAAGTCCGAGGCTGCGCGCAAGAACCGCAACAAGCGTTACTATTAAGTGACAAAAGGTCTGAGAACGTATGTTCTCAGACCTTTAATTCGTTTTCGGGGCCATCGTGACATAGAACAGTGCCGACTGCCGCTGCCTGAACGGGTGCGGGACACGGAGGGGAATGCACTTTAAAAAGCAGAAGGCACCGATGCTGCCTCCGACACGCCCGCGGCAAAACCGCGCAACCATGTAGCTAACATCGAGCCTTCTGCCGACAGTATAGCACAGGCGGAAGCGGATGTCAACGAGGTGAAGATGCCGGTGTCAGAGGTCACTGCGGCGATGACAGACACAGCGCAGAGCGTGCGGCAGGAGGGCGAACAGCGGTACCGCACGAAAGCGGATACGGAAGCGGATCAGCAATGCAGCACGTCAGGGAGCACATCGCTGCACTCCGGCAGAGTCAGCAGACCGCGGGAGATCCCCAGGCGCTCGCCCAGAGAGATCTTCCGGCGCAGGGTGTCGGCGTCATCCAGCAGTACGAACCGCGTTTCGCGGCCCCGGCGGTAGGTGAAGTACCGGGCACCCAGCTGGCGGGAGTAGAACGTCTGCTGCCCTTGCTGACGCTGTGCCAGTTCCTCTGCCGTCAGCGGGAGGCCCTCGCCGGTGGGGCAGGGGAGAGGGAAGTCCATTCGCAGGCGCTGGAGGTCCAGGACGATGCGGTCCGCCCCAAAAGCGCGGCAGCAGGCGGTGAGCCGTTCTTCGATATCACCGCCGGACAGGGCAGTGCACACCAGAACACGTCCGCCGGGGGCTGCGTGAGCGCAGGACTCGTGTACCCACAGGCCGAGGCCCGCCTGGTACAGAGGGCGGGCAAGAGCCTCTATCAGCAGCGGCGCGGGGAAAGGCACGATCGCCGTGCCGTAATGGCGCCGCCGGCACTCCTGTATGACGCAGGCGGCTATTTCCGGCGAACAGGAACTGTCTGTGCCTGTCAGCAGCAGGGCGCCGCCCCGCAGGTCGCAGGGCATAGGCAGGGCGCACAGAGCGCCGCCGCTTATGCGATAGGCGGCGTTGGCGATGGGCAGGCCGCCGCGGCAGGCGGCTTGGCGGTATTCCGGCGCGGCGGCGATCATAAGACGCATGGCGGCACCCCCTTGCCAGACCACCGGTTCGGTGGTAAAATACAGACTATCCGATAGTATGAGAGGAGGCGCTTGATTATGCCCGTTTCCATGATGCCGTATCGCGTCTTTGATAGCTATCGCAGCATCGATCCGGCTTTTTTTACCCGCCGGGGCATTAAGCTGCTGCTGTGTGATCTGGACTATACCCTGGCGCCCAAGTACCAGAGCGATCCGGATGATACGCTGCGCCGCTGGCTGGCGGAGGTGCAGGCAGCGGGCATCACGGTCATGATACTCTCCAACAACCGCAGCCCCGTCCGGGTGGAGCGCTTCTGCCGCGATCTGGGCATCACCTTCGAGGGACACGCGGGCAAGCCGTCCGTCAAGGGATTCCGCCGCGCCATGATGCGCTGCGGTGTGACGGCGGAGCAGACAGCCATGCTGGGGGATAAGCTGCTGACGGATATGCTGGGGGCCAACCGGGCGGGCGTACTGCCGGTGATGGTGGAGCCGCTGGGCGGTCCACGCGGCGCGTGGAACAGGGTGCTGCACGCCCTGCAATCGCCGTGGAAGGCGGCCAGCCGCAAAAAACACCGGGAACGTTAACTTTTTTCCGCGGAAACACTTGCCAAACGGCATGTTATCATGTAGAATATATGAGGCTTATTTTCGGCCAAATCTAATTCATTCAGAGGGAATGTGATATTCCCTCATATACAATGGGAGGAATATCAATATGGCAACTATTACCGCCGGTGATTTCAGAAACGGCAAGACCTTTGAGATGGATGGCAAGGTCATGCAGGTCGTGGAGTTCCAGCACGTCAAGCCCGGCAAGGGCGCCGCTTTTGTCCGCACTAAGATGCGCAATGTGGTGACCGGTGCTGTGACCGAGACCTCTTTTAACCCCACCGCCAAGTTTGAGGAAGCTTTCGTGGATCGCCGCGACATGGCGTACAGCTACAATGACGGCGACCTGTACTACTTCATGGATCAGGAGACCTTTGACATGGTCCCCCTGAACAAGGAGCTGCTGGGCGATGCGTTCCGCTTCATTACCGAGAACACCGTGTGCAAGGTGCTGAGCTATAAGGGCAGCGTGTTCGGCCTGGAGTGCCCCAACTTCATGGATCTGGAAGTCACCGAGACGGAGCCCGGCTTGGCCGGCAACACCGCGACCAACACTCTGAAGCCTGCCACCGTGGAGACCGGTGCCGAGGTCAAGGTGCCTCTGTTTATCAACATCGGCGACAAGATCACCATCGATACCCGTACCGGTGAATATCTGAGCCGCTGCAAGTAAGCTGACAACCAACCGACCGTACAGAAAGGAGCCAACTATGGAGATCTCTGAGAAGGTAGCATATCTGAAGGGCCTGGCCGAGGGTCTGAACCTGGACACCGACAGCAAGGAAGGCAAGCTGATCGCCGCCATCATTGATGTGCTGGACGACATGGCTGAAAAGTTTGCCGAGATCGACGATGAACTGTGCGATGTGGAGGATGGCCTGGACGCTGTCAGCGATGATCTGAGTGATGTGGAGGAGACGCTGTACTTCGCCTTGGACGACGATGAGGACGAGGATGACGACGAGGAAGAGGAGTGCTTCGTGACCACCTGCCCGGAGTGCGAGGAAGAGGTCTATTTCGATGAGTCCGTCCTGGAGGACGGCGAGGTCGTCTGCCCCAACTGCGGCGCCAAGCTGGAGTTTGATCTCAGCGATCTGGCCGCTGCCGCCGAGGACGGCGAGGACGAGGAATAATTCCCATGATATGCGGTATCCCCCAGCCCACGGCTGGGGGATACTTTTGCGTGCGGGGCAGCCGGTGTTTTTCCGCATTTACGGCGAAATGGCCGAAAAAAACGTCAAGGCTTGCCTTAACGGGAAAAAAGCGGTATAATACATGTCACTACACTTTGCGCAGTGCGCAAAGACCGATTTGAGGTATACGAATGAAAACTCAGGAAAAGCTGAACATGACCATGCTCTGTGACTTCTACGAGCTGACCATGGGCAACGGCTACTTTGAGGCCGGCTGCAAGGATCGCATCACCTATTTCGACGTGTTCTTCCGCAAGGTGCCCGATGGCGGAGGATTTGCCATCGCGGCGGGCCTGGAGCAGCTGATCGACTACATTGAGAATCTGCACTTCACCGAGGAGGACATCGCCTACCTTCGCAGCAGAAACCTGTTCTGTGAGGAGTTTCTGGACTATCTGCGGAACTTCCGTTTTACCGGCGATATCTACGCCATCCCGGAGGGTACGCCCGTTTTTCCCAAGGAGCCGCTGGTCATCGTCCGCGCTCCGGCCATTGAGGCCCAGTTGATCGAGACGTTTACCCTGCTGACTATCAACCACCAGAGTTTGATCGCCACTAAGGCCAACCGTATCGTCCGCGCTGCTAAGGGGCGTACTGTGCTGGAGTTCGGCTCCCGCCGGGCCCAGGGTGCCGACGCGGCCATCATCGGGGCCCGCGCCGCCTACATCGGCGGCTGTGCGGGCACGGCCTGCACCATCTCCGACGAGGTGTATGGGGTGCCCGCCGGCGGCACCATGGCGCATGCCTGGGTGCAGATGTTTGACAGCGAGTATGAGGCATTCAAAACCTATTGTCAGACGTATCCCACCAACGCTACGCTGCTGGTGGATACTTACAACACGCTGAAATCCGGTATTCCCAACGCCATCAAGGCGTTCAACGATGTGCTGAAGCCACTGGGCATCACCAAGTGCGGTATCCGCCTGGATTCCGGTGACCTGGCCTATCTGACGCGCAAGGCCCGCGAGATGCTGGACGAAGCTGGCTGGACGGAGTGCAAGATCTCCGTGTCCAATTCCCTGGACGAGTATCTGATCCAGGATATGCTGCTGCAGGGTGCGCAGATCGACCTGTTCGGCGTTGGTGAGCGAATGATCACCGCCAAGTCCGAGCCGGTGTTCGGCGGTGTGTATAAGCTGGTGGCCGTGGAGGAGCCGGACGGTACGGTCATCCCCAAGATCAAGGTCAGCGAGAATGTGGAGAAGATCACCATTCCCCATTTCAAGAAAGTGTTCCGGCTCTATGGCCGCGATACGGGCAAGGCTATCGCCGACTATATCACCGTATACGACGAGACGGTGGACGACAGCCAGGGGCTGACGATCTTTGATCCCATGGCGACCTGGAAGCGCAAAGGCGTGTATAACTTTGAGGCACGCGAGCTGCTGGTGCCCGTGTTCAGGAACGGCAAGCGGGTATATGACAGTCCGTCGCTGGAGGAGATCAAGAAGTACTGCGCCCAGCAGGTGGATACCCTGTGGGACGAGGTAAAGCGCTTTGACTATCCCCACAAATACTATGTGGACCTCTCCGACAAGCTGTGGGAGATCCAGCAGTGCCTGCTGCGTACATCCCAGTTGTAAGGCATCCCTGAGAAAGAGAGAAAGGAGGGCGGTCATCTGTGAAAAAACCACGGGTACAACAGAGAACAGAGCGGCGCATATCTGCCGCGCTGCGGTTGGTACTGGTGGCGGTACTGCTGCTGGCACAGATCGCACTGGTGATCGTTCTCAGCGATCTGCTGAAGCAGCGTATGGCGCTGGCCTATACAGTGCTTCAGCTGCTGGCCGGAGTGGTGGCGATGCGTATCTGGTCGCGGCCCGGTGCTACCAGCTATAAGATGGGCTGGATCATTTTGGTGCTGTTCGTACCGGTGGTGGGGCTGATACTCTATGTGCTGTGGAACGGAGAGCGGCAGTCCAAAAAGCTGGATCTGAAGAAGCCGGCACCTATACAGGAGCCGCTGGCCCAGCAGGAGATCGCACGCACCAATCTGGAAAAACTGCGCCAGACCGCGCCTCAGTGGTATCCTATGGCGGCCTATCTCACTGGGAAAAACTTCGCGCTGTACCGCAATACGGTTCTGCGCTATCTGCCCACGGGTGAGGCGTATCTGGACGATATGCTCACCGCGATAGACGGAGCGGAGCGATTCATTTTTCTGGAGTATTTCATTATGGCAGAGGGCGAGATATGGGATCGGTTGTCCGATATCCTCTGCCGCAAAAGCCGCCAGGGCGTGGAAGTCAAACTGATATTCGACGACTTTGGCAGCATGATGCGCATGCCCAACGAAAAAATCGATGTGCTGCAGGATGCCGGGGTGGAGATCAAAATATTCAACCCCGTCCACCACTACGTCAACCGCCTGTATTTCAATTACCGCGATCACCGGAAGATCACCTGTGTGGACGGTGACATTGCCTATACCGGCGGCGCCAACATTGCCGATGAGTACGCCAATATCATTGAACGTTTCGGTTACTGGAAGGACTGCGGCCTGCGGCTGGAGGGTGAGGGCGCCTGGGGGTTGACTCGTGAATTTGTGCAGATGTGGGAGCGCATGGACGGGCAGCTGTACCATGAGTATGACTACTATCGTCCGCTGCACCACCCGCTGATGCAGGGCTTCTGCCAGACCGTGGTGGATGGCCCTGACGACAACCCTGAAAACGCCGCGGAGGATATGTTCCTTCAGCTGATCGGGCGGGCCCGGCATGAGGTCTATATCACCACGCCCTATCTGGCCATCGATGAGCCCATGCTCAAGGCCCTGTGCCTGGCCGGCGACAGCGGCGTGGATGTGCGCCTCATCATGCCTGGTATCCCCGACCACAAGTTTGCCTATCTGGTGGCCGAGAGCTATTTCGCTGAATTGATGGAGCACAATGTAAAGATATACACCTTTACGCCCGGCCTCGTCCATGGTAAGGCGGTCATGGCAGACCGCGAAGTAGGGTTTGTCGGCTCCGTCAATATGGACTACCGCAGCTTCCAGCTGCACTTTGAGTGCGGCGAGGTATTCTACGGCGTTCCTGCCATCGAGACATTGCTGGAGGATATGGAGAACACCATGTCCCGCTGTGCCCCCATGACCGCGGAGCGTCTGGCACAGCGCCCGCTGTGGCGCAGAGCACTGGGGACAATATTGCGTCTGTTTGCCATGTGGATGTAGCTCCGGCGAATTCATTTCCGCCCCAGCTGTGCTGAATGTCCAAGAAAGGAATTACTATGTCCTGCATTATTATCGGTGCGGGCAGCTTCTACGGGCTGCCTGTGGCCATCGAAAGCACTGATACGGTCATTGCCGCCGACGGCGGCTGGCGTACTTGCCGGGAGCATGACATCGTGCCGTCGCTGTTGGTGGCGGATTTTGACTCGCTGGAGGCTCCGCCGGATTTTGACCACATTCTCCGCCTGCCGGTGGAGAAGGACGACACTGACATGATCCGGGCGGTCAAGGAGGGCTTTGATCGCGGAGAGCGTGAGTTTCACCTGCTGGGAGGTATGGGCGGTCACCGCACGGATCACACCGTGGCCAACATGCAGACGCTGGCCTATATCGCCCGCAGGGGCGGACAGGGCTGGCTGTACGGCAGCGGTGAGCGCTTCACTGCGATCTGCGACGGAGGGGAGATCACATTCTCCGCCGGGAATAACAGCGCTTTTTCCGTGTTCTGCCTGGGAGCGGACGCGGAGGGAGTTACTATCGAAGGAGCCAAATACCCGCTGACCGACGCCGCGCTGACGGCGGATTTCCCCCTGGGAGTCAGCAATCACTTTATTGGCAAGGCGGTCCGTGTCGCGGTGCGGCGCGGGTGCCTGCTTATAGGAATCATAGACAAGGAGTAACAAAACATGAAAAACACTGCTAAGAAGCTGCTGGCGCTGCTGCTGGCACTGGTAATGACACTGGCCCTGGTGGCCTGCGGTCAGAAAGACGATCCCAAGACCGACGGCCAGACCAATGATCCCGCCGTTACCGGCCAGGAAAACACCACCGATGAAAAGGTAACATTGCCTGTGGCGGACGGTGCTGTCATCGGCCAGGGCTCCGTCGCCTTTACTGTGGAGGTGCAGGGTGCCGACGGCAAGACCGTTACCTTTACCGTCAACACTGATGAGGAGACGGTGGGCGCGGCATTGCTGAAGCTGGGCGTTGTGGCCGGCAGCGACTCGGAGTACGGCCTGTATGTGACCACTGTCAATGGAGAGACTGCGGACTATAATACCGACGGCACCTACTGGGCATTCTACATTGACGGCGAGTACGCTATGACCGGTGTGGATTATACTACCCCGGAAGCTGGCAGGACCTATGCTTTCCGTGTGGATAAGATCGAAGGCTGAGAGCATAAAAGAAGTACCCCGCCGGAGAATGTCATTAAATTAAGAACCAGGCCAAATGGCCTGGTTCTTTATGTATCAATATAATTCAATATTTTTCTACGTTTTTTAACTTGTTGTCTACAATAATGTTGATTTTCTTAACATCATTTTTAACAAAAAGTGCTTAACCTAATGACATTGCCTTTCCTGAAGGTGCTTCTTTTATGCCTTTTCCAGTGCCTGTACCACGTCGCCCAGCAGATACAGCGATCCGCAGCACACCGCCGCGCCGCCTGCCGGCGTCTCCGCCAGCATCCGCGTCACGCCCTCCGGGACGGTGCCGCAGGCGACCACCGGCTTGCCGTACCGCGTCAGGAAGTCCGCTAATTTTCCTGCGTTCAGGGCCCGTGGGTTGTCCGGAGTTATGGCAATGAACCGCGCTGCCAGCGGGGCCAGCTGGTCGTACATCTGTTCATAGTCTTTGTCTGCCAGCACTCCGGTCAGCACTGTGATGGGACGTCCCGGCAAATACTCCTGTATGGCGGCTGCCAGAGAGGCCATGCACTGGGGATTATGCCCGCCGTCCAGAATCACTGTGGGCTGCCGCTGCACCACCTGGAAGCGCCCTGGCCATGCGACAGTGGCCAGCCCTTGCCGGATGGAGGTCTCCGATATTGCCCAACCCTGCTGCCGCAGAGCATCAATGGTCGTCAGCGCCACGGCGGCGTTTCGCAGTTGGTGGCCACCCAGCAGAGGCAGATGCAGGCCCTTGTATGGGCCCCAGTCGAATATTTGTCCCTCCAGCGTGTCGCTGATAGAGCGTATGCCGTCAAAGTCTGCGATCTCCAACGGTACTCCCATTGTGCGGCAGCGGGAGGCTATCACATCCCGCACTGTCGGGGTGCAGGGATATACCACTGTGCGGCAGCCGGACTTGATAATACCTGCCTTAGTAGCGGTGATTTTTTCAACACTGTTGCCCAGCACCTTTGTGTGATCCAGGCCGATGTTGGTGATCACGGCCACCTCCGGTGAGGGGATGCTATTGGTGGCATCAAATTCACCGCCCATACCTACCTCGCACACCACGATATCGCACCGCTCACGGGCAAACCAGATCAAGCCTATGGCGGTCACCAGTTCAAACTCCGTGGGGGGATCGTCCATGCTGTCCGCCAGAGGGCGCAGTTCCTCCACTAAGGAGCACAGAGTGTCATCGGGGATGGGCGCACCGTCGATCTGCATGCGCTCGTTAAAGCGAAAGATATACGGCGAGGTGTACAGCCCGGTTTTGTACCCGGCGGCGCGTAAAATGGATGCCAGCATGGCGCATGTGCTGCCCTTGCCGTTGGTGCCTGTAATGTGTATATACTTTACGGCACGCTCAGGGTGTCCCAGCTTGTCAAGAAGTGTGTTCATGCGGCTCAGCCCCGGCACGCTGCCCCGCCAGTCCACTGCGTGGATATAGGCCATGGCCTCATCAATCGTCATGGCGGTCACATCCTTTCGCGTGCAGGCGCTGCAGCACGGGGGACAGCGCGTTCCGCCGCGCCAGCAGCCACACCAGCAGCGTATCGATGCATCCGGTCACGGCGAACTGCACACTGCGGCCGGCCATGCGGGTGAGGAAATAGGGCCACTTGGCTGCGCCGCCGTACACCAGGGCCAGCGCCATGCTCTGCCACAGCACCGAGCCGACCACAGCTGCAGGAAAGACCGCCAGAGCCACCCGGTACAGCGAGGGCCTGCGCCATATATATCGCCGCAGGAGCCCTGCCCACACACCGTACAGAATAGGCGGCAGACAGAAAATGGGGTTATATCCGAACGGAGAGAACAAGCAGCCGATGAAGTCGGCGGCAAAGCCCACCGCCCCGCCGGGAATCGGGCCGAACAGCAGCCCTGCCAGAAGGATGGGCACCGCCTCCAGGGAAAATCGGCTTACCTCGCTGGGAATAATGGTCAGCAGTCGTGCCAGCACCACGCTCAGCGCCGTCAGCAGGGCGCATACGGTCAGAGCATAGGTGTCAAGCACAGGTGCTTTTGCCGCGTAAAGCTCTTTTTTTTGCATGAAAAAATACCTCCTTCGCTCTGGGATGGGAGGTATCACCATATAGACGCGCACAGAAAATGCACCGTGGAAGCTGAAATGATATCGCGGAGCAAGCGCTCCTTCGTCCGGCGGCAGCCTCCCATCCGTCCGGCACTTAACGCACCATTCCTACACGACGCTGCTGCCAGTATATACGCATTATTCTAAAAATGCAAGGAAAATTATTACACCGGATATGACCATGGATGTTGACTACATACCACAGGATGAAGTATAATTAATAAAAATATACACCAATATATAGCAGGGAGGGCGCAGTATGGTTTTTGAGTTTCAAAACGGCTCCTATATTGATCCCGCGGGGCGTACGATCCTGGATCCCACCGTCTATAAGGACTGGCAGATCGGCGCGGCGGCGGAGCAGGCGCTTCCGGACGTGGAATGGTTCCGCGAGCGGCTGGGGCTGCGGCCTTCCGAGCTGCTGCCCTACGGCAAGACGCCCAAGCTGGACTTCCTGCGTATTATGGAACGGCTGAAGGATAAACCGGACGGGAAATATATCGAAGTTACGGCCATTACCCCCACGCCGCTGGGCGAGGGGAAGTCTACTACGTCCCTGGGGTTGATCGAGGGCCTGGGGCGCTTGGGTGCTAACGTGGGCGGCTGCCTGCGGCAGCCCTCCGGCGGCCCTACCATGAATGTCAAAGGCACCGCTGCCGGTGGCGGTAACGCGCTGCTGATTCCCATGACCGAATTTTCGCTGGGGCTTACCGGCGATATCAACGACATTATGAATGCCCACAATCTGGCTATGACCGCGCTTAACGCCCGCATGCAGCATGAGCGCAACTACGATGATGAAACGCTGGCCAAGCGGGGCTTACGGCGGCTGGATATCGATCCGGAGCGGGTACAGTGGAGCTTCGTACTGGATTTCTGCTGCCAGGCGCTGCGGAAAATGCGCATCGGTTTGGGCGAGGGGAAAATGGACGGTTATCCCATGGAAACCTGTGCCAACATCGCGGTCAGTTCGGAGCTGATGGCCATCCTGTCTGTGGCCCGCGATCTGCAGGATCTGCGGCAGCGCATTGGCTGCATTACCCTGGCCTACGACAGGCAGGGCCGCCCTGTTACCGCCGACGATCTGGAGGTGGCCGGGGCCATGACCGCATGGATGCGCAATACCATCAATCCCACCCTATGCTACACCGCAGAGCACCAGCCGGTGCTGGTGCACGCCGGACCTTTTGCCAACATCGCCATCGGCCAGTCCTCGGTCATCGGTGACCGTCTGGGGCTGAAGCTGTTTGATTATCACGTTACCGAGTCCGGATTTGCCGCCGACATCGGGTTTGAGAAGTTCTGGAACGTCAAGTGCCGCCTGTCCGGATTGAAGCCGGACGCGTCGGTGCTGGTGGCTACAGTTCGGGCGCTGAAGATGCACGGCGGCGGCCCGGAGGTGGTGCCCGGACGCCCCCTGCCGGAGGAGTACACAAAGGAGAACCTGGCTCTGCTGGAAAGGGGCTGCGCCAACTTGCTCCATCATGCCGGGATCATCCGCAGATCCGGCGTTACGCCGGTGGTGTGTATCAACAAGTTCTACACGGATACCGAGGCGGAACTGGCACTGGTGCGCCGCATCTGTGACAAAAACGGTTTGCGCTGTGCCGTGTCCGACCACTGGCGATATGGCGGTGCGGGGGCTGAGGAGCTGGCCCGTGAGGTCATGGCGGCCTGTGATGAGCCCTCTGATCTCCGATTCCTCTATTCCGACGACACGCCCCTGCGGCAGAGGGTGGAGCGTATCGCCTGTGAGGTCTATGGCGCCGACGGCGTGGACTGGTCTCCTCTGGCGCGGGAGAAGGCGGAGCGGTTCGAGAGCGATCCGCAGTACGCCGACTACTGTACCATGATGGTCAAGACGCATCTGTCTCTGTCCCACGATCCCGCCCGCAAGGGGGTGCCCACCGGTTGGCGTCTGCCGGTGCGTGATGTGCTGGAGTACAGCGGCGCCCGATTTCTGTGCCCCGTGGCCGGCAGTATCTCCATGATGCCGGGTACCGGCTCCGATCCGGCCTACCGCCGTATCGACGTGGATACCGCCACCGGCGAAGTTCACGGCTTGTTCTGAGGAGGATACTATGGACGATACCAATAAGACTTGCCGCGGGTTTGTGGAGGTGCTGTCCTCCGCCGCGCCCACGCCCGGCGGAGGCGGGGCCGCGGCACTGTGCGGCGCGGTAGGCGCCGCGCTGTGCGGTATGGTGGCGCACCTGACCGCCGGGAAAAAGGCATATGCAGCCGTAGAAAGCGAGATACAGCAGCTGTTGTCAAGTGTAAACATTCTGCAGGAAGCACTGCTGGATCAAGTGGCCGCCGATGCGGAGGGATTCCTGCCTCTCAGCCAGGCCTATGCCATCCCAAAGGAGGATCCGGCTCGCGCCGCCGCGCTGCAAAGTGCCGCTGAAACGGCCTGCGTCGCGCCGCTGCGCATTATGGAGCTGTGCGCGGAAGGCCTGTCCGCTGCGGGGAGGCTTTCGGAGATAGGTTCCCGTCTGGCGGTGTCTGATGCCGGCTGCGCCGCCGCTATCCTGCGCGGTGCGCTGGAGGCTGCTTCGCTGAATGTGCTGGTCAATACAAAGACCATGACGGATCGGTCGGAAGCTGACCGGCTGAACGCGCAGTGTATCGCCCTGCTGAAGCGGGGCAGTGCGGAAGGTGAGCGCGTGTTCCGCGCCGTCCGCGATCGACTTATCTGACAAAAGGAGGGATGCGCCGTGGCCGTTCTGCTTACCGGAAAGCCTGTGGCGGATGCTTTGTCCGTGGACACGCTGCGCCGCGCCGAGGCGCTGCGCGCCAGAGGGATCCAACCAAAGCTGGTTATACTGCGCTGCGGTGACAATGAGGCTGACAGTGCGTATATACGCGGCGCCATGAAGCGCGGCGCCCTCTGCGGTGTTGAGGTGGAGCTGCGCACGCTGGCTGCCGATGCCGCTGCTGCCGATGTGGCCGCGGCTATAGACGCGGTGAACGATGACCGAATGGCCCACGGCTGTCTGCTGCTGCGGCCCCTGCCGCCGCAGATGAGGGAGGAAGAGCATGCGCTCTGTGCCCGGCTGTCCCCGGACAAGGATGTGGACGGCATGACTCCGGAGAGCGCCGCCGCGGTGTTTACCGGGCAGGGGAGGGGATTTGCTCCCTGTACCGCCCAGGCCTGTATGGAAATGCTGCGCCATTACGCTGTGACGCTCTCCGGCAAACACGCCGTGGTCATCGGGCGTTCCCTTGTGGTGGGCCGCCCCGTGTCCATGCTGCTGCTGCGTGAGGATGCCTCCGTCACCGTTTGTCACAGCAAGACCGCCAGTACGGCGGCACTGACCCGTGGGGCGGATATCATCATCACCGCTGCCGGCGTGCCGGGAAGCCTTACCGCCGGGCATGTCAGTCCCGGTCAAACGGTGCTGGATGTGTCCATGAACTGGAATGGCTCTGCCCTCTGCGGCGACGCAGATATCCCAAAGGTGGAACCCGTTGTTGCCGCCATTACACCTGTCCCCGGCGGCGTGGGCGCCGTTACCTCCTCTGTTCTGATGGCCCATACGGTCCATGCGGCGGAATATTTGAGCGGGGAGGGTGTGCAATGAATCTTTTCACGCCCGCCGAAACAGCGGCGAACTACGCCGCCGCCGGCGTTGTCAAGACACAACAGCCGTTCCTGAAGCTGCTGCTCCTGGGCGCTGCTGCCGGCATGCTTATTGGGTTCCCCGTCTGTGTCACGAATATGGCTGCCTGTACGCTTACCTCCATGAGTGTGATACGGATCATTTCCGGAGTCCTGTTTGCTTTCGGATTGGGTATCGTTGTGCTCACTGGCGCGGAGCTGTTTACAGGCAATACCCTCATTATTATCAGCGTGCTGGACAGGCGTGTGCGCCTATCCGCTATGCTGCGCAATTGGTGCATCGTGTACATAGGCAACTTTCTGGGGGCACTGGCCCTCAGTTGGGTATGTGCCCGCTTTGGCTGGCTGGATGCCGGAGATGGCGCGCTGGAGATATATACACTGAAGACGGCGGTGGGAAAGCTGACCATGCCCTTTGATAAGGCGTTTTTTATGGGTGTGCTGTGTAATATTCTCGTCACCATCGCTGTGTTGGCGAGCATGTCAGCCAAGGATGTCGCCGGGCGTATACTGGGTGCATGGGTGCCGGTCATGTTCTTTGTGGTGGCGGGCTTCAGCCACTCTATCGCCGACATGACCTACTGCGCGTTGGCCCTGTTTTCCGCGGAAGATCCCGCCTGTGCCGCCGCGGTGCAGTCCGCCGGCGTGGATATCGCCTCCTTGACGTGGGGGAGGTATCTCCTGGGGAACATGCTTCCGGTCACGCTGGGCAACATTGTGGGCGGCCTGCTGGTAGGTATTACCGTCTGGTACTGCCACCTCCGCAAGAAAGGATAAGTCTCTGTTATGAATTTCTTACTCACGCTGGCATATCTGTTTTTTATCGGTTCTACCCTGGGTTGGGTGGCTGAGCTGCTGTATCGCCGTTTTCTCTCCGGTGCCAATCCGGAGCGAAAGTGGATCAACCCCGGTTTCTGCGTGGGCCCCTATGTCCCCCTGTACGGCTCCGGCCTGTGTATTCTGTATCTGCTGGCTTCCGTCGGTGAGAAAAACGGCGTGGACACCGTGGGCGGGAAGCTGCTGCTGTTTGCGGGAATGGCCCTCAGCATGACTGTTATTGAGTACATCGCCGGTATCGTCAGCCTTAGGTTTATGCATATCCGCCTGTGGGATTACAGCAAGCAGTGGGGGAATATCCAGGGCCTGATCTGCCCGGCCTTTTCTGCCCTGTGGGCGGCAGTCAGCGCCGTGTATTATTTCTGTGTTCACCCCTATATTTTAAATGCGCTGGACTGGCTGTCCCGCAACCTGGCTTTTTCCTTTGTCATCGGGTTCTTTTTCGGTGTATTCACTATTGACTTGATCTATTCCGCCAAGCTGGTGTCCCGCATCCGCAAGTTCGCCGACGAGCATGAGGTGGTCATCAAGGTAGAAAATCTCAAGGCCCACATCCGCCAGCGCCAGGACGAGATGCGCGAGAAGCACAATTTCCTCTTTGCCTATCGCTCTCGCGTGGAGCTGCTGGAGCATCTGCGTGAGGCCCAGGAGACCTGGGAAATGCGCCGCCACAAATAAGCAAAAAAGACCTTCGGCCAGTGCCGAAGGTCTTTTCCTGTCAATGCAGATCCTGCTGTTTCATCCATACATCCATGACCATGCTATGGGGGAGTATCTTGGCCAGGCCTGCCTGGGCTCTGGCGATAAAGCCGTACTTGCATACGTCCCGGCCTCGTTTGGCATCCCGCCACGTCCGTGTGACAATGTCATCCACGTCGTACATGGCCACATATTTTTTGACAATGGGCTGCTCGCCTGCCTTAATGGCCCGGTCGAAGAACGCGGTTTTTGTCCAGAAGGGGCACACGGCCATCACGCCGATGCCGCGGCTTTTCAGTTCCCGGTTCAGTGCCCGGCTGAAGCTCAGTACGAAGGCTTTCGTGGCACCATAGATATCGATGTAGGGGATGGGTTGGAATGCTGCTACCGACGCGATATTGATGATCTGACTGCCGCGGGGCATGTACGGTGCGGTAAGCTGGCACATGGCCACCACCGCCTGGCAGTTTAGATCGGTCATGTTCAGATTCACCGCCAGCGGCGTGTCCAACACTGCGCTGAACTTGCCGAAGCCGCTGCAGTTCATCAGCAGGCCTACCTCCACCGGCTGTTCCGCCAGCGCCGCTGCGTATGCGTCAAAGCTGCTCCGATCCGTCAGATCCAGCGCCAGCACCC
Source organism: Bacteroidaceae bacterium (assembly GCA_963628195.1). Classification (GTDB taxonomy): domain Bacteria; phylum Bacillota; class Clostridia; order Oscillospirales; family Oscillospiraceae; genus Vescimonas. Next base: position 15,795 of record CAVGEC010000007.1, read on the forward strand.
GGACAGGAAAGGGAACTGTGGTGCGCAGCTCTTCCAGCTGCTCCTTGTGCCGTGCGATGATCCACACCTCGTCAAAGGTACCGTACCGATCCACCGTTTCTGCGAACCGCTTACCCATGCCGCTGGATGCGCCTGTGATGACTGCGATTTTTTTCATAGAAGCCCCTCCCGTGTTTTTTGCGTTATCTTTACTTTATCCTATTTCGCGGTCACCGTCAACTGCTTCCTGCCGCACCGCTGTGCTTTTGTACGCAAAAAAAGACCGCCTGTGGGCGGTCTTTTCTATGCTGTGTCTATTAGGCAGCGGCGTGAGCGGTCTTGGCTTCAGCCTTCAGTTCGCGGCTGCGCTCCAGCAGCAGCGCACGGGTGGCGGACACGGTGAACACCAGCGCCCAGAACAGGGTGACGTATTCGCCGATCAGGCGCATACCGGCCTCAGGAGCCGTCATCAAAAAGGCGGACGCGACGACCAGCACCAGGGAAACGATAGCAATAGCGACGTGAGTAGAAATGTTTTTCATGGTAACATCCTCCTTGAAAAAATTTTGTATTTAAGTTGATGTGTTTTTTTGTTACAGGCTCTTGTGTTCCTGTTGGCATTATAGTAGAATATTTCACAGGAAAAGTAAAGCTGCACTTTGTTACAATGCTTGTAAGTTATACTAATAATATGAAGGGGAGGAATTATATGGAAACAGCTCGCTGCCGCGCTTTTCTGGCTGCCGCTGAAACGGGCAGCTTTTCCCGTGCCGCCGAGATGCTGCGCTACACGCCCTCCGGCGTCAACCAGTTGGTCTCGGCATTGGAAAGAGAGGTAGGATTTTCACTGTTTAGCCGCAGTACGAAGGGCGTGGCCCTCACCGCCAACGGCCAGCTGCTGCTGCCGGTGATCCGCGAGTTCCTCCGCCAGGAGGACAAGATATTTGAACTCTCTGCCCAGATGAACGGTCTGCTGATCGGCACCGTTACTATCGCAGCTTATTCCAGCATCGCCACACACTGGCTTCCCGCCGTCATCCGGGACTTCCAGCAGAACTACCCCCATGTGGAGATCAAGCTGATGGAGGGTATCTGGCAGGAGGTATCCCAGTGGTTGGAGGAGCGCACCGCCGATATCGGATTCTTCAGTTATCAGGAGAATATGCCGTTTGAGTGGATCCCATTGGCCGAGGATCCTATGGTGGCACTGCTGCCCCGCAGCCATCCCTTGGCCAATGCACCCTGCTACCCGCTGAAAAACTGTGCGCAGGACAGCTTCATTATGCCCGCCCTGGGATGCGATGACGACGTGGAGACGCTGTTTGACCGGGCCCATGTCACACCAAATATCCGCTACACCACCATCGAGAGTTTTTCTGCCATGTCCATGGTGGAGCAGGGACTGGGCGTCAGTGTGATGAACAAGCTGATCACTGAGAAGCGTATCTGTGACATTGCCATGATCCCCATTGATCCGCCCGCCAGCATCACACTGGGCGCAGCGCTTCACTCGCGGGCCGATGCCTCTCCGGCGGTGAAGATGTTCCTCAAGTACGCCGTCCGGCTGCTGACAAAAAGTGCCCCTTAACCTATTAAAAGTGCTTATACCCTTTCAGCGTTTCCCACTTGCGGATACCGCGCCGGATAGGGTATACTCTCTTTAAAGAACAAAAGGGAAGGAGTGCCCCTCCGGGGCGACAAAACCTATGGATAAGCGTATACTGGTCATCAATCCCGGCTCCACCTCCACCAAGCTGGCACTGTTCTGCGGGGACAAAAAGGAGTTCGATGTCTCCGTTCGCCACAGTAAGGAGGATCTGCAGCCCTTCTCCTGGGTTATGGAGCAGGTGGATTTCCGTCAAGCGGCCATAGAAAAGGAATTGGCGGCACATGATGTGGATCTGACGGCGCTGGACGCCGTCTGCGCCCGCGGCGGCCAACTGCCCTACTGCGCCGCCGGTACTTACCTGGTGGATCAAGACATGGTGGATTTCATGTATACCGTCAAAGACGCGGCCCACGCCTCTAACCTGGGCTGCGTATTGGCACTGCGCATCGCCGGGCCCTTGGACATTCCCGCGTTTATCTGTGATCCCGTCACCGTGGATGAGATGACCGACGAGGCCCGGATGTCCGGACATCCGGAGCTGCCCCGCATGATGACCGGCCACGCCCTTAACTGCCGTGCCATGGCCATGCGCTGCGCCGAGAATGTTCTGCATAAGCCGCTGGAGGATTGCCGTTTGATCGTTCTGCATCTGGGCGGCGGCGGTTCCGCCCGGCTGTTTATCGGAGGTAAGATGGTGGACGGTGTCCGCGACGATGAGTGGATGTTCGCTCCGGAGCGTATGGGGGGCGTCAGTCTGCAGCCGTTGGTGGCGCTTTGCTTCTCCGGTAAATATACCAAGACGGATATCATGAACTTCATCCGCGGCAAGGGCGGTCTGATGGCCCATCTGGGAACCGCCAACGCCCAGGAGGTGGAGCAGCGTATCGCCGACGGTGATGCCCATGCCAAGCTGGTCTATGACGGCATGCTGTACAGCTGTGCCCGCGCTATCGGAGGGCTGGCCGCCGCCGCGGACGGCCGAGTGGATCGCATTATCCTTACAGGGGGTATCGCCCACTCCCGCTATGTCACCGAGTATCTGACGAAAAAGCTCACCTTTATTGCCCCGGTGGAGGTCATGGCCGGCGAGTTTGAACTGGAGGCATTGGCTGCCGGGGCTGTCCGTGTGCTGGACGGCAAGGAGCTGCTTCGCCGCTTTGCCGATATCCCGCAGGCATGAAAGACATAAAAAATGGCACCGGCCAAGCGGCCGGTGCCATTTTTTATGTTCGGTTTATTCCGCACACCTGGTACATCTCGTGATCTGAGATCACCACATCCACGTCCAGATACGGTGCCATCAGCGCTTTTACCTCATCCTCGTGCAGCAGTCCGCGGGAGACTGGTTTTGCGCTGCCGCTGTGGTGCGCGTCCAGCGCCGCTCGGCTCATGCCATGGGCGATGGACAGCCGTCCGCCGGGCTTTACCAATCCGGCCAGTGTCCGTATCAGCGCCGCCGGATCGGGGAAATGAGGAAAGGCGTTGTATACCATTACCACATCATAGGGCCCGGCTTCCCGCACCTGTCTGCTGTCCTCTACGTCGCCGCAGACTACGGAGATGCATGTTCCTGATGCTTTTTCCGCTGCCCGCGCTGCCATCTCCGGCGACAGGTCGATGGCCGTCACCTGTGCCGCGCCGCGCTTTACATAGTCGCCGAACAGCACGCCTGTGCCGCAGGCTACATCCAGCACGGTACAGCCCGGCCGCACACCGGCGTTGTCCAGTATTTTGCCGATGACGGCCTCATTCCGCACCAGCTCTGCGTCCCATCCCGGTGCCAGCCGGTCAAAGAACGCCTGTACGTCCCGTTTGTCGATCATGCCGCCGCCCTCAGTTGAAGAACGCGGCGGTGTCGATCTGCTGGTATCCGCCGAAGCTGTTAGGCATTCGATAGATCTCCTCCGCAATGCCTTTGCCCAGAAATGCGCCGGTGATCTCGTTGAGCTTTTCCGTCATATCGATGTCCTCAAACTTGTCGGGGTAGGCACACTTCCCGGCAAACCATGCATTGGCCAGCGCGATCTCAAAGTTGGTGTAATAGGCGTTGTATGCCATCTCCAGATACACCTTGCCCTCCTGCCAGGCCTTGCAGCTATCGAACAGGCCGTTGTCCTCGGCGTACAGGGGCTTGATATTTTTCACCGCCGCCGCATCGATGAGCATGATGTCCATATCCGGGCCCAGGGCCGTGAATTTCTCTGCCTCGATGGGCTGGATGCCTGCTGTGCCCAGGCCGCTGACCGCATTTTTAATGTTGGCCACCCGGAAGGTGCTGTATTCCTCCACCGTCATCAGATAATTGGTGGTGCCCCAGTTGCCCAACCCGCAGATATACACCGCAGGCTTGCTGTCCTCGGTGATATCTGCCGTTCGGGCCTGGATGTCTGCTGCCTCAGCGGCTACGAAGGCCAGAAGCTCCGACGCGCGTGTCTCCTTGCCGAACACCTGGCCCAGCAGGGAGATAGAACCGATGAATTCCTCGCCGAACACACCGTCCACACCAGTGCGCAGGGTGATGACAGGTACGCCTGTCTGCTGCTGCAGGGCATCCGCCTTCTCCGTGTCCTCATACTCCGAGATGATAATGTCCGGTGTGCAGGACAGGATCTTTTCCGCTTCCGCAGCCTGGGCGTTGGGGCCGCCCACGCCGCAGGAGGGCAGAGAAGCAAACGTATCGCCGTATACGATCACATAAGGCCGCGCCACGCCGTCGAACATCTGGGGGCGTTCACTGAGCGCGGTGTTGTCAATGTCCTCCACGCCGCTCAGCAGGCTTACATCGCCCACATAGCTGTACATCCGCAGCGCGCCTGCGCCGATGCATACCACCCGCTGGTAGCTGCCCGGTACGATATCCACCTCGCGCCCGATCATGTCGGTGATCGTCATTGTTTCCGGCGTATCGGCCTTATTATCCTCTGCCGGCTTCTGGCCGCAGCCTGCCAGAGACAGCACCATTACCAGCGCCAGCGTCAGTGCAAAAAATTTCCGCTTAGTCATCTTCGGTCACTCCTATCAGTATTTTTTGCCCGTCTATCTCTGCTGCACGCACCCGTGCACCAAAGATCTCCTGTACCGTTTCCGGCGTTAGGATATCACCGCCGCCGGTGTAACGTATGCGCCCGCCCTGCATGAGGAACAGCCTGTCCCCATAGGCCATGGCCTGGTTCAGATCGTGCAGCGTGCACAGAACCGTTATGTTCCGCGTCCGGGCCAGCCGCCGGGCCTGCCGCAGTATCCGCTGTTCGTTGGCTACGTCCAAATTGCCGGTGGGTTCATCGAATACCAGCAGTCTCGGCTCCTGGGCCAGTGCCCGCGCAATGGCCACCTTCTGCTTCTCACCGCCGGACAGCTGCTGTACGTTTCGTTCTGCCAGGGCCGTCAGCTCCATGTCCTCCAGCGCAGCATCCACCGCTGTACGATCCTCTGCCCCAGGCTGTATGCCGAAGCGGCTCACGCGCCCGGCCATCACTGCGTCGTATACCCGAAGTGCACCGAACTGCAGATCCTGCGGCACATAGGCTGCCACGCGGGAGCGCTGCCGCCGCTTCATGCCGCTCAACGCCTGCCCGTCGAAGGCCACCTGGCCGCGCTCCGGGGTGCACAGGCCCAGTGTTGTCCGCAGCAGTGTGGTCTTGCCGCATCCGTTGCGGCCCAGCAGTACGCCTACCTGGCCCGCTGCCAGCGACAGGCTGGCGTTGTCCAGCACTGCCCGGCCCCGCTTGTCGTAGCGGAAGGTCACATTTTCTACATTCAGCATACGCTGTCCTCCCTTTTTGCAAATATCAGCGCCATGAAAAACGGCGCGCCCAGCAGGGAAGTGATAGCACCCACCGGCAGAGCCGATCCGCTGCCCAGGCTCCGGCTGACCGCGTCTGCCGCAAGCAGCAGCGCACTGCCGCATAGGGCTGCCGCCGGCAGTGCCCACCGGTGGTCTTGGCCGACCAGTCGCTTTACCGCGTGGGGACAGATGATCCCCACAAAACCGATAATGCCCAGGAACGACACGCACACCGCCGTAATCAGCGATGCCAGCAGCAGCGATACCCACCGCAGCAGCGCTACGTTCACACCCATACTGCCCGCCGTGTCACCGCCGCTGAGCAGTGCATTGTATCGCCAGGCCAGCACCGCGAATACCGCGATGCCCACCGCCGTTACCGACAGCATGATGCAGTCGGCGCGGTATGTTGCCCGTCCCAGGTCGCCGAAGGTCCATATCACCGCGGCGGACAGGCCCACATCGGTGGCATAGAACTGCAGTACCGTGGTGGCTGCCGTCCATACTGAACCCAGGACGATTCCCGCCAGTACCACTACGTTGGGGGAGAAGTCCCGCAGCCGGCACAGCGCCAGTATGATCAGCACAGATCCCGCTGCGAACACGAAGGCCAGCGCTGAGGCGGCGAAGGGATCCGCCCCCGCCGTATAGCTGGCCAGATTATTGCCTGTGACCAAGGAGCCGCCCGCCAGCGCGATAATAGACAGATTAGCCCCGAACACCGCTGCGTTGGATACACCCAGCGTGGCCGGCGAGGCCATGGGGTTGCCCAGTACCGTCTGCATGATCAGCCCCGATACCGAGAGTCCCGCGCCCGCAATGACCGCTGCCAGCAGCCGCGGCAGACGAATGTACCGAATGATGCGCACCGCCGCGGCCTCGCCCCGGCCCGCCAGCGCGGCGAGACATTCCCGCACGGTCATGCCGGACGAACCTACCAGCAGTTCAACCACCGTCAGCACCGCCACCGCTGCCGCCAGCGCCGCGATGACCGCTGTTTTCTTTTTTCGCAAACGGCTGTTTTCCATGCAGCGCCTCCTGTGCTTTCTTGCATCGTATCATACCTTATCCTGTTCCGCTCCGCAACCCCGGTGGGGGGTTCCAAATATGCCAAAACAGCAGATTGCCACTTGATTTTATCCGGTAAAAAAGCCGCTGCCGCCTCTTGACAAAATGCTCTGCGGGCTGATAGTATACCCATAAGATTCTTTTATAGGGGTGAGCCTATGGACATCCAGAAATTACAGGCTCTGGCCGTCATTCAGGAGGCCGGCAGCTTCTCCCGTGCCGCCGAAACGCTGGGTTATTCTCAAGCGGGGCTGACCTACATGATGAACAGCCTGGAAAACGAGATCGGTCTGCGCCTGCTGGACCGCAGTTACAGCGGCGTTCGCCTCAGCGAGACGGGAAAGACGCTTATGCCCAAGATCAACCGTCTCCTGCAGGTCTATGATGCCCTCAACGGTGAGATACGCGCCTGCAAGCGCTCTCAGCAGGCTACCCTCCGTTTGGCTGCGTTGGATACTGTTTCCACCCGCTGGGTGCCCCAGGCGGTGGCTGCGCTGAAGGAGGAGTACCCGCACATCACCGTCAGTGTCATCTCCGGCAGTCCTATGCAGGTGGACAACTGGCTTAGGGACGGCAGTGTGGAGCTGGGCGTCACCGACAGACGATTTACCGCGGCGGAGATGGACTGGACGAAGCTGTGCGACGATCCATTTCTGGCCGTTCTGCCGCCCGACAGCGACGCGCCGGAGCCCATGCCTGCTGCGTACCTTGCCGGCAGGGCCGTCATCATCCCTGATTACGGGACCAATACCGATACCGTTCGCGTCTTTACCCGCGCCGATGTGGAGCCGGCCTATACCGATGACCGCCTCAATAACCGCTCTGTGCTGGCCGCCGTGGCCGCCGGTTTGGGAAGTACGGTATTTTCCCGCCTGGAACTGGACTACTACGCCCGGCAGGATCTCACAGTCCGCACTATCGATCCGCCCTGCTGGCGGGAGCTGGGGGTGGCCATGCGTCCCGGTGTAAGGAACGACGCTGTAGCCCGCTCCTTTCTCCGGGTACTCCGCCGCGCCGCCGACGCGGACCAATAAGCAAAAAAAGAAACGCCCGCGGGCGTCTCTTTTTTTGCTCAGACGAAGAATTCAAATCGGGGGTGATCCCTGGTCACGGTGCCGGTCTCGATCTCCAGTCCCTCGCCGAAGTATTTCTTCAGCAATGCCACCAGTTCATCCGCTGCCGCCTGTACCTCCGCCGCGTTCACATCGGAAAAGCCGTCGATGGGGAACAGAATGGCCTTGGTGCTCTCGGTGATCTTGCCCCGCTCGGACTGCCGCCATGTCCACCGCCGTGTCCGGATCTCGTGGCCGCAGGCGTATACCGCCTCGCCCATGTCCGGCATCTCCTCCTCGGTGGAGCCAAAGGGGATAAACGTGTCACCCTCCTCAGCCAGACGTACGTCCAGGCCCTCTGCGATGGAGTCCAGGTCGTGGGCGCCCATGGGCAGCCGGTGCTTGATGGATACAGCGTTGCCCAGATCAACGGCGGCGTTGATATGGGGAAAGCCTTTTCCCTTGGCGATGCGGGTAAGCAGCGCCTCGATGGAGCACATGAACTTGTTGGGGTTGATGCCCAGGGCGGTAAACGCTGCCCGGTAGGGCAGAATGTCCTCCGTCTCCTTGGGCTTCTTGCCTGTGAAGTACGCCTCGCAGGCGGCCACGTTCTCAGCCAGCATGGCCTCCAACTCCGGGATCTCGTGGGTGTTGTCCAACCCGCGCACTGCCACCGCGCCGAAGCAGGCGTTGGGCAGTTTATCGAAAAATTCCTTTGATACCTGGTAATACACAGTGGTTCCTCCTGTCTGAAGTATGTTTCCGCGGCCCCCGGCAGGGAGGCTGCGTATTTATACCGATGGCATATTCTAACGCTTTAAAGAATAAAAATCAAGATATTTTATCGCTGTTCGCGGCCTAATTTCAATCCCAATTCAAAGGCCTGCCGGTTCAGCGGCAGCAGCGCCGGCTTCTTGCCCAGCTTGTGCTCGATGGTGTTCCACACCACGTCCTCCGGCACCACCTGGGTATAGCCGATGTATACGCCCAGCATGATGATGTTCAGCACCTTGGCATTGCCCATCTCCAGCGCCAGCTCAGTCACGGGAGCCTTTACCACTTTGATGTCGCTGCGGGTGATGTCGCTTTTCACGATGGAACTGTTGATGTACAGAGTTCCGCCGGGTACCAGTTTGTACAGGAACTTCGCCAGACTGGGATCGTTCATCACGATCAAGTCATCCATCCGATCGCCCAGCGGTGCTCCGATGTCGTCATCGGAGATGACCACATAGCAGTTAGCGGTGCCGCCCCGCTGCTCTGCGCCGTAGGAGGGGAAAAACGTCACGTTTTTGTCCGTGGAATTGCAGGTGGCCTCCGCCAGAAACTTTCCCAGCGTCATGACGCCCTGCCCGCCGAAGCCGGCTACCATCAGATTCCGTTCCATTTACGCACCCTCCTTGTCCTTGTCTCGGATTACGCCCAGCGGAAATTCTACGAACATTTTCTGTTCCAGAAAGTCCAGAGCCTCCAGCGGCTCCAGCCCCCAGTTGGTGGGACAGCTGGTGACGATCTCCACCAGCGAAAAGCCCTTGCCGTCCAGCTGGTTCTGGAACGCCTTGCGGATGGCCGCCTTTGTCTTGGCTACGTTAGCGGGGTTGTTGCAGCTGGTGCGCTCCAGATAGTAGGGCGCCGTCAGCTGGTTCAGGATCTCGCACACATGCATGGGATAGCCGTGCTCCTTGGGGTTGCGGCCCTTGGGGGCGGTGGTGGCCTTCATACCCACCAGCGTGGTGGGAGCCATCTGCCCACCGGTCATGCCGTAGATGCCGTTGTTGACGAAGATGACGGAGATGTTTTCGCCCCGGTTGGCGGCGGACATCGTCTCGGCAAGGCCGATAGAGGCCAGGTCACCGTCGCCCTGATAGGTGAACACCAGAGTCTCCGGATTGCTGCGCTTGGCACCGGTGGCCACGGCGCAGGCCCGGCCGTGGGCGGCCAGCAGATAGTCGTAGGTGAAATAGCCCATGCCCAGACCGCAGCAGCCAACGCCGATGGCGCAGGTGCATTTATCCAGCATGTTCATCTCCTCCAGCACCTCGCCGATAAGCTTGAAGAGAGTGCTGTGCATGCAGCCGGGGCAGAAGCCGTCCACCATGTCGGGCTGGATGCCCTTTGTTCTCGCGTATACCTTTTCCATGTCCGACACCTCCTTATCGCGTCAGCAGCGCTTTGGCGGCGCTGATGACATCATTGCGTTCCATGATCTCGCCGCCCGCGTGCAGGCAGGTCTCGATGGGGCAGCGGTCGTTGATGGCCAGCCGGATGTCGTCCACCACCTGCGCGGGAATGGACATCTCCACGTCCAGAATGGCCTTCACTCTGTCAAAGTCCAGTCCGGCGAATTCTCCGGCGGGGAAGGGGTACAGCGTCTTGGGGCGGATAAAGCCCACCTTGTACCCTTCCGCACGCAGCAGCTTCACGGCAGAGCGGGCGATGCGTCCGCAGATGCCGTAGCCGGTGACGACCACCTCGGCGTCGTCCAGATACAGCGTCTCCGCCTCGCTGGGCCAGCTTTTGTACAGTTCCTCGGCTTTTTTGCAGTTGCGCTCCTGCTCCTTTGTATCCCAGCGCCCGGCGTCAACAGTGGCGCGGGGTTCCTTGTAGGAATCGTGGCCGACGGCCGCCCACGGGCGGCACTGCGCCTTCAGCGCCTTGACCTCCTCGGCGGAGCGTTCCGGCGGCAGTTCCACCGGTTCCATGATGGTGCCCATCACGCCATCGGTGAGGATCAACACAGGGTTGCGATCCTGCTGTGCGTAGTCAAAGGCGGCATAAGTCATGTCCACGGCCTCCTGCACCGTGGCAGGGGAGAACACCCGCATCTTAAAGCCGCCGTTGCCGCTGGCCTTGGTAGCCTGGGTATAGTCCTGCTGTGCTGGCTGGATGGTACCGATACCGGGACCGCCCCGCTGCACGTTCACATATACGATGGGAACTCGTGCGCTGGCGCAGAAGCTGATGCCCTCGCTCATGAGGCTGATGCCGCAGGAGCTGGAGCTGGTCATGGCCCGCGTACCGGTGCCCGCCGCGCCGTATACCATGTTGATGGATGCCACTTCGCTCTCACCCTGCACAAAGCTGCCGCCTACCTCCGGCAGCCGCCGCGCCAGATACTCCGGGATCTCGTTCTGGGGGGTGATGGGATAGCCGGCGAAGAACCGGCAGCCCGCCCGCACCGCCGCCTCCGCGATGGCCTCGGTGCCCTTCATAAATACTCTTGCCATGTTCTCGCCTCCTCATTTATACACTTCAATGGCCGCATCCGGGCACATGCGTCCGCAGATCGCGCAGCCGATACAGTTTTCCTGGTGTGCCGCCACCACAAAGGGGTAGCCCTTGGAGTTGACATCATGTCCCACGACCAGTACGCCCTTGGGACAGAACTTCACGCAGTAGCCGCAGCTTTTGCAGCTTTCTGCGCGGATGGTGACCTGTGCCATTTTGTTTCCTCCTTTTATTCATCAAGTCCCGCTTCCGGGACAGTAATACGCGGTGTAATGGGGAGCAGCGTCAGCTCCGTCCGCCCCTCGACCTCCGGCAGCAGCGTCTCCGACACCGCGGCCGCCTCCACCTTTACATAGGGGGACAGCATAGCCAGCCCCTGTTCCACACCCGCCAGAAATTCCTCTGCCGTGGTGTCTGTTCCCAGCGTAGGGTTCAGCAGGAACCGCGGAAGGCCCAGCCGCGCCGCCTTAAGCACGGCGCTCAGTGTGCCGTCGATGTGTTCCACTGTTCCCGACCAGGGCCGGTAGGGGTTCACCACGAACCAGGCATCCGCGCTTTTCAGCAGATGGGCGTACCCACCGATGAGCCGCGCCCCCGTATCGTTGCCGCCCACGTCCAGTATAAGAGTTTTGCTTTTATCCAGCAGCAGCGGCGTAAGTCCGCCCACCTGTGTGGGCGCATCGGCGGTCTGCCGCTCAAAATGTACTGTTGCGCCGGCCGCCTCCAGAAGAGCCGCCGCGTCTCTTGACCGCAGCAGAGGTTTTGTTTGATCCAGGTCGAAAAAGTGTACCTCCTGTCCGTGCTCCGCCGCCATCAGCGCCCACTGCACGGCCAGTTCCGATTTTCCGCACCCGGCCTCGCCCAGAAATACCGTCACATGCTGCGCAGCGTCCGGTACATATCGTGCCATACCACACCTCCTTTAGCCCTTCAAAGTGCTGCATGCTTACAACTACTATTATACTCACCCGTTTGGCCCGTGCGAAGCGCAAATGCCCGTTAGCCTATAAATGTTCCTTATATCTGCAGACAAGCGCTATGCGCATGAAAAAAAGACCGGCTTTGCCGGTCTTTTCGATTTGTTATAAATATACCGTAGATTTTCCGGCGGCCTGTATGTTATCCGCCCAGATACGCCTTCTTGATGGCGTCGCTCTCCAGCAGCTCCGCGCCGCTGCCCTCGGTGACGATGCGCCCTGTTTCCAGCACATAGCCCCGGTCGGCCACCGCCAGCGCCGCTTGCGCATTCTGTTCCACCAGAAGGATGGTGGTGCCGTCGGCGTGCAGCTGCCGGATAATGTCGAATATTTGCTCTACCAGCAGCGGAGCCAGTCCCATGGAGGGTTCATCCAGCATCAGCAGCTTGGGATGGCTCATCAGTGCCCGTCCCATGGCCAGCATCTGCTGCTCGCCGCCGGACAGGGTGCCCGCGATCTGCTTCCGCCGTTCCTTCAGCCGCGGAAAGCGCTCAAACACGCTCTCGATGTCCGCGCTGACATCCCCGTTCCGGCAGTAGCCGCCCATGTCCAGATTCTCCTGCACCGTCATGTGCTGGAATATGCGCCGTCCCTCCGGCACCAGGGCCATGCCGCGGCCCACCAGCTTGTGGCTGGGCAGATGCCGCAGTTCCTCGTCCAGAAAGCGCACGCTGCCCGTGCGGCTGCGCAGCAGCCCAGCCACGGTGTTCAGTGTGGTGGACTTGCCTGCGCCGTTGGCGCCGATCAGTGTCACCACCTCGCCCTGCTCTACATGGAAGGACACGTCCTTCACCGCGTGGATGCTTCCGTAGTACACGTTGATGTTCTCCACCTGCAGCACGGTGCTCATGCGCTCGCCTCCTTTTTCTTGCCCAGATACGCCTCGATGACCGCCGGGTTTGCCTGAATATCCGCCGGTGTGCCCTTGGCGATAATGTGTCCGAAGTTCAGCACGCAGATGCCCTCGCAGATGTTCATCACCAGATTCATGTCGTGCTCGATGAGCAGCACCGCGATCTGGAACGTATCCCGTATTTTCCGGATGTTTTCCATCAGCTCCGCTGTCTCCGAGGGATTCATGCCCGCCGCCGGCTCGTCCAGCAGCAGCAGGCACGGATTGGATGCCAGCGCCCGCAGGATCTCCAGCCGCCGCTGCGCACCGTAGGGCAGGGAACCCGCCCGCTCGTCGGCATGGCTTTCCATGTGAAAAATGCTCAGCAGCTCCTCCGTCCGTTCACGGGCGATTCTCTCCTCCCGTGCGTATCTGGGGAAGTGCAGGATGCTGCCCGCCAGACCGTAGCGCACGGAGTCGTTCATGGCCACCATCAGATTCTCCGCCACCGTCAGGTCGCTGAACAGCCGGATATTCTGGAATGTCCGGGCGATGCCCGCCTTGTTCACCTGTGCCGTGGTCATGCTGTGGGTGTCCTTGCCGTCCAGCAGGATCGCCCCTGCCGTGGGCTGATATACCTTTGTCAGTAGGTTGAACACCGTGGTCTTGCCCGCGCCGTTGGGGCCGATCAGCCCCGCGATCTCCGTCCGGCCGATGGTCAGATCAAAGTCCTCCACCGCCTTCAGCCCGCCGAAGGTCACACCCAGCCCCACGCACTCCAGTACCGGGGACTTGTCGATATCCCGTTCCGGCAGCAGCACCGAGGACGGCCGGCTCACCAATTTTGTTTTCGTCGTCACAGCGCCGCACGCTCCTTTCTCTTGGGGGTAAGCTTCTGGCGGACAGAGCCGAAGAATCGCTTCATGGTCGGGTTGTTGGTGGCCTGCATTACCAGGATCAGCACAATGGCGTACACCAGCATCCGGTAGTCCGCCACCTCACGCAGGGCCTCAGGCAGCACAGTCAGGACGATGGCCGACACCACCGAGCCGGGCACGCTGCCCATGCCGCCCAGCACCACGATGACCAGTATCTCAATGGACATATTGTAGTCGAAGGTCGCCGCCTTGATGTTGGCCAGGGAGTGGCCGTACAGCACGCCGGCGCACCCGGCAAAGAACGCCGCGATGACGAACACAGCCAGCTTGTACCACGTCACGTTCAAGCCTACAGACTCCGCTGCGATGCGGTTGTCCCGGATGGCCATGATGGCCCGTCCGTACTTGGAGCGCTTCAGATTCAGCATTACCGCCACCGTCAGCAGCACCAGCACAGCGCCGTAGGGCAGCAGGTCCTTCGCTCCGGCATAAATGTCCGAGGTGTTCAGGCCCAGCGCGCCGCCGGTGAAGTCCAGATTCGTGATGACGTTCTTGATGATCTCGCCGCAGGCCAGCGTCACGATGGCCAGATAGTCGCCCCGCAGCCGCAGAGCCGGCAGGCCCACCAGCAGCCCGAACACCGCCGCCGTCAGGCCGCCCGCCAGCATGCTCACCGGCAGCCGTATGCCAAGCGGCAGGGGGGTAGAGACCAGTGCAATGGAGACCAGACAGCCGGAGAACAGTCCCACGGACATGAATCCCGCGTGGCCCAGGCTCAACTCGCCCAGCAGGCCCACCACAAGATTCAGCGACACCGCCATCACGATATACACCGCCACAGGCACCAGCATGTTCGTCACCTGACGGGTAAGGTGCCCGGTATACAGCAGCGCCGCCATTGCCGCGAACAGTGCGGCCACCGCCGCCACGGTCAGCAGGTCTGTGCGCTGCCTTTTTTTCTGTATCAGCTGCATTTTATTCACCTCACACCTTCTCCTGCATGGGCTTGCCCAGCAGGCCCGTGGGTTTGACCACCAGAACGACCACCAGCACGGCAAACACGATGGCGTCCGCCCACAGGGTGGAGATATACGTTTTGGACATCTGCTCGATCAGTCCAAGCAGTATGCCGCCCAGCATAGCGCCGGGGATGGAGCCGATGCCGCCGAACACCGCCGCCGTAAAGGCTTTGATGCCGGGCATGGCGCCGGTAGTGGGCTTGATGTATACATACGTCATGCCATAGAACAGACTGGCGAACGCTGCCAGCGCCGAGCCGATGGCGAATGTCAGTGTGATGGTCCTGTCCACACTGATGCCCATCAGTGTGGCCGCGTCCTTGTCCTCAGAGACCGCGCGCATGGCCTTGCCCAGCTTCGTCTTGTCGATGAACAGCGTCAGCGCCACCATCAGCGCCGCTGTCACGGCCAGTGTCAGCACCGTGATACCGTCCACTTGCACGCTGCCGATGTAGAAGCTGGGAAGCTTTACCAGCGTGGGATACGCCATCTGCTGCGATCCGAAGATCAGCAGCGCCGCGTTCTGCAAAAGATAGCTGACGCCGATGGCGGTGATGAGCACGCTCAGCGGGGCGGCCTGCCGCAGGGGCTTATAGGCGCAGAACTCAATGACTACACCTAGCACCGCGCACACTACGATGCTGACGATCACCGTTACCCACGGTGACAGTCCCAGCTGCGCCACCGCCACAATGCCGCTGTATGCGCCCACCATGATCACGTCGCCGTGGGCGAAGTTCAGCATTTTGGCGATACCGTAGACCATCGTATAGCCCAGCGCGATCAGCGCGTAGATGCTTCCCAGGCTCAGCCCGCTTATCAAAGTTTGTATCAAATTCGTCATAGTCGTCATTCCTTTTGCATGGTGCCCGGCCCCGCCCTCCCGGCATAGTGCCGGGAGGGCGCGTGGGCTTATTGTGAGGAAGGTAGATAGCTTATTTATGCCTCTGCGTCAGCGGCAGTGTCCGCGTCCTCAGCAGTGCCGGCATCGTCCGCGGCATCCTGACCGAACAGTGTGCCCACGCCGTCCTTGTACAGGATAGCGCTGGCGGCCTTGTTGGTGTTGCCGTCGGCATTCCAGGTCATGGTGCCGGTCACGCCCTCCACGGTGATGTTGGGCATTACAGCGGCCAGATCCGCGCCGGAGGTGCTGCCGTTGGCGGCTTCCACGGCGGCCTTGACCACATACACAGCGTCATAGGCGTCCGCGGCGAACTGGTCGGGCGTGGCGCTGTAGGCATCCTGATAGGCCTTGACAAAGGCCTGGACCTTGGGATCGGTGGAGTCGGCGGCGAAGGGAGTCATCATCAGCACGTTGTCCGCGATGGTCACGTCCTGACTGACCTTGCCCAGGATGCCGTCCAGACCGTCAGCGCCGAAAAAGTACACGTCGTCAGCGAACTTGCCCTTGGCCTGAGTCAGGAAGGTAGAGGCCTCCTCAGCGTAGATGGGGATGAACACGACCTTCACGCCGGAGGAAACGAGGGCGTTCACCTGGGTGGAGAAGTCGGTGTTGGTGGCGGTGGTGAAGGTCTGTGTCTCCTTGATGGTCACACCGGCATTTGCACACTCGGCCACGAAAGCGTTGTACAGGCCCACGGAATAGTCGTTGTCACTCTGATAGAACACACCCACCTCGGTGGCCAGAGCGTTGTCAGTGAGGTAGTCTGCCGCTGCGGTGCCCTGATAGGAATCGTAGAAGCAGATGCGGAACGCCTTGTCGTTGCCGTCGATGCACTTATCGGCGGAACCGGTGGTCTCCATGATGAACATGTCATCGGCCTTGGCCGCCGCCACCACAGAGGCCGTCTCGCCGGACAGCACGCCGCCCAGGAATACATTCATGCCCCAGTCCATCAGCTTGCCGTAGGCGGCCACAGCGCTCTCCGGATCTCCCTGGGAGTCCTGGAAGCTCAGCTCCAGCTGTCTGCCGTTTACGCCGCCGGCGGCGTTGATCTCCTTGATGGCCAGCTCCGCGCCGTGCTGCACGGACAGGCCGTAGTTGGCGTAGCCGCCGGTCAGCGGGCCCACAGCGCCCAGCTTGATGGTTTCGGCGCCGTCGGCATCGCCGCCGCCGTTATCGGTTTTGCTGCCGCAGGCCACCAGGCTGAATGCCATCACAGCGGCCAAAAACATTGCAACTACTTTCTTTTTCATGGTTTTGTTCTCCTTTACATGGTTGTCTTAGGGAATATGCACCTGCGGCGTCCGCCGCAGGCATACAAAAAAGCGGCCCCGCCAATGGCGGAGCCGCTTTGCTGTATCGTGTCAGCGTGTCATGCGACTGCCCGTGCCAATGGCGTATGTGCTTGAGGAGCCAGTACCAGCAGCACCAGGCTCAGAGCGCAAATAATAATGGACGCCAGAATAATGGCGCCCAGTACGAACAGGATGACGGTATTGGAAGCGGCGTAAGCGCAACAGAAAGCAACGCCGACACAGGCGGCGGTCATCATGGTATTCATCTTGGTGTTCATGGTCCTGGTCATTACGGCCGCCTCCTTTCGCTTCGGAAATGTTGGACTCATTTTAGCAAAGCCGATTTCCGAAGTCAACGTTGTTTTCACAAAAAATGTCATCATGTTAAACAAACAGGCACTATATGTATTATGCAAAATACACAAAATATAAACTGTTTTTGACATTGTCTGGAAAAACCGTTGTGGATCTGCGCGCTGTCTTTTCCTGCAAAAAAACCATCATTACGAATAAAAGTGCGACAATGCCGAACAAGTACTCTTGCCATTTTCTCGGTTATCCTGTAAAATATACAACAAGTTTAAGCGCGTGCCCCGCGTAGAAGGGAGAGGCTCTATGCACACACCCAGGCACCCTGCACGCAGCATATGCATCATGGCGGCAGCGCTGCTGGCGCTGTTTTTGCTGTCCTTTGTGCTGGGGCGCTACAGTGTTCCGCTGCCCCAGGTGGTGAAGATACTTCTCTCCCGTGTTTTTCCTGTCACCCAGACCTGGACGGACAACATGGCCATCGCCGTGCAGAATGTCCGCCTGCCCAGGATCCTGCTGGCCTGTTTGGTGGGCTGCGGCCTATCCGCCGCAGGTACCGGCTACCAGACGGTATTCCAGAACCCCATGGCCGCTCCTGATATCCTGGGCGCGTCCTCCGGGGCCTGCACCGGCGCCGCCCTGGCCATTCTGACGGGGCAGAGCTCCGTCATGGTCACGGTATTCGCCTTTCTGGCCAGCCTTCTGTCCGTGGCGCTGGTCTACCTGGTGGGCAGTCACGCCCGCGGCAGCCGCGTGATGAACCTGCTCCTGGCCGGTATTATGGTGGGCTCTCTGTTTTCGGCCTGCACCTCCTATATCAAGCTGGTGGCCGATCCCACCAATCAGCTGCCCCAGATCACCTACTGGCTCATGGGCAGCCTTTCCGGCACCCGTATGCACACCGTAAAATTTGCCGCCGTCTGCATGGCTGTGGGGCTTCTGCCCCTGTTCCTGCTCCGCTGGCGTATGAACCTGCTGACACTCTCGCCGGACGAGGCCCGCGCCATGGGCGTGCATACAGATCGCCTCCGTCTGGCGGTGATCCTCTCCGCCACGGTGCTGACGGCTTCCGCCGTCTCCGTCTCCGGCATGATCGGCTGGGTAGGCCTGGTGATCCCGCACCTGAGCCGCCGCATCGTGGGCAGCGACTGCCGTAAGCTGCTGCCCATGTCCTGCCTGTTCGGCGCGGCTTTTCTGCTGCTGGTGGATGATATTGCCCGTACTATGGCTGCGGTGGAGATCCCCATCGGCATCCTCACCGCCTTTGTGGGCGCACCCTTTTTCGTTTATCTCATGGTGAAAGGGGGCGACCGTCCGTGACGCTCACCGTGCAGAACCTATCCTATGCTTACGGCAAGACCGCACCTGTCCTGCGCGATGTGTCCTTCACCGCCGAAAGCGGCGACTTCCTCTCCGTGCTGGGGGCCAACGGCGCAGGGAAGAGCACCCTGTTCCGCTGTCTGCTGGGCGGACTGGAGGGCTACACCGGGATCATCGCTCTGGATGGCCGGGACGTCCGCACCATGACACGCCGTCAACTGGCCGCCCACATCGCCTATATCCCTCAGATACACCGCCCTGCGTTCGGTTACTCTGTGTTGGATGTGGCCCTCATGGGACTGACACGTTACCTCTCGCCCTTCCGCTCGCCGTCGAAGGAACTGGAGGCGCAGGCTCTGTCCGCGCTGGAGCGTATGGGCGTTGCCCATCTCAGCGAGCGCAATTTTGTCACGCTCTCCGGCGGAGAACAGCAGCTGGTGCTGATCGCCCGCGCCCTGTGCCAGCAGTCGGATATCCTCGTCATGGACGAGCCTACGTCCTCTCTGGACTACGGCAACCAGCTGCGCGTGCTGGAGCAGGTGCGCGCCCTGTCGGAGCAGGGCTATACTGTTCTGCTTTCTACCCACGATCCCCAGCACGCCCTGCGGTTCTCCCGCCGGGTGCTGGCCCTCAGCGGCGGTACGGTGGCGGCACAGGGTGACACCCGCGCCGTGCTGACGCCCGAACTTATACAGCGGCTGTATGGCGTGTCTGCCGCTCTGCTGGACACGGAGCACGGCGCCGTTCTCATCCCGACGGAGGGAGACCGGACACATGTTTAACTGGACGCCCGATGCCGTCCGCTTTATGGCGGATGCCTGCCGCCGCACGGACTTTTATGACAAACTCACCGACTTGCTCCTGCCGTATCTGATGCCTGCCGACCGCATCTGCGATGTCGGCTGCGGTCTGGGATATCTCTCCCTGGCCCTGTCGCCCCACGCGGCCCATGTTACGGCGGCAGAGCGCGATCCGCTGGCCCTGTCCGTTCTCCGCGATGAGCTGTCCGTCCGGCGTATCTCCAATGTCACGCCCTTGTGCACCGATGTGCTGGCCTACACGCCCCCGGAGAAGTTTGATACCATGGTGTTCTGCTTCTTCGGCAGCATGGAGGAGATCGTACAGACCGCCAGCCGCCAGTGCCGCGGCACGGTGCTGGCCGTGGTGCGTGACGATACATGTCACCGGTTTTCCGGTGCACCCCGCCAGCCGGGCCGCCACAGCTTTGCCCAGGCCTGTTCCGTTCTGGACAGCCGCGGTATGCCCTACGCCGCCCGCCGCGGCGCGCTGGACTTTCCTCAGCCTTTTCGAAATTTGGAGGATGCCTGTGCCTTCCTCGCCCTCTACGGCGGGGGAGCGTCTACGGAGAATGACCTCCGCACCAGACTCGTTTCCACCGGCGATCCGGATTTTCCGTGGCAGCTGCCCGGTGTCCGCCGCTTTGGAATAATTGCATTTTCAACAAAAGAAGGAGAGATTACATGAATAAGACAAAACGCTTGCTGGCACTGCTGCTGGCATTGGTCATGGCCCTCAGCCTCGCGGCCTGCGGCCAGAAGACACAACCCGACGATACCTCCGATCGGACGGAGAGCACTACCCGCGTGTTCACGGACTCCTGCGGCCGCGAGGTCACAGTGCCCGCCGACATTCAGAAGATCGCTGTCTCCGGCCCTCTGGCCCAGATCGTGGTGTTCGCCATCGCTCCCGATAAGATGGTGGGCGTTGCCAATGCCTGGGATGAAACGGCCAGTCAGTACATCGACCAGAAGTATCTTGATTTGCCCCTGCTGGGCCAGCTCTACGGCGGCAAGGGGGAATTGAACCTTGAAACTCTGCTCTCCGCCGATCCCGATGTGGTCATCGACGTAGGTGAGCCCAAGAGTACCATCGTGGAGGATCTGGACGGCCTGCAGGAGCAGACCGGTATCCCCTTTGTCCATATCGATGCCTATCTGGCCTCCATGGACGAGACCTATGCTATGCTCAGCGATTTGCTGGCCATGCCCAACGAGGGACAGGCACTGGCCGACTACTGCCGCGCTGCCTATGACAAGGTAAAGGCTATCGTGGACGGCGTGGAAAAGGCCGACGCTCTGTATGTCACCGGTGAGGAGGGCCTGAACGTCATCGCCCAGGGCTCCTATCATGCGGAGGTCATCGACATGCTGTGCAACAACCTGGCCGTGGTGGATGAACCCTCCTCCAAGGGTACCGGCAACGAGGTGGACATGGAGCAGATCTTGAACTGGAATCCCTCCATTGTGTTCTTTGCTCCCGGCAGCATCTACGGCACTGTGGCCGATAACGAGAACTGGCAGACCATCCCCGCTGTCAAGGACGGCAAGTATTATGAGGTGCCCTTCGGCCCCTATAACTGGATGGGCTTCCCGCCCAGTGTCCAGCGCATTCTGGGTATGCAGTGGATGGCCAAGGTCCTCTACCCCGAAGCTGCCGACTACGACATGTACGAGGTCGCCCAGACCTATTTCCAGCTGTTCTACCACTATGAGCTGACCGTCGATCAGTATAACGCTCTGGTGGCCAACTCTCTGCCCGCTGTGGAAGCGGCTGGATAAAATAATTACAGGGAGAGGCAAAGCCTCTCCCTGTGCCCCTTGAAAGGAGATTCCGTATGAACACCATCTTCCAGACATTGCTCTACCAGCGGGAGAAAAAGCAGCCCGCGGTTCTGGTTACCATCGTCTGGGACGACGGCTCTGCGCCCCGCGGCAAGGGCAGTCAGATGCTGGTGGGGGAGGGCGGCCTGCTCTCCGGTACCATCGGCGGCGGCGCGGTGGAGCTGCGCTCCATTGAATTGGCCCAGGCTATGCTGGACGGTGCGCCCGTCCCCGCTGTCCACGAATTCAAGCTCCGGAAGGACGGCGAGTTGGGCATGGTCTGCGGCGGCGACGTCACCGTTCTGTTTACCTCCGCGCTGCTCGCTGATGGCTGCTGGGATGCGCTGGCCGCCGAGGTGCTGCGCCGTGTGCGCGGCCGCATCCCCGGCTGGCTTACCCTGCCGCTGGACGGCGCCGCGCCCCGTGTTACAGACGTGCAGGAGAGCGGTGACGGTCTGTTTTCCATGCCGCTGCCGGTAGGCGAGAGAGCCATCATCCTGGGTGCCGGCCACATCGCCCGTGCGCTGGTGCCCCTGCTGCGCACCGTGGGCTTCCGCCCTGTGGTGCTGGACGACCGTCCCGGCTTCGCCACGGCGGCCAACTTCCCCCAGGCAGACGAGACCATCTGCGGAGACTTTACCCGGCTCTCTGATTACTTGACGCTCACGCCGGAGGACTATGTGGTCATCATGACCAACGGCCATGAGCATGACTTCCAGTCCGAGGTGCAGGTGCTCCGGCAGGAGACGGCCTATGTGGGTGTCATCGGCTCCCGGAAAAAGACTGCTTTTGTCAATCAACGTCTCCGCGAGGCCGGTATCTCCCAGGAGGCCATTGACTTTGTTCATACTCCGGTGGGCACCGCCATCAAGGCGGTCACGCCGGAGGAGATCGCTGTGTCCATTGCCGGAGAAATGATCTGTGTCCGCGCTGTCAGGCGCGAAGCGGCAGGGGAGGAGCACCATGGCTGCCCCATGCACTAAACACCTGTTCCTCACCGGGGAGAAGGGCGTGGGCAAATCCACGCTGATACAGCATCTGCTGCGGGGACACCGCCCCTGCGGCTTCCGCACTCTTCGTGTGACGGATGTGATGGAGCGCCCCTCCATCCACCTGCTGCCCGCCGTGGGCGGAGAGCCCTCGCCGGAGAACTTGCTGTTTTACTGCGGCTGTTATGATCCGTCAAAGTTTGATACCCTGGCCGTGGCCGCGCTGCAAAACAGAGACGGCGATGTGCTGCTGATGGATGAGTTGGGCCCGGCGGAATCCCGTGCGGAGAAGTTTACCGCCGCGGTACTCTCCGCGCTGGACGGCGATCTGCCCGTTTTGGGTGTGCTCCAGCAGGCGGACACGGAGTTTCTCCGCGCTGTGGCCGGCCATCCCCTTGTCCGCGTCGTCACTGTTACCCGCGGCAATCGGGATGCCCTGCGTGATTCGCTGACCTTTTGACTTTGACGCATATATGCTGCTTACGAGACACAGAAGATGCCGCTATATTGCCGAAGTAATTTCAAAACGCCCTGCCATCCATGGCGGGGCGTTTTCTGCGGAATGCTGGAAATCAGTACAAAAAGGCGTTGTCCAACCTGAACATCAGCACTGTGTACAATGCAGTGTTCAACTGGACTCTGCATGTATGTCCATG
This sequence comes from Bacteroidaceae bacterium, assembly GCA_963628195.1. GTDB lineage: Bacteria > Bacillota > Clostridia > Oscillospirales > Oscillospiraceae > Vescimonas. The sequence goes on from CAVGEC010000007.1 coordinate 38,315, forward strand.
CCTTTTTTTCGATTTTTTCTTCCAAAACTTCGCCGTTTGCGGTATACTGTGGGGGAGAAAACTGATGGGAGGTGTTATCATGCGGATGTACATCATCACCGGCAGAGCCGGTGCGGGCAAGAGCCGCCGGGTACTTGAAACCATTGCGGCACAACGGCTGCAGCGCCAACAGGTCCTGCTGGTGCCGGAACATGCCACCCATGAAGCGGAGATGGATCTCTGCCGCGTGCTGGGCGACACCGCCAGTCGTGACGGCGAAGTTCTCAGCTTTCAAAGCCTTGCTACCCGTGTGCTGTCCGAAGTTGGTGGATTGGGCGAAATAACGCTCGACAACGGCGGTAAAATACTGATCATGCGCCGCGCTCTGCAGGAGGTTTCCTCCCGCTTGACGGTGTTTGCCCGCCCCTCCCAGCGCCCCGCTTTTCTGCGTGAATTGGTCGCCCTCGCCGATGAGTTTTACGCATATAAGATTCTGCCAGCCCTTCTGCTGCAGCAGGTTCAGGATATTCCGGGGGCAGCCGGGGATAAGCTCCGCTCCACCGCTCTGCTATTTGCCGCTTATGATGCCCGCCTGCACGGTGACGGGCACGATTCCCGCTCAAAAGTGCAGAAATTGTGTGATGCGATGCCGGATTCCGACTATTTGCGCGGGAAAGATCTCTATATTGACGGTTTTTCTTACTTTAATAAAACGGAGGAAGATATTCTCGCTGCAGCCCTCCGCCAAGCGCATTCTCTCACAGTGACGCTGCTTGGGGATGACAGTGATACTCAGCTGTTCCGCAATGCTGTCCAGCAGCGTCGTCGCTTACAGAAAATGGCAAGAGAAGCTGGGTGTGAATGTGAAGTGATAAACCTTGTCAATGATGACAACACAGCACTTTCACATCTTGAAAAGCACTTTTTTGGCGCAGAACAGCCCTGGCAGGGGAATCCGCCGCCTATTGCCCTGTATCAGGCGCATACCGCCTATTCCGAGGTGGAGTATGTGTCCGCACAGCTGCGCAAATTGGCCCGGCAGGGGGCCCGTTGGCGCGATATGGCCGTGGCGGCCCGCAATATGGATGTTTATGGCTCGCTGCTGGAGGCCGTGTTCCGCCGCGATGAAATCCCCGCTTATATCAGCCGCCGCAGCGATATTTTGGAACAGCCGGTTCTTACGCTGATCCTTTCCGCCGTGGATGCCGTTACAGGCGGTTTTGAGTATGAGGACGTGTTTCGTTGTCTAAAGACCGGTATGACAGACTTGACCGCCTCGGAGTGCGATATCCTTGAAAACTATGTGATCCGCTGGGAGATCCGGGGCAATATGTGGCTCCGGGACACGGACTGGACAGCAGATCCGGACGGTTACAGCGGTGATATGACGCCGTATCGCAGAGAGCAGTTAGCGAAGGTCAACACTGTGCGAAGAAAAGTAAGAGAGCTGTTTTTGCCCTTGAGTGAGGGATTAAAAGCCAATAAAACAGCAGCCAATAAAGCGGAAGTGCTTTACAGATTTGCGGAAAACGCCGGAGCGCCGGCGGCGCTGCTGCGCCGGGAGAAAGAGCTGCTGGAGCAAGGTCAAGTGCAGGCGGCGGAGGAATATGCGCAGCTGTGGCGTATATTCTGCGGTGTGTTGGATCAGTTTGTGGAGCAGCTGGGCGATATGGAAGTAGACGGGGATGAGTTTGCCCGCCTGCTGCGGTTGACGCTGAGCCAATATGCTGTGGCGACCATCCCTGCTACGCTGGATCAGGTAAAGGTGAGCCCTTTGACACGAAATGACCGGCATACGGTGAAGCACTTATTTGTGCTGGGGGCCAATGACCATGTGCTGCCTACCGTGGAGAAGACCGGGGGGATCCTGGATCAGCAGGAGCGGGAACTCCTGCAGCAGCAGGGTATCCTGCTGTCCGACGCGACCTTCGATCCGTTGAGCGGTGAACTGCAGAATATCTATGCCGCGCTGGCCCAGCCCACGGAGACGCTGACCGTATCATGGTGCGTGGGGGATGAGTCGGGGGCGAAGCTGCTGCCATCCTTTGTGGTGGAACGCATACATAAGCTGTTCCCGCAGATAGAGGTGCAGCGGGAAGACGGCGCGTACCGCTGCCAGCTGCCCGCGGCGGCTCTGGCTCTGGCGGGACAGAGACCTCAAGGCGCGCTGTGGCGCTATTTTGATGAAAATGGCCAAAGCACCGCGTTGGAACAGATGGCGGCGGCGCGGGCCATGGGCCGGGGGAGGCTGTCGCCACAGGCGGTGCGCAGCCTGTATGGCAGCACCGTGGCCATGTCTGCCTCCCGGCTCGATCGGGTGAAAAGCTGCCATTTTGGCTACTTTATGGAGTACGGACTGCGGGCCAAGGAACGCACACGGGCGGACTTCCAAGCACCTGAGATCGGTACATTTATCCACTATTTGCTGGAAAATGTGCTCAAAGACGTGGAGCGGCAGGGAAGCCGCCCGGATAAGCCGGCGCTGACGGCAATGGTACGGCGGTACACGGAGGAATACGCCGCCGTGGTCATAGATGGCTACGGCGAAAAGAGCGCCCGATTTAGGTATTTGTTTTCCCGGCTGCGGGCGACGGCCCAGGTGATCGTGGAAAACGTACTGGATGAACTGGAAAACTCGGACTTCCGGCCTATAGCCTTTGAACTGGGCTTCGGGGGAAAGGACGGCCAGCTGCCAGCAATCACCGTAACAGCGGGGGACACCACACTGTCTGTTGCCGGAAAGGTGGACAGAGTGGATGGTTGGCTGAAGGACGGTAAGCTGTACCTGCGGGTGGTAGACTACAAGACAGGCAAAAAGACATTTGATCTGGCAGATGTGCGGTATGGACTGGGGATCCAGATGCTGCTGTATCTGTTTGCGCTGAAACGGTACGGCGGCGCCTATTTTGGCGAAGATGTGGAGCCGGCGGGCGTGCTGTATCTGCCGGCGCGGGATGTAATCAAGAAGGCGGATCGGGCGATCCCGCCGGACAAACTGGCATCGCTGCTGCGGGGGGAACTGCGACGGACGGGCATGGTGCTGTCGGATCCGGAAGTACTGACGGCTATGGAGCACAGCGCACTGGAGTCTCCCTGCTACCTGCCCATTGCGGTGAAAAAAGACGGATCTGTCAGCGGTTTGGCCGCCGGCGTGCTGGCGGACGCGGCACAGATGGGGAAAATGGGCCGGTATGTGGACAGCCTGCTGCGCCGTGTAGCGCAGGAATTGGGCAGCGGCAATATTGATGCCGATCCCTGCCGCCGCGGCCCGCAGGAGAGCGTCTGCGACTGGTGCCCATTTGCGTCGGCCTGCTGGTTCGACGAAAAGCGGGACAAGCCGCATTATCTGCAGAAGACCACGCCGGAGGAATTCTGGCAGTTGGTGGACAAGGAGGTGACGTCCCGTGGCTGATATACAATTGACGGCTCAACAGTTGGGCGCGGTGCAGGATCGGGGCGGCAGTCTGCTGGTATCCGCCGCCGCCGGTTCCGGAAAGACCAAAGTTCTGGTAGAGCGCGTATTTGCGTATTTGGTCCAGGAGCGCTGCCACATCGACGATTTTCTGATTATCACGTTTACACGCGCCGCCGCCGCCGAACTGCGGACAAAGCTGGCCGCGGAACTGGCGCGCCGCGTGGCACAGGAGCCGGGAAATCAGCATCTGCGTCAGCAGATGTTCCGGGTGTACCAGGCGGATATCAAGACGGTGGACGGGTTCTGCGCGGGATTGCTGCGGGAGCATATCCATCTGCTGGAGCCGATAGAGGGACGGTGTCTAACGCCGGACTTTCGTATCCTGGATGAGGCGGAGGCCGACCTGTTGAAGGAGCGGGCGCTGAATGACGCACTGGAGCATTTTTATCAGAAGATCCAGCAAGGGGATCCGGGATGTACGCTGCTGGCGGAGACGCTGGGTTTCGGACGTGACGATAGTGCGTTGGCGGCGCTGGTGCCGGAACTGCATGGAAAATTGCAGAGCCACCCCTATCCGGCCAAATGGCTGGAAAAGGCGGCAGAGGGCTGGAGGTGCCTGCCGGAACGGTTGGGGGACAGCGTATACGGACGGACGATCATGAATGACACGGTGCGCCGTGCCGCTTACTGGGCGGGGCGGCTGGAGCGGGCCGTGGAGGATATGGCTCACTGTGAGCCGGTGTATAACGCCTACGCAGACCGCTTTCTGGAAACGGCGGCCCAACTGCGGGAGTATGAGGTGGCTGCGCAGGAGGGGTGGGACGCCATGGGACGCATACAGCCGGCTTTTCGGCGGATGGGCGTCGTGAAGGGAGACGAGTGTGCCGAGGCCAAAGACGCGGCGCGGGCGGTGCTGGAAAAGTGCCGTGACGCGCTGAAGAAGCTGTCTGCGCCGTATCAGACGGCAGAGGCGGATCTGTTGGGAGACCTGCGGGCCATCGCACCGGCGATGACGGCGCTTCTGGCGCTGACGGAAGAGTTTGACCGGCGGTTCAGAGCGGAAAAGGTGCGGCGGAACGCCATGGACTTCTCTGACCAGGAGCACTATGCTGTACAGATGCTGATGCAGCCGGACGGCGCACCTACCGAGCTGGGCGAACAGGTGTCCCGCCGGTATCGGGAGATCATGGTGGACGAGTACCAGGACACCAACGAGGTGCAGAATTGCATATTTCGGGCGGTGTCGCGGCACGGAGAAAATATATTCGCCGTGGGCGACGTGAAGCAGAGTATTTATCGTTTCCGCCTGGCGGAGCCGGGGATATTTCTGGAGAAATACCGTACATACGCTGATGCGGACAAAGCCATGCCGGGGCAGCCACGGCGGAGAGTCCTGAGCCAGAATTTCCGTTCCCGCAGAGAGGTGCTGGATGCAACGAATTTTGTGTTCGCATCCATTATGTCCAGGGAAATGGGCGAACTGGATTATACCGAGGAGCAATATCTGCACTTCGGCGCGGACTACTATCCGGAAGCGGCGAGAGAAGCGGAGTTTCACTACCTCGCCGTAGAGGACACGCCGGAGCAGCGTTTTGACAGGGCCGAAGTGGAGGCGCGTTTCGTGGCCGGACGTATTCGGCAGCTGCTGGACGATGGGTTTACGGTGCGGGCCGCCGATGGGGGTATGCGGCCTGTAGAGCCGGAGGATATTGTGATACTGATGCGCTCTCCCAGCGCACGGCTGGCAGCCTTTACCGCTGCGCTGGAACGCGAGGGCATTCCCTGCGACGGCGGGGAGAGCGAGGACTTTTTCTCCGCCATGGAGGTGGCGGTGGTGCTGTCACTGCTGGAGATCGTGGACAATCCGCGGCAGGATGTGCCGTTGATCGCCGTGCTGCGCTCACCCTTGGTGGGTATGAGCGCTGACCGGCTGGCGGAGATACGGGCACTGCAGACGGAGGGAGACTACTACGAAGCTCTGCGGCAGGATGACAGTACGGACGCGCAGGCGTTTTTGTCACTGCTGGACGAGTTGCGGCAGGCGGCGCGGGAACTGTCTGCGGACAAACTGCTGTGGTATATCTATGACCGCTGCCATGTGCAGGCGATATTCGGAGCCATGGAGGACGGTGCATCTCGACAGGCGCGGCTGACGGCTCTGTACGATTATGTGCGGCGTTTGGTACAGGGGGGAAAGACCGGCCTGTTCGACTGTGTGAGCCATCTGCGGCAGCTGCTGGAGAGGGGCGACGCGCCGGCCATCACAGCAGCCCGTGCGGTGGGCGGCGTGCGCATTATGAGCGTGCACAAGTCCAAGGGTTTGGAGTTCCCGGTGGTGGTATTGGCAGATCTGAACAGGACGTTCAACCGGCAGGATCTCGACCGCCCGGTGCTGGCGCATCCGCAGATGGGTGTGGGCGCCGAACGGGTGGAGGTGGAGCGTAGGCTTCGCTACGATACCGTGTCCAAGACGGCACTGGCGCTGGCGCTGGAACGGGAGGCCAAGGCCGAGGAACTGCGTATCTTATATGTAGCTATGACTCGCGCACAGGAGAAACTCATTATGGTGTGCTCACGGAAGAACCCGGAGAAGCACTTGAGGGAGCTGTGCGCTCTGGCGGAGGCACCGGTGCCGCCAGAGGCGGTGGCGGCCATGAACTGCCCCGGAGACTGGCTGCTGCTGGCGCTGCTGAGCACTTATCAAGCGTCGGCGCTGCATGATTATGCCGGGGTGCGCCCATCAATACTGACAAGCGGCCCGGAGGGCTTCACGGTACATATGCACCGTCTGGGCGGCGGAGGTACGGAGGATGCCGCTGCACCGGCGGAGAGCGCTGCGGAAGCAATGCCGGATCCGCAGCCGGACAGCGCCGCGCTGGCATTCGTGTACGGCTATGGTGCGGCTGCGGTGACGCCCTCTAAGGTGACGGCTACCCAACTGAAAGGGCGGGCCATCGACCAGGAGATCGCCGAGGGGACGCTGCCGCCCCGAAGGGAGAGCGCGCCGGAGAAGCCACGTTTTCTGCAGGAAAAGCACGGATTGACTGGGGCGGAGCGGGGCACGGCCATGCATCTGGTCATGCAGTTCCTGCCGCTGGACACTCCGGCAGTACCGGAGACTGTGACGGACTTCGCCGTATCGCTGGCGGCGCGGCGGCTGCTGACGGCCGAGCAGGCGGCGGCGCTGGATATCCAGGCGTTGACGCGGTTTCTGGCTTCGCCGCTGGCGGAGAGGGTACGGAGCGCACCGCGGGTATGGCGCGAATATCGGTTTACGCTGTTGACGGACGCGGGTATCTACGATGCTGCTGCCGCCGGAGAAGAGATGCTGCTGCAGGGCGTGGCGGACTGTGTGTTCGAGACGCCGGAGGGCCTGTCGGTGGTGGACTTCAAGACCGACAGAGTTACGGCGGACGAAGTACTGCAGCGGGCGGAAACCTACCGGGCGCAGCTGGATGCCTACGCCGGGGCGCTGTCACGGATACTGGAAAAACCGGTGACAGAGCGGATATTGTACTTCTTTGCCTGCGACAAGGAAATTTCTTTGTGAAAATAGCGAAAAATGCTTGCATTTGCGGGGAGAGTGTGCTATTATCACAGTTGCGTTTGCGGCACAGCCGCAGCGACGAGTGAACCAGAAAGGGGTGAACAAGAGCAATGAAGGAAGGAATCCATCCCAATTATCAGCAGACTACTATCAAATGCGCCTGCGGTAATGTGATTGAGACAGGTTCTACGAAGAAGGATATTCGCGTGGAAGTCTGCTCTAAGTGTCACCCCTTCTTCACCGGCAAGCAGAAGCTGGTGGATACCGGCGGACGTGTTGCCAAGTTCAACAAGCGTTTCGGTCTGGACAAGTAAAGACACATCACATACGAAGCTCGTGCCGATGGTGCGGGCTTCGTTTTTTTGTTTTACTTTTCCGGAGAAATGCGGTAGAATCAGAAAAACCGCTGCAGAGAACGGAGGGATGTACATGACCATTGCACAGATCATGGAGAAAATGATCGCCTTTTCCGAGGGGAACATCCACGATATAGATCACCTTATCCGGGTGTGGACCTATGCGAGGACGATCGGAGCGCTGGAGGGATTGGATGGATCAACGCAATTCGTATTGGAGGTCGCGGCCATCACCCATGACATCGCCTGCCCACTGTGTAGGGAGAAGTACGGCAATACCAACGGAAAGTATCAGGAGACCGAGGGCGCGGTCATGGTACGGGAGTTCCTGGCGGATGCAGACATGGCGGCAGCTCAGATCGACCGGGTGGCCTATCTGGTGGGGCATCACCATACGCTGCGGGACATACAGGGATCAGATTATCAGATACTGGTGGAGGCGGATTACATCGCCAATGCCGCGGAGAACGGGTACAGCCGGGAGAATGTGGAGAATTTTATGGAGAAAATCGCCCGGACGGACAGCGGCAAGCGGCTGATGCGGAACTTATTCTGCCTGTGAGCAGACTGTTTACAGACGGCTGTGGAGCGTGTATACTGAAGAAAAACCATCATAACGAGGAAAAGTATGGAACGGAAGACCATTGAAGAGAATAAGAACGGCGCCCGTGACTATGCGGTACTGGTGGGGCTGAAGTCCCCGGTGCTGGGTGCGGACAGCGCCGATGAGGAGAGCCTGGCGGAGCTGGCGGCACTGGTGGAGACAGCTGGCGGCGAGCCTGTGGGTATGATTCTGCAGAGCCGGGAGAAGCCCGATCCCCACAGCTTTATCGGCGAGGGCAAGGTGGAGGAGGTCAAACGCATGGTGGAGAACAGTGAGGCCACCATGGTGATATTCGACAACGACCTGTCCCCGTCACAGGTACGGGTGCTGACGGAGCTGTGCGGCGTACAGGTGCTGGACAGAAGCGGGCTGATACTGGATATATTCGCCCAGCGGGCCCGGACAAAAGAAGGATGTTTGCAGGTGGAACTGGCGCAGTACCAGTATCTGCTGCCCCGGCTGATCGGTATGTG
>CAVGEC010000008.1:0-43307 GCA_963628195.1 Bacteroidaceae bacterium
CGATGACGCGGGAGGTCAGGATGCCCTTCTCGCCGGGACGGCCCTCGCGGCGGTTAAAGCTGCCGGGAATGCGGCCCACGGAGTACATCTTCTCCTCAAAGTCCACAGACAGGGGGAAGAAGTCGATGCCGTCGCGGGGACGGGGAGCGGCGGTGACGCAGCACAGCACACGGGTATCGCCATAGCCCACCATGACGGCGGCGTTGGCCAGCTCGGCCAGCTTGCCGACCTCAAGAGTCAGCGGGCGGCCCGCCAGATCCATGGTGTACTTGTGATAGTGGGGGAACTGGCGCTTGGTGATGATCGTTGACATGTCATTTCTCCTTTTTGTGAAATAGCACTCCTTGCCGCCGCCCATCGCCGTTAGCACTTGAAAACGCCCCGAAGCCGCCGGTTTCGACGCATTTTCAACTGCTAATGGTCAATTTGCGCACGGCGCAGAATGTGAAAGAAGGGTGATGCGCGCAGCACATCACCCTGTTTCAACTTACTTACGCAGGCCCAGCTTGGCAATAAGGGCACGATAACGCTCGATGTCCTTCTTGGCCAGATAGTCCAGCAGACGACGGCGCTTACCGATCATCATCTGCATACCGCGGCGGCTGTGGAAGTCATGGGGATGGACCTTCAGATGAGCGGTCAGCTGATTGATGCGCTCGGTGAGGATAGCCACCTGGACTTCGGGGGAGCCGGTGTCGGTCTCGTGGGTGCGATTGGCCTCGATGATAGAGGTCTTCTGGTCTTTCAGCATCATAGTTGTGTTTCCACCTTTCTTGAAATACGCCCGCAGCCTGGGCCATGGGAGAGATGGAACGCTCCGCACCGCTAAGGCAGGGGTCACATACGCACAGCGCGTACTTTGTGATATTACCACAGAAATTTTCCGTTGTAAAGCCCTTTTTCTCTTGAAAACCGGTTTCTATGCAAAAGCACAGCAAAACAAGAAATGTGCCATTTCCTCGCCCCTGCGGGGCAACCGGAAATGATGCACAAAACTTCATGCACCGGCATTTGCGCTTTTTCGTGGTACAGCACGCATACATGAAGTTTTTACCCGGCTTTTCAGGGGTTGACCTGTATGGCCGCCACAGGGCAGCTGTCCGCCGCCTCCTGCACGCCGATCTTCTGCTCGTCCGGGATGGGATCCACCGTCACCCGCGCCGGCTCGCCGGCCTCCAGCGAAAACACCTCCGGGCACAGCCCCGCGCACAGACCGCACTGAATGCACGCCTTCTCCAAAACCATTGCCTGCATGAGAAATACCTCCTTTTAAGTGATGGAAGTATTTTCCCCGGTTTCCGGCGGGAGTATTCAGCTTTCCGCCATGCGGCGGGCAAACCTGCGGGCCTCCTCCCCGATCCCCGGCAGCTTCACCAGACTGCCCCGCTCATTGGCAGTCTCCAGCAGGGAAAAATGGGGCGGCAGATAGAAGGACTTGTTCATATTCAGCGCGGAGATCAGCTGGCGGGCCAGCAGGTCGCCGCCGGAATAGCCGGAGACGATCAGGCCGAACAGACGCTTGTCGTACATGCGTGTCTGGCGAAACAGTGCCGTCAGGCGGTTGACGCAGGCCGTCAGATTGGCGGCCAGAGCGTCGTTGTAGTTGGCGCAAAGCATCACCAGCGCGTCGCACCTCCGCACGGCGGGGTAGACTTCATCCACCATGGGGCCGCCGTAAAAGCAGCCGCCCTGCTCCCCGAAATGGAGGCAGGCGGTGTAGCTGCATCCGTTGCAGTCGGCCATGGTGCCGTTGCGCAGGCAGATCTCCTGCACCTCCATGTCCGCGGGAAGGCCGGCCTTGACCAGTTCCCACAGCGCCAGAGTGTTGGACGTGGCGCGCTGGGAGGCGTGGAGCGCCAGCACGCGGCGGATGGGCGCGGGCTTTTCCCAAGCGTCCAGCCGGGCGATCAGCTCCTCCACCGCGGCATGGAAAGCCGTGGCCTCGTCCGTGCCCCCGATCTGGGCCTGGGTGCGGAAATTGCGCAGGGAGCCGGTGGCCTCCACCAGCGGGCGGCCGATAAAGCCGCAGCCCGCCTGATTGGCGGCAAACACCATATCCCGCGCCACATCTTTGGTGTAGAACTCCCCCACCCCGGTGACGACGCACCCGGCGGTGCAGTCCGCCAGCAGGGCTGCGTCCCGCCGCAGGCGGGAGAGCATCCGGTAGTAGGCCATATTGCAGCCGCTTTCATCCAGGGCCACGGCGAACAGCAGACGGCGGCCCTTCAGCCCCTCCAGTCCGCCGTCCGGATCACGGATATCGCTGCCCGCGGGCAGCAGCGGCAGCAGCAGGCCGCGCAGGGCCGCGCTGTGTTCGTTTTCCGGCAGTAATACGGTGAGCATGGTACATCCCCCTTACATCACTCTATCGCATCCAGCTTCGCTCTTGTCTCGTCAATACGCTCCTGCAGCGCGGGCGGCAGCTCCAGCCGCTCCGTCTCGATGCCCGCCGCCGTCAGGCGGTTGCGGCAGCCCATGAACACCCGTCCGTCGAACACGGAGGAGTAGTGCCACTCTCCCCGCAGTAGCGCCAGCAGGCTCAGCGCTCCGGAGGACAGCGCCGGGGCCGCATAGGGCTTGTACCCCAGTCTGCGCATCTCCAGATTTGCGTGGGCCACCCTCTCCGTCAGCTCGCGGGACAGGGCATCGTCATAGTGCTCGATGGAATTGGCCAGCACCAGATCCTCGCCATGGGGGCCGAACGCGCGCCCCTCGGTGAGATACGCGGCAAAGCGCGTATCCTTCCGGGCGTAGTACAGCGCCCGTGCGTGCATGACGCCCAGGCCGAATCCCCGCACCTGCGCAGGGGCCAGGCCGCTCTCCCGCAGCACGGCACGGCACAGGGGATCCACCGGGTCGCTGACCACACAGAACAGCCCTCCGTACCGCTTTTCTCGCGCCATACGGGCGTAGATACTCACCAGTTCACGGTTCAGGCCATACTGCGCCATGCGCACGTCTCCCTGCGTCACAGAGGTGTCCGGTATCATCCGGGAGGCGCAGAACAGGAACACGTCCCCGTCAAAGAGCTGCTCCGGGGCAATAATGTCCACCGGCGGCAGGGCAGCACCGTCCGGGGGCTGTATCTGGTTCAGCTCGAACTCCCAGCGTTCGGAGACGCCGGGCCGCACATCGCATATTCCAATGGAGCGGATCACATCGCCGCCCAGCAGGCGCAGGCCCATCAGCAGCGTGCTGCCCACATCGCCCAGCGCCAGCAGTGTCACGCGGCATTTCTCCGGGATGCGCGGCAGGGTAGTGTCGTTGAAATCGATCATAACGGTTTCTCCTTTTTGTTTCCGGCGGTTCCTCCCCGCCCGGAGCAGAGAATGCGCCGGATCTTTCGTCCTGCCGATGGCAAACCGACGACGGCATATCCGTAAAAGCGTCGGATTTTGCGCCAAGACAAGGCGCGGAAGCACAGGTCACTTCAGAAGCAGAGAATGTGCCGGATTTTGCGTCCTGCCGATGGTAAACCGACGACGGCGTACCGTGTGTACGTCGAGGAGGTTTGACGATGGCAGGGCGGAAAAGACGGCGCATTATCTCGCAGGGCGCATACGCTTTAGAAGCTCTATATCTCCCTCAAGGTAGGTGCTGGCGGCGCGGGAGAGGTCATAGGTCATGCAGCCGCCTTTGTCGGGGCAGAGGGGCAGGATGACCGCCTCGCCCAGACGGCTGAGCGTCAGGTTGCGGGCGTAGAGAGCACGGAACTCCGTCTCCAGGGCCAGGAGAATATCGCGGGCGTTTTCCAGGCAGCAGAGGGACAGTTCCCAGGCGGTCTCGTCGTCCATACCGGTGTACTCAGGGGCGGCGTAGGGCAGGATGCGGTTCACCGCGGGCTGCAGGCCGCCGGGCAGGGCCTCGCTGCGGCGGACGGTATCGCCGCCGATAAAGGGATAGAGCGTGGACTCTACAAAGCGCAGGCGCAGATTGGGCAGATAGTAGATGGCATCCACGTCGTAGCCCATCTGTTCCATGAGATCGCGGCCCATACCGGTGAGGTAGCCCACCAGTACCTGATCGACAGGGGTATTCGTCTCCTCCAGCAGCGGGGCCAGACGGCGAATGCGCTTGCCGTCGTGGAGCATGTCGTCCACCAGAATGACGGGGCGGGCAAAGGCGTGAATGGTGCGCACCTGGTCGGGCAGCGGCGAATAGTCGGGATAGGCCTCGATGGAATAGCCGCTGAGATCCGGCTCGTAGACCTTATCGGTACGCAGTGTCTTGGTAACGGTGTTGGGCACGGCCACGCCGCGGAGGATCTTGCCGTAGGGCACGCAGATATCCGGGCCCAGCACACGGGGCGTGGTGGGCTCCGCGGGGACACCGTTGCGGCCGGTGATGCACTGCAGCAGCCGATGATAGATAACACCGGCGGACAGACTCAGCACCAGAGAGCCGGGCTGCAGCTTCGTAAGCGCCGACTGCAGCCGCCGGTGGGCCAGCGCAATGGCAGACAGCACACGGGGCGAAGAACTGAAGGGCGCTTTGACCGCCGTGTCCACATTGCGGCTCAATACAATGGGGCAGCGCATATCCACGGCCAGAGCGTCGCTGCCCTCCCCCGCTGCCGGGATGAAGCCCTGCAGCGTCAGCAGCTGGCGGCCATAGCCGGAGGCGGCGCCCTCCAGGGGCACATACAAGGCGTAGGTGAATTCACGGCTCAGCGCCAAGGTCAGTACCTCGGTGATCAGCAGCTGGCAGATATCGTTCTGCCGCTCGCCGCGGGGCACGAACAGGCCGCTGATGAGCAGCGTCCGGCCGCCGGCATTCTGGCGCACCAGCCCGGAGAGCGCCGGATCGCCCAGCCGGGCAAACAGATGGGCGGAATCCAGGCAAGTGTAGCTGGCCGCACCCAGAATGGCGCCGTCCGCACCCCGGCAGACCATTACATCATCGCCGTGGTCCTCCAGCTGCTGCCGCAGAGCGGCGGCGGTGGACACGGACAGCATGGTGCGCAGGAACTTCTCCGCCGTCTCCGGCGAAGCGGGAAGAAAGCTCAGATCCTCCGTCCGCAGAACGGGTTTGTCCTGGGGTTCGCGGAGGTACAGGCCCCGGCGATAGATAAACTCCTGCACCGTGGGATCGATCAGATTGGAGATGTCCCGGTTGGCGTCCACCGCTTCGCGGATGCGGGTGGAACTGATCTCCTCCAGCTGGGGCGGCAGCGTCAGCTCCAGCACTCTGCCGGTGATGCAGCTGTAATCGGCGGGCTCGGCGTCCGGCTCGGTGCGGCGGAACACCACATGGTCGAAGGTGTGGATGGAATCCGGCATCGCGGGCTTTTTGTAGGACGAGGCATGCAGCACCACATCACTGCCCACCACGATGGACACACTGCGGCCCGGAAATGCTTCACGCAGCTGGTGCAGGTTTTCCGGATTGGCGATATTCACCGGAAAATCCTCCGGAAATATGCTGACATGGAACACATCCGCCACCGCCATAGCGGCAATGCGCCGCCGCAGCCGGTAGGGCTGCGTCTTTTTGGACCAGGAAAACTCGTCGATGGCCAGCAGCACCTCGAAGCCCTGATCACGGATAGCCTTGACGATCCCCTTGTGGGACAGAGTAAATGGATCAAAGGTGCCGGGGAAAAAGGCCACGGGCCGGGACTCGCCGAAGTCAAAGCCCTTGTGGAACAGACGCTCCTCGGTGATAAAGCGGTACAGCTTGCCCAGCATGGCCGCCCGGTAATAGAACGTCAGCCCTTCGCCGGGGAATTCGTCCTGCGCGGACAGCAATTTTCTCTCAGTAAGCATAAACGCCCGGCGCTTTTCGTGCCGGCCCAGCTGACCGGAGCCGAAGACACGTCGGCCCAGCACGAACAGCGCCTCCTGCCGGGTGGCGCCGTCGATACCGCTGAGGCCGCGCATCAGCAGGCCCAGCAGCCGTTCCCGACGGCGGCGGTAGGCGTCGTCCGTCTCCGGAAAGCGGGTACGGTAGACATCATACTCCTCATAGATCACGCCGACGGTGTCCAGCACCGAGGCGGTAACGCGGCTGTCGGAGGAGCTCAGGTTCACATGCAGGTCGTCCAGCACCTCGTCCAGCTCCGCCGGCGGCAGCCACAGGGCAAAGCGGCCGAGATAATCAGGGATATATTTGGTGAACTCCTGCTGTCCCAGTTCCAGCCCGCGGCACAGCTCCACCGCCACTTCATTGCGCTGATCGGCGGTGAGCCGGGGCGCCAGCGCCAGCAGTGCGTTGCCGGCGCTGTGGCGGACGGTAACGCGGTCGCTGACCTTGATGAGGTTGGACAGATGGGTGGCGATGTGCAGAGCGGGGCTCTGTCCGCTGCGGGCGAAGTCCGTCAGCAGACGCAGGTTCCCCTGCTTGGTGATCCACGGGGTAGCGGTCTTGAGGTTGTCCAGGAATATCTCGGACACTACCTCTTCCGGCAGCAGGATGGGTTCACCCTCGGACAGCACATCCTGCTTCAGATAACGCAGCGTACCGCTGTCATCACACGGCACGGCTTCCACCGCCTCCAGAGCGCGTCCCTGATCGGGATACAGCCGATACAGCCGATCCAGCAGCAGCACGGAAGCCATGCGGATGGTCAGATCCTCCCGCCGGGACAGGGCGGCGGCAAATGCCGTCATCTGCTGGGCACGGCGGGAACTGTAGGCCTCGTCCGGCAGCGCGGCGGCGGTGTCCAGCAGCTGGAAAGCGGTGTAATCGTCCAGGCTCTCCGGCCTGCGGTAATAGGCGAACACCGGCGCCAGGAAGCGCTCCTCCCGCCCAGGGCAGTGGCTCAGCAGCGAGCCCACCGCGAACTTCAGCGTGTAGCCGATCCAGCGCCGATGCTGGGGCATCAGCTTGTGGTCGGGATAGAGCATTTTATCCAGATACAGCTTCCACTGGTCGACATCGGTGATGGCCTTGGGATCGGGGCGTGTGCCCTCCGGACGCTCCTTGGCATAGCCCGCATGGAACCCGGCAATGATCTCGCCCAGCAGCGCCGCCGCCTGACGGCGGATGTCGCCCTCGCGGTGCATCAGCAGCTCATAAAGGAAGGTCAGCGTCTGCACCTTCTGGGGAATGTGCAGATACAGGGAGTAGGATTCCAGCACGGCCAGATAGGCGCGCAGGCGGCGCCAGTCCGTCTCTCCGCGGGCCTCCTCCAGCAGCCGGGCAAAGCTGCGCTGATCGGTAAGCCGGTGCATGAGCTCCATGTTGTGGCCCACGCACCGCAGCGTCAGGGCGCGCAGGGCCTCGTCGTCTGTCATCAAGGCCGTGTGCTTTTCCGGCAGGGGCGGTGTGTCTCCGCCGGACATGGTCACGTCCACGCCCTGGCTGACCATAAACTGCTCAAAATCCTCCAGCCGGGCGTAAACACGGGTATAGCGCTTTTTCTTCTCGCCGTCCACATCATCCAGCTTATCCAGAATGATCTGGAACGCCTCAGCCAGCGTGGAGATGCGGGTGATCTCCTCTCCGTGCGCACCGCGCAGCTGTTTAACGCGGAAGTCCGCGTAGATCAGCAGCAGCGCTTCCACAGACAGGTAGTCCGGCTCCAGATCCCAGACGGAGTGGTTAGCGGCCACATGGCCAATGTCGGTCATCTTGCGGCGGCGGAACCACTGGTCCGTGTAGAAATAGTGCAGATAGGGGACTCTCTCGCCGGGGCGGCAGCCGAACTTGCCCAGATCGTGGCCGGCGGCGGCGCCGGACACCAGCGCTACGTCCACCGACGTGCCGCTTCTGCGCAGGGCGCGGGCGGCGGTAACGGCGATATGATGGACGCCGGCAATGTGCTCCAATGTGCGGAAAGGTGTGGTTTCCAGGCCCAAACGCATCAATTCGTACACAAATTCCCGCTTCCACAGACGCAGAAAGCGATTGTAGGACGGTGCAGCGGGACTGTCGGCCAGCTCTTCATCGGTGAGGAAATCGAATGTCCAGGCCGGATCGTGGGGCAAAATTTCTGATTCAGCAGCAAAAATCACCTGTAATACCGACAAAAAGAATGCCGCGCCGGCGGAAAAGGGATCGGTCTCGGTCTTTTCGGGGTAGAGAAGGCGGCGGGCATAGTCGTAGGTATAGGCCAGCCAGCCCTCCTGGGGGGCGCCGGAGCCGCCGGGGCACAGGGCCTCCATATCCGGCAGGCAGAGGGCCAGAACATCGGCGCAGAGAACGCGGGAACCGTTGAAAAGACAGGAAAAACGCTGCATATAGCCCTCGGTCTCGATGGTGCGGAGAAGGTCATTCTGGGGGGCAAAATAGTCCGAGGCGGGGCGGTCTGAAAGGCGGCGGCGCAGCGCCAGATCCATTTGCCGGATGCGTTTTTTGTTCATAGCAAGCCTCCTGCCGGTGGTTTTTGTATAGTATCTTTGGGGAATGTCCAGTTGAATTCATACCTGTACAAAAGGTTGATGTTCAACCTGGACACGGCGCATAATATGTTACATTGTAATAATAGGCCAAGGCGGCACGGGCTGTCAATATTCCAGACGGGGTTTTGGCACCAAATTGATACGGAAGCTTAGGAAGGTCTTAATGGCGCGTTCACGGTTTGTTCACAATTGCGGCTGGGCGGGCATGGTATGATATGGAAAATGCACTCGCCGGAGGCGCGGCCGGCGGAGAGAGTTTTTGCGAAAGAGACGGAACGGAAACGGGAGCCGCTCCGTCAAAGAGAATAGGAAAAATTCCCCGCAGGCGGAACACCCCGCCGCATCCGCAGGGCGGAAAACACCCGCAAGCGCAGCGGGAAAGGAAAAGGAGACTATGACATGAAGAAAGCTGCTTTTGTGCTGGCGCTGGTGATGCTGCTGGGCTGCGCGTCCGGCTGCGGCGCGGCGGAGGGCGAAGCCTCCGTACAGTCCGTGTCCATGATCTGCGGACTGGGCTCCGTAGGTCTGGCGGACCGGTTCGCCGGCATCGTGAGCCCGCTGGGTGAGACGACCATCAAAAAGAACGACTCCATGACGGTGGACACCATCAAGGTCAAGGTGGGCGACACGGTGAAGGAGGGCGACGTACTGTTCACCTATGATCTGAGCCAGGTGCGCACAGATCTGGAGATGGCCCAGCTGGAGCTGGAGCAGCTGAACGCCACGCTGGAGGACCAGCAGGCGGAGCTGGAGCGCATACAGAAGCTGATGGACAGCACCTATGACGACGCCACCAAGCGGCAGTACTCCCTGGATCTGCGGGAGCAGAATGTGAAGGTGCTGGAGACAAAGGCCAACATCTCCACCAAGAAGAAGGACATCGAGAAGCTGAAGACCAACACCCAGAACGGATCGGTGACATCTCCGGTGGCCGGCGAGGTGCAGTCGCTGAACGCGGACGGCGGCACGGACAGCTACGGCAACGCCCTGCCGTTCATGACCATCGTGGAGACGGGCGGCTTCCGCATCAAGGGCTACGTCAACGAGAACAACGCCAGTGTGCTCACCGAGGGCACGGCGGTGGTCATCCGTTCCCGCGTCAGCGACCAGACCTGGAAGGGCAGCATCAGCTCCATCGACTGGAACAACGCCCAGCAGACGCGCAGCGACTACGGCGACAGCGACACCGCCATGTCCAGCAAGTATCCGTTCTATGTGACGCTGGAGGGCAACGGCGAGGGGCTGCTGATGGGCCAGCATGTGTACATAGAGGCGGACTACGGCCAGGAGGACCAGCAGGACGAGAGCCTTATCAATCTGCCCAGCTACTTCATCAATGACGCCGAGGGCAGCGCCTGGGTGTGGGCCCAGAACAGCAAGGGCAAGCTGGAAAAGCGCAGCGTCAAGCTGGGCGAATACAACATGGAGGCGGACACCTATCCCGTGCTGGACGGCCTGACGGCGGAGGACTACATCGCCTTCCCGGACGAGAGTCTGAAGGCGGGCATGACGTGCGTCACCTATGACGACGCCACATTTGATCCCAGCACCGGCGGCGACGTATACCCCGACGACGGCTACATCGAGGGCGGCGACGGCGATACATTCGACGAGAACGTACCCATGGACGGCGCGGACGGCGGCGATATGCCCGCCGATGACAGCAGCAGCACCGTGACCGTGCTGCCCGGCGGCATGGCGGACGCCACCGTGCCCGCCATCGTGGAGGGCTGAGCATGATACTGGAAATGCGCGATATCTGCAAGGACTACCCTATGGGCAAGGGCGTTGCACATATCCTGAAGAATGTGAGCCTTGACGTGGAGGAGGGCGAATATCTGGCCATCATGGGCCCCTCCGGCAGCGGCAAGACCACGCTGATGAATCTGATCGGGTGTCTGGACGTGCCCACCAGCGGCAGCTATCTGCTGGGCGGGCGGGACGTGACCACCTGCAACAACAAGCAGCTGGCGGAGGTGCGGAACAAGGAGCTGGGCTTCGTGTTCCAGAGCTTCAACCTGCTGCCGAAGCTGACGGCGCTGGAGAACGTGGCGCTGCCCCTGCTGTACGGCGGGGTAAAGAAGGCGGAGCGGCTGGAACGCGCCCGCGCCGCGCTGGAGACCGTGGGCCTTGCCGACCGCATCGACCACCGGCCCGACCAGCTGTCCGGCGGGCAGTGCCAGCGCGTGGCCATTGCCCGCGCCATCGTGGGCCGGCCCAAGCTGCTGCTGGCCGACGAGCCCACCGGCGCGCTGGACAGCGCCAGCGGCGCGGCGGTGATGGAGCTGTTCCAGCAGCTGCATGACGGCGGCTCCACCATCATCATGATCACCCACGACCGCTCCATCGCCAACCACGCCGCCAAGGTCATGACCATACGGGACGGCGTACTGTCGGGAGGTGACGACTATGAGTGAAAAGCTGACGCTGCGGGAAAGGCTGCACCTGGGCGAAAAGCGCCCCGACGGCGAGAAGCCGCACATGAGCAAAAAGCTGAAGAAGGCCATCATCACCGCCGTGTGCGTGGTCGCGGGCTGCGGCGCGGTATGGGGCGGTCTGACCATCGCCCGGAACGCCCAGCGGGGCGACGTGAACGTGTACGCCGTCAACGACTTCGCCATGACCAGCTACTGGGGCGACAGCTCCAACACCAGCGGCATGGTGACCACGGACAAATTGCAGAAAATATATATCTCCCAGAGCCAGACGGTGAAAAAGGTCTGGGTGAAGGAGGGCGACACGGTCAAGAAGGGCACGGCCCTCATCAGCTACGACTCCACGCTTACCCAGGCCACGGTGGAGCGGGCCAGGATCGAATATGACCGGCAGGCGGAGAACCTGGAGGTCATGAAAAACGAGCTGGAGCTGCTGAAAAAGGCAAAGAATAAGGAGACGCTGCAGGCGGAATACGATAAGCTGGCAGCCGAGCTGCAAGCGGAGATCGACAAGATCAACAAAGACAACCATTACGATCCCAATGCCACAATAGCAAACGGCAAAATCGACGTGAAGGACAGCACCGGCAATGACAAGGACCATCCGCTGTACTATCAGGTGCTGTCCTCTCTCACGCTGAACGACAATACACTGCAGACGATACTGCATGATGGTACCACTGATCTGCCGGGCTTGAAGCGTGCGCAACCCGAAGACGCGGACGGAAAGAGAGAGATCAAGACCTATCTGGTGCTGGTTACCCGCGCCGAAAACAAGACAGCCGGCGAACCCAGCAGCCAGGGACTTCTGCTGGTAGAGACGTGTATTCCCGCCGTTACGGATGAAAACGGCACTACCGTGACACCCGCTTCCACGGAGTTTTCTTTCCAGTTCTGCGATCTGGCCGACTATGTGGATCCGGGCCAGACCTACAGCACGGAGAATTACAAAAAGATCCAGCGGAAGCTGGCTATTGCCCAGGAGCTGCTGGATGCCTCTATGACGCAGACCGATCTGAACAAGGCCATTCTGGACAAGACGCAGGCGGTGAAGGAGCAGGAGGTCAATCTGAAGGTGGCGAAGCTGAGCCTGGACAAGAAGCTGGCGGAGCTGGGCGACGGCAATGTGTACGCGGAGTTCGACGGCACCGTCAAGACCGTGCGGGACCCGGACGAGGCCTATAACAACGGCGAGGCCGTGGTGGAGCTGTCCGGCGGCGGCGGGTACTACGTCACCGGCACCCTCAGCGAAATGGAGCTGGGCAGCGTGAAGGTGGGCGACACCGTGTCCGTCAGCAGCTGGATGACCGGCGCCTACTGCGAGGGGACCATCGTGTCCATCGACGACTATCCCACCAGCAACGGAAATAACTGGGGCGACGGCAACAGCAATGTGTCCTACTACCCCTTCAAGGTGTTCGTCACCGAGGACGCCAATCTGGAGCCCAACGACTATGTGGAGATCGAGTATCAGAAAAACAGCGGCGAGCAGAGCGGCGACACGCTGTATCTGGAGAGCATGTTCATCCGCGAGGACAGCGGCAAGAGCTACGTTATGGTGCGCGGCGCGGACGGCAGGCTGGAGAAGCGCTGGGTGCAGACCGGGCGCAACCTGTGGGGCAGCTATACCGAGATACGCGGCGGGCTGACCGTGAACGACTATGTGGCGTTCCCCTACGGGCGCGACGTGGTGGAGGGCGCCCGCACGACGGAGGCCACGGCCGACCAGCTGTACAACTACGGCATATAAAGGAGGCGGGATAACGATATGTTGGAAAATGTCAATCTCGCCCTCCAGGGCGTATGGAGCCACAAGCTGCGGTCGTTTCTGACCATGCTGGGCATTATTATCGGCATCGCGGCCATCATCACCATCGTATCCACCATTCAGGGCACCAACGAGCAGATCAAGCAGAACCTGATCGGCGCAGGCAACAACGTGGTGCGGGTGACCATCGAATCCACGGACAGTCAGGGGTATTTCGACCTGAACTATTCGGCGCTGCCGGAGGGCATCGATCCCGTGACGCGGGAGATGCGCGGCGAGATGGAGAAGCTGGACGGCGTGTCGCTGGTGGGCATGTACTATTCCCGCGAGTGGTGCGACAACGTGTATGTGGGCAACAGCAGCTTCAGCGGATCGCTGTACGGCGTGGACGACCACTATCTGGACGCCGTGGACTACGCGGTGAACTACGGGCGGGCCTTCACGGCGGCGGACTATGAGAACCGGCGGAACGTGGCGCTGATCGACACGAAGTCGGCGCAGTCGCTGTTCCAGGGCGAGAACCCCATCGGCGGCACGGTGGAGATCCGGGGCGAGCCGTTCACGGTGGTGGGCGTGGTGTCCTCCCGCAGCAGCAGCGGGCCGGTGATCAACAGCTTCCAGGACTATCAGATGTACGCCGGAAGCACGGCGGGGACCATCTTTATCCCGGATGTGTGCTGGGCGGTGCCGTATCGGTATGACGAGCCGCAGTACGCGGCGGTGCGGGCCACCAGCACCAACGACATGACCGTGGCGGGCGACAACGTGGCCAAGTATCTGAACGAGAACGCCATACGGACGACGAAGTACAAGTATCAGTCCAAGGACCTGCTGCAGCAGGCCAGCGACCTGCAGAGCCTGTCGGAGAGCACCAACAAGCAGCTGATCTGGATCGCGGCCATCTCTCTGGTGGTGGGCGGCATCGGCGTGATGAACATCATGCTGGTGTCCGTCACCGAGCGCACCCGCGAGATCGGACTGAAGATCGCCATCGGCGCGCAGCAGAGCCGGATACGCTGGCAGTTCCTGACCGAGGCGGCGGTGCTGACCAGCATGGGCGGCATACTGGGCGTGGCCAGCGGCATCGGACTGGCGGAGATGATGTCCCACATTATGGGGACGCCGGTGGCCATCAGCGTGCCGGCGTGCATCATCGCGGTAGCCTTCTCCATGGTCATCGGCGTGGTGTTCGGCCTGGTGCCGGCGGTGAAGGCGTCGAAGCTGAATCCCATCGAGGCGCTGCGGAGAGAGTAAGAGACCGCATATACGCAAAAAAGAGAAGCACCCGCGGGTGCTTCTCTTTTTTGTATAGCCTTTTACTGCGGGAGTTCACCGGGGGCGACCAGGATGATCTTGTCGGCGCGGTCGTAGTCGCTGTAGGCCTCTTTCCTGCTGCTGATCAGCGTGCCGTCGCCGGCGTAGACGTTGCGGTAGGTCTGGACGGCGTAGCCGTTATGGCCGTACTGCTCCACCTCCGTGGTGCCGGGAGCCACGGACTCAGACTCCTGATAGACCGTCTGGCGCTCGGAGTAGGAGAGGAACTGGTTGGTCATCTCCACATAGTGGTCGTCGGTCTTGGTGCCCAGGAGGGTGACGGTCAGCTGATTGGTATCGTCGTTATAGCTGGTGGTGATCTTGATGGGGTAGTTGGTGCTGTTGCGGAAGGCGAAGTCCGGGCCGCCCCAGCTGACCGTGGCGTCACAGCCGGTGACGGGCATATAGCCGGGATCGAACATATGGGCGTAGCGCAGGACGATCTCCAGATCGGCCATGAGCGTGGCGTAATACAGCGTGGAGGACACCTGGCAGATACCGCCGCCGATGGAGGTGACGGTCTTGCCGCCGGAATAGGCGGCGGCGGGCTGGAAGCCCCGCGCCTCGGTGCGCTGGCCCACAGTGGCGTTATACCAGAATTCCTCACCGGGGTTATAGATGCGGCCGTTGATGGCGGCGGAGGCCAGCTTGATATTCTGGCGGCGGCCCCAGGGGCCGGCGCAGGTGGTGGTGCAGGTGCCGATGACATCGCGGAACATGGCGCTCTCCAGCTCCTCGGTGGCGGCGGGCGGGAACTGCACCTGGGCGTCGGCCAGGAACTCCTCGCCGGGCTGGGCGGCGTCCAGCTGGGCCTGCACGGTCTCTACGTCGAACTGGACGCCCACGCGGGACTGGGTGGGCTTGCCGGTGGATTTATCGCAGATAGCGGCGGCCATGGTGCCGGTGATCTCATCGTGGAGCGCCTGCACGTCCAGGGGGGCGGCGGTGCGGGCTGCGAACTCACATTCCACGGACCGGGCCGCCACGGACAGATCGCGGCTCTCGAAGCGCTGCATCAGCGCGGCGCGCAGCGCCGCCGCGTCCAGCTGCTCGCCGTCCTGCGGCTTGGTGATGTACAGGCCCTCGCCCTCCGCCAGGTGATAGCCTCCGTCCACTACGGTGCAGCCCACGGTGCCGGACAGCTGCTCACAAGCAGCTGTGAGCGCGGTATCATCCACGTCCAGCTGAGGCGTGACATCCACGGCCTTGAACCAGCTCTCGATAAAGCGCCAGCCGCCGCGGAAAAAGGCGGCCACATCGCTGCCCCAGCCGCGGTCCTGTATGTCGCAGCCGGCGGCCTTGGAGACATAGACAGGCAGAACGGTCACGCCCAGCTGGGAAAGTGTGGTGCTGCCGGTCTCCTGCCCGTCACGGGTCAGTTTGATGACCGTGCCGTCCAGCAGGGCGCTGCCCTGCTCCGTCCAGCGCCGCTCCGCCTCCTGCGCCGACAGGCCGGACACGTCCATGCCCAGCACCGACGTGCCGGGGAAGGCCACATGGGAATACAGCGCGTTGGCCGCCACGCAGCAGCCGGCGTAGGCCAGCACCAGCACCGCGGCGATGATGCCGATAATGAGTCCGGCCTTTTTGCCGCCGGACAGGGGCGCTTTCTCCGGCGCGGGGGCCGGAGTCTCGGTGGTAACAGAGGACATATTGGTTTCTTCGCTCATATCGTCCCCTCCTTTTATATCGTTATGTTTGGGCAATGCCGGCAAAGTGCGGCACTACCTCTGCATTGTACCACGGTTTGTCAAGGAAAGGGTTACAAAAGCGTTACGACACCTCTTTTTGCGGTTTGGCGCGGGGGATGGTGACGGTGAGAAGGATGGCCTCGTCGGTGTCCCGGCGGGAGACCTTGGCCCCCACGCCGGCGGTGCGCATCATTTTCACGCCGCGGTCCACGCTGTTGAGGAACAGGCGGACATCCTTGATGACGTAGGACGTCCGGCGGCGGAGAGGGGTAGTCTGGTTTTGGGTGACCAGACGGTCTATGTACGCCTCGGCATCGGAGACATTCAGCTGCTGCTTCCCGATATGCTCCGCGGCAGCCAGACGCTGCTCCGGATCCTCCAGACGCAGCAGGGCGCGAGCATGGCGCTCGGCCAGATCATAGCGGTGAAGAACCTCCACCACGGGCTCCTCCAGGCGCAGGAGCCGCAGCTTGTTGGCCACGGCGGACTGGGAGCGGCCCAGCTTCTCCGCCGCCTGCTGCTGGCTGAGCCCGTAGCGGCGCAGCAGGCGGGCGATGGCGGCGGCCTCCTCCATGTAATCCAGATCGCGGCGCTGGAGATTTTCGATCAGGGCCAGCAGGGCGGCGTCCTCCTCGTCCACGCGGGCCAGAAGACAGGGCACCTGGCGGAGTCCGGCAATGCGGGCGGCGCGCCAGCGGCGTTCGCCGGCCACCAGCTCGTAGACGCTTCCCTGCTGCCGGACGGTGAGGGGCTGCAGGATGCCGTAGGCGGCGATGCTGGCCGCCAGCTCCTGCAGGCCCTCCGGATCGAAGCGGCGGCGGGGCTGCTGGGGGTTGGGGCGAATGTCGTTGATGGGAACGCAGCGGACACGGGTGGAGAGAAAATCGGTCTTTTGTTCTTTTTTCATGGGCGGCACCTCCTTTGGGACCATTGTACGGCGGGAGGCGGGGCGAAAAAGGGCGAAAAAGGGCGGGAAATAAAAAAATACGCCCGCCCCTGTCGGGACGGGCGCGGCGCATTATCGTCTTGTACGGATATCGTCGCCGAAGAAGGGCAGGATCTCGTAGGCGCCCTCGATACGGGACAGGATAGGCGCGCCGTAGCGGGCGGACAGCTCGTCCGGGTTCAGGTTGGTGCTGATGATGGTGGACCTGCCGGAGAGCATGCGGCCGTTGACGATCTGGTACAGGGCACTCTGGACAAAGGAGGTGGTCATCTCGGTGCCCAGGTCGTCCAGAATCAGCAGATCGCAGTTCTCGCAGCGGCGGACGTCGGCGTCGCCGGCGTCGTCGGGGCGGAACTTGGCATCCTCAAACCGGGCAAACACGCTGATGGCGGTGTCGTAGACCACGGAGAAACCGGCCTCGCTGACCACGCGGGCGATACAGGCGGAGAGGAAAGTCTTGCCCAGGCCGGTGCCGCCGGAGAGCAGCAGACTGCCGCCGCCCTTGGAGAACTGGTTGGCGTAGTCGCGGCAGACGTCGAAATTATGCTCCATATTGGCGCGTGGGGAAATGCCGTAGCTGTCCCACACATTGCTGTCGTATAAATCGAAGCGGAACGTCTCGAACCGGGCCTCGCCCAGGGGCAGGAGGCGGGACAGCTCGGCCAGCTGCTCGCGGGCGTAATACTTCTTCAGGCAGTCGCAGACGCCGGAGCGGGTATAGCCGGTGTCGCCGCAGGCGGCACAGGCGGGCGTATCCTCCAGATAGTCCGCGGGATAGCCCATCTCCTGCAGGAGGGCGGCTCGTTCACGCTGGAGGCCCAGGTTCTCGTCCCGCAGGGCGCGAAGGGCGGGCAGGGGATCCTCTCCCCGCCTGGCCGCGGCGGCCACGATGCGGCTCATAGTGCCGCGGAGGGCACGGTCTATCTCCCGCAGGCGGGGCTGGCGGGCGAACACGGCGCGGCGGCGCTGCTCTGTCTCGGCCTCGCGGCGCTGCTTGGCCTGGTCGAAGCGGGCGATGGCCCGCTGCATGATGATACCGTCGTATGACATACTCTCACCTCTTTATATAGCGGCGCATCCAGGCGTCCTTGTCCCCGGCGGGGGCGGCAGGCTTGGGGGCGGCGGGCTTGCCGCTCTTGCCGCTCTTTTCGCCCTGCTCCACCTGGGCGGGGGTGTGCCAGCCGGCCTCGTGCCAGCGGCGCAGGATACCGTTGAGGTAGCGCCAGTTGAGATCCTTCTTGTAAAACACCGTGCGTTCATAGGCCAGGGCCACCGTCTCCGGCGGGAAGCCCATGTCGATCCACTGGTAGATATAACGGCGCTCGGCCTCCACAGGGGGCCTGTTAAGAATCCGTAAATTCACTAAATAGGAAGTGCACTTCCTGTCATAATCCGCCCATTTCTTGAGGTATACAGAGGCGGAATTTTGGTCAAATATACCAAGCTGCGCCCAACGGTAGCCCTCCTTCTCGATCTGGCGCAGGGTGGGACGGCGGCCCTCGCCCCACAGGCGGCGGGCCCGCTCCACACAGTGGCAGACCAGGAGATAGATCACGTCGGCGGGCATGCCCAGGTCGTCATAGAGTCCGGCCAGCACCTGCAGGTCGGCGGTGCGCAGCTTCTTGCCCAGCTGCTGCTCCGTCTGGGGCACCAGCAGGCGGAACCCCTCGTTATCTGTCAGCAGGCCGGCGATATCCTGGGCGGTGTAGACCGGGCGCTCGTCCGCCGGGGCGGGCGGCACCGGGTGGGAGGGACGGGGCAGGAGGCCCAGCTCCTGCAGCACCTTCTCCGCCGCGTCGATGCGCAGGCGGCTGATGGGCAGAACCTTTTCCAGCTCCTCCGGCGTGACGCCGCGGCCAAAGCGGCGCAGGGCCAGATACAGCAGGGCGGCATCGCCCTGGCCGCTGCGCAGCAACTTATCCGCAGCGTCGGTGCTGAGCGTCAGCTGCTGCTGTTTTTCCGTATCGCGGAGAATATATCCGTCCATGGAGATGACCTCCCTTCTCTCATAGTGCCATCCATTGTACACGAAAAGCGGGGCGGCGTAAAGCGGGACGGGACAACTTTTTACAAATTTCCGCTTTTCGGCAAAATAGGCTTTTCTCCGGCGGGTTTTGTGGTATAATGGATTATGTATAGGTATGTATACCAACGACACGGACTAAGGAGGGCTTTGGCATGGCGAACCGGGTAACGATGACCATCTGCGGCACGGAGTACATCCTTGTGGCGGAGGAGGACGCCGCCTACATGGAGAAAATAGGCGGCATGGTGGACACGGAAATGCGTAACTTGATGGACAACGCCCATATGAGCCGCGACGCGGCGGCGGTGCTGGCGGCGGTGAATCTGGCCGACCAGCTGACCAAGGCGCAGGAGGGCGCGGAGAATCTGCGCCGGCAGGTGAAGACCTATCTGGACGAGGCCAGCCGCGCCAAGAGCGAGGCGGCGGACCTGCGCCGCAAGCTGCAGAACGCCCAGAACCAGAGCAACCGCCGCGGATGATGGAGCTGCTGGCCCCGGCAGGGGGCTTTGAGGCACTGGTGGCCGCCGTGCAGAGCGGCGCGGACGCGGTGTACATGGGCTTCGGCGCGTTCAATGCGCGGCGGGGCGCGAAAAACTTTACCGACGAGGAATTCGCGTCGGCGGTGGCGTATTGCCATTTGCGAGGCGTAAGAGTCTTTCTGACGCTGAACACGCTGGTGACGGACCGGGAGCTGGACGGGGCGGCGGAGGCGCTACGCCGGGCCAGCGCCATGGGCGCGGACGCCGTGCTGGTGCAGGACTGGGGGCTTTTGTCGCTGGCGCGGGAGATCGTACCGGATCTGCCCATCCACGCCAGCACGCAGATGAGCATTTACACCCTGGGCGGCGCCAACGAGGCAGCGGCCCTGGGCATGGAGCGGGTGGTACTGGCCCGCGAACTGGACCGCGGCGAGGTGCGGGAGATCTGCGCCGGATGCGGCGCGGAGATCGAGGTATTCGGCCATGGGGCGCTGTGCATGTGCTACTCCGGCCAGTGCGAGATGAGCGCCGTGCTGGGGCAGCGCAGCGGCAACCGGGGCGCCTGCGCCCAGCCCTGTCGGCTGCCCTACGGCGTGAACGGGCCGTGCAGGAACAGCTATCCGCTGAGTCTGAAGGACGCCAATCTGTCGGCCTATCTGCAGGAGATGGAGGACATGGGCGTCAGCTGTCTGAAGATCGAGGGACGGCTGAAACGCCCGGAGTATGTGGCGGTGGTCACGTCCATCTACCGCCGGCTGCTGAAGGAAAAGCGGCAGCCCACGGCGGCGGAGTCCAACGCGCTGGAGCAGGCATTCTCCCGCAGCGGCTTTACGGACGGGTACTGGCTGGGCCGGAAGGGCCGGGCCATGTTCGGCACGCGGCCGGAGGGCCTGCCGGAGCCGAAGGAGCTGTTCGCCAGAGCGCGGGAGCTATACGAAAACGGGAAAGAAAATCGAAAGATACCGGTGAACCTCCATCTGACGGTGCGCCGGGGCGAACCGGTGCGGCTGGGCGGCGCGTGCGCCGTCCGGAACGGCGTGACCATAGCCATGGCCACAGGCGATGCACCGGAGGAGGCCCGGAACCGGGCGGTGACGGCGGAGGAGCTGCGGCAGCGGCTGACCAAGACCGGCGGCACCGTGTTCACGGCAGGCAGCATTGAGATAGAACTGGACGAGGGGCTGATGGTATCCGCCAGCGCCGTCAACGGTCTGCGCCGGGAACTGCTGGACGAGCTGGCGCAGCGGCGGCAGGACATCCCTGCCCGGCGGGAGCGGCCTGTTCCTCCTCTGCCGGACGCGCCGGAAAGAAAACAGGAAGTGCACTTCACATTTTCCATCAGCCGCCCGGAGCAGCTGACGGCCGCGCTGCTGGCGGAAAGGCCCGCCATCGTGTATATCCCGGCGGAGCTGCTGGACAAGATGGACTTGTCGCCCTACGCGGGACAGACGGAGTTCTGCGCAGTGCTGCCGCGGGTATTCCGCACGGCGGACGAGGCGGTATTCCGGGATATTCTGGCACGACACCCGGAGGTGCAGTCCGTAAGCATCGGGAATCTGGGACATCTGGCCATTGCAGAGGGACTGGGCCGGACGCTGCGGGGCGACTTCGGGCTGAACGTATACAACAGCCGGGCGGTGAAATTCTGGCAGGACAGGGGCCTTGCCTCTGTGACAGCCAGCTTTGAGCTGCGGTGGCAGCAGGTACGGGATCTGAGAAAATACATCCCCTGCGAGGGCATCGTGTATGGGCGGCTGCCGCTGATGATCACGGAGAACTGCGTGACAAAGAACAACGCGGACTGCGCCCACGGGGCGGGCAGCCTGTTGACAGACCGGCGGGGCGAGCAATTTCCGGTGCTGTGCGCCTACGGGTGCCGGTGTGAGATCGAAAACGGGAAAACACTGGTGCTGGCGGACAAGCCGGAGGTGTTCCGGTGCGGCCTGACCTACGGGCGGCTGCGGTTCACTACGGAGACGCCGGAGGAGTGCGCGGCCATTGCGCGCTCCCACAACCGGGGCGAAATGACCGCCGGCGAGGACAGCACCAGAGGGCTGTTTTACCGGGGCGTAGAGTGAGGACAGCGCAGGACGGACAGAGTCGTCCGCCCCTACAACGGGACACAACGGCCGCAATGTGACAACACGCAGTATAATCACAGCTTAAATTTACATTTTGTATTCATTTTCGAGAGAAAAAGGTGTTACTATGGAGTTGAAGATCAAGGCTTTATCGCCGAAAATCGGCACAGAGATCCCGCTGCCGCGGTTCGCCACGACGGGGGCAGCGTGCATGGATCTGTGCGCGTGCATCGACGAGGCGGTGACTTTGAACGCCGGGGAGCGGCGACTGGTGCCCACGGGCCTGGCCATCGCGCTGCCGGGGCCGGAGTATGCGGCGCTGGTATTCGCCCGCAGCGGGCTGGGCATCAAAAAGGGCGTATGCCTGAGCAACGGCGTGGGCGTCATCGACAGCGACTACCGCGGTGAGATCGGCGTTGGGCTGGTGAATCTGGGCAGCGAGGCCTACACGGTGCAGCCCGGAGACCGGATCGCGCAGCTGATGGTGGTGCCGGTAGTACAGCCCACGGTGACGCTGACGGACGACCTGGACGAGACCGAGCGGGGCGCCGGCGGATTCGGCTCCACGGGCAGGTGAGCGCCATGGCGAAAATCGTACTGGCCTCCGGATCGCCGCGGCGGCAGGAGCTTTTACAGCGGATGGGCATCCGGGACTTCGTCATACGGGTACCGGAGGTGGAGGAGTACTTCCCCGCCGGACTGACACCGCAGGAGACGGTGTGCTACATCTCGCGGGAAAAATCCCAGGCGGTGGCCTCTGACGCGGAGGAGATCGTCATTACGGCGGACACCATGGTATTCCTGGACGACAGGAAGCTGGGCAAGCCCGCCGATGAGGCGGAAGCGCTGGAGATGCTGACGGCGCTGCAGGGACGGCACCACACAGTGTGCACCGGTGTGACGGTGCGGCAGGGCGAAAGGCTGCTGACACGCGCCCAGAGCACGGACGTGTATTTCCGTCCGGCCACGGAGCGGGAGCTGCGGGCCTATATCGCCGGGGGCGAGCCCATGGACAAGGCCGGCGCCTACGGCGTGCAGGGGCAGGGCGCACTGCTGGTGGAGCGCATCGACGGAGACTTTTTTAACGTGATGGGACTGCCGGTGGTGATGCTGGCGGAAATGCTGGAGAACTTCGGCGTAACATTATTAGGTTGATACAGGGGTACACCCAATGAAGCGATTTTTTACGAAAACGGGAATATGGCTGCTGGCCGCGGCGGCCACCATCGCGGTGGTGCTGTGCGTGGTGTCGGCGCTGGGCTCCGGAACGGGGCTGCTGCACAACGCCCTGGGCGTGATCGCCTCGCCCTTCCGGGCGGCGGGCTCGGCTGTGGCAGGCTGGATCGGAGGCGTCAGCGACCGGTTCGAGAGCGTGGAGGCCTTACAGCAGGAAAACGAGGAGCTGCGGCAGCAGATCGCCGATCTGGAGTCGCAGCTGCGGCAGATGGAGCCCGCGGCGGAGGAGAACCAGCAGCTGCGGGAGCTGCTGGGACTGCGCCAGCAGCGCAGCGATCTGCAGTTCGAGACAGCCCATGTGACACAGGTGGATGTGTCCAACTGGGCCAGCACACTGGTGCTGGATCGGGGCAGTCAGCACGGCGTGGCCCAGGGCGACTGCGCCGTGGACAGCGCCGGGAACCTGGTGGGCGTAGTAACGGACGTGGGGCTGAACTGGTGCAGACTATCTACGGTGCTGGACACGGATTCACAGTTCGGCGCACGGGTATTCCGCACCGGCGAGACCGCCGTGGCCTGCGGCGACCTGTCGCTGATGGCCGAGGGAAAGCTGCGCCTGCAGTATCTCAGCGACAGTGCCAACCTGATCAAGGGTGACGTGATCGTCACCTCCGGGCTGGGCGGATACTATCCCTCCGGGCTGGTGATCGGCACGGTGGACATGGTGCAGACCGACGACGGCGGACTGGCCCGCTACGCAGTGCTGTCGCCCAAGTGCGACGTGACGCACATAGACGAGATGTTTATTATCACGGATTTCGATGTGATCGAATAACGGAGGACAGATATGACGCGACGGGCGGTGCTCATCAAGTGGATATTGTATTGCCTGTGCGCCCTGGCGCTGGTATTGGTGCAGGGGCTGGTGCTGGTACATGTCCGGGTGTGGGGCGTGCATCCGTTCCTGCTGCCGGCCATTGCGGTGATCCCCGCCACGCTGGAGCGGAACGAACAGGCGCTGCTGTACGGCGTGTTTTTCGGTCTGGCCTGCGATCTGCTGTCACCGGTGGTGGGGCTGCCGTGCTTTTACGCGCTGGCGTTTCTCATCGGCGCGGCCATCGCCTGGCTGCTGAGCGGGCAGGTGATCATGGCGGGCGTGGTATGCTCGGTGACGGTGACGGCGGCGGCCATGCTGATCTGCGGTCTGCTGCACATGGCCGTGCTGGCGGGGCAGAATGGCGCCGGGCTTACCGCCGCCGCCCTGCTGCTGGCCAAAGAGGCCGCGGTGAGTCTGCCCCTCGCGGCGGCGGCGCATCCGCTGTTCCGCCGGGTGCAGAGGCGAACGCAGAGCGAATAGGAGAACCAATGCTATGATGAAAAATCCCCATCCCTCCCGGCGGCGGGTATATATGCTGCTGGGATTCTTCGGCGCGTTTCTGATACTGTTTTTGGCGGTACTGTATGACGCGCAGGTGGTACACGGCAGCGAGAACCGTGCCAGGTCCATCACCAGCAACACCACCAGCGAGACGGTGACGGCCTCACGCGGGATCATCACCGACCGCAACGGCAAGGTGCTGGTCAGCAACCGGCTGGCCTATACGCTGGTGCTGGACAAGAGCAGCTTCGGCAAGGACGAGGCGGCGCTGAACGATGCCATCTGGCGGCTGATACAGCTGTGCCAGGAGCAGGGCGTGACGTGGAATGACACGCTGCCCATGACCACGGGCTCCTCCCCCCGACTGACCAGCAAAAGCCTGACGAAGAGCTTCAGAGAGTATCTCAGCGACAACAAGCTGCCCGACAGCAGCGACAGCGGCGAGCTGCTGGAGGCCATGCGGAAGCTGTACAAGATCGATGCGGGCTATACGGACGCACAGGCCCGGCTGATCGCGGGCGTGCGCTATGAACTGGACGGACGCAGCAGCTACACCTTTGCTGAGGACGTGTCCACAGAGCTGCTGGGGCTGATCACCGACGGCAAGTACCAGGGCGTGACCATCAAGACGGCGGCGGCGCGTGTGTACAACACGACGCTGGCAGCGCACATTCTGGGCACCGTGGGCGCCATCTGGCAGGAGGAGTGGCGCAGCGACGAGAGCACCGGCTATGTGGGCTACGCCGACAAGGGCTACAACATGAACGACCTGGTGGGTAAGGACGGCGTGGAGAAGGCCTTTGAGGAATATCTTCACGGCAAGGACGGAAAGCGGCTGATCACCACGGATGAAAACGGCAAGATCACGGGTGAGCTGTACACCCGCGAGCCCCAGCCCGGCGGCACGGTGGCGCTGACCATTGACATCGACCTGCAGCAGGTGGTGGAGGACACACTGGCCAGCACCATCCAAGGCATGATCGACAAAGACAGCAATGAGCGCGGCGGCGCGGCGGTGGTGGTCCAAGTGGGCACCGGCGAGGTGCTGGCCATGGCCAGCTATCCCAGCTATGATCTGGAGACGTTCAACCAGGACTATGAAGAGCTGGTAAAGGACGAGCGGCTGCCCATGTTCAACCGGGCCACCCAGGGTATCTACGCCCCCGGCTCCACGTTCAAGCTGTGCACCTCTGTGGCGGCGCTGGAGGAGGGTATCATCACCCCCAGCACCATCATCGAGGACCGGGGCATCTATACCTATTACGTCGATCCGCAGCCCATGTGCTGGATCTGGCGGCAGGCCCACACCACCCACGGGCGCATCAATGTCAGCCAGGCCATTGTGGACTCCTGCAACTACTTCTATTACGAGGTGGGCCGGCTGACAGGCATCAAGAAGCTGGATGAGTACGCCACGGCCTTCGGCCTGGGGCAGTCCACGGGCATTGAGATCGGGGATGAGTCGGGTGTGCTGGCCTCCCCCGAATGGGCAGAGGCCCATGACCGGGAGTGGACCGACGGCCAGACCATCACAGCGGCCATCGGACAGTCCTACAACCTGTTTACGCCGCTGCAGCTGGCCAACTATGTGGCCACGCTGGTATCCGGCGGTGAGCACTACGAGGCGCACCTGCTGAAAAGCGTTAAATCTTATGATAATTCGCGAGTTATCGATGTATATGACAAAAGACCGCTGAACGACCTGGATATCTCCGACAGCACTATGGCGGCAGTGACAAAGGGCATGCATGACCTGACATACGACTCGCTGCGGAGCGCGTTTTCCCGCTGTGTGGTGGAGGCCGGCGCCAAGACCGGTTCTGCTCAGGTGGGAACGGACATCGCCAACGGCACTTTTGTGGCCTATGCCCCCTATGACGATCCGGAGATCGCCATTGCCATCGTGGTGGAGAAGGGCGGCAGCGGCAGTCTGCTGGCCAACGCCGCCGTGGATATCATCAACGCCTGGTTCACACGCGGCACCACCGACAGCACCGTGGGTGAGAACACGCTGCTGCGGTAAAGAAAACTGACAAGCAAGGAAAAACCCATGGGACCTTATTTTGATTCGAGAGACGAACGGTACAAGACACCTTTCGGCGCGGCGCCCTGCGGCACTGCCGTGCGCTTCGCGCTGGAGGACGACAACTACTACGGCTGCGAGCTGCTGGTGTTTCGGGAGTTTGCAGACGCGGAAGACGTGTGCGCCCTGCCGCCGGCAGAGAGCGGTTTCGCCGGGGAGTACATCGCGCCGCCGGAGGGAGAACTGTGCTGGTACTGCTTTCGGCTGACGGACGCGGAGGGCCGGTGCGCATGGTACGGGAAAAACGGCCTGCAGGCCGCGGAAGAAAAGGCGGAGCGCTGGCAGCTGACGGTGTATGAGCCCTCCCCTGCCCCGGAATGGTTCGGTCAGGGCGTGACGTACCAGATCTTCCCCGACCGGTTCCGCCGTGTCTCCATGCCGGATGTGGCGCACATGCCGGGACGCCGCTGGCTGCACCGGGACTGGGACGAGCAGCCTGTGTTTCTGCCGGACGAGAACGGACAGATCACCAATCGGGATTTCTTCGGCGGTTCGCTGGCGGGCATCACGGAGAAGCTGGACTATCTGGCGGGGCTGGGCGTAAGCACTCTGTATCTGAACCCCATTTTCGAGGCCGCCAGCAATCACCGGTATGATACCGGCGACTATCGGGCCATCGATCCGCTGCTGGGCAGCGAGGAGGACTTCCGCACCCTGTGCGGCGAGGCGCACAAACGGGGGATGCGGGTGATACTGGACGGCGTATTCAACCATACCGGCAGCAACAGCCGGTATTTCAATGCCGAGGGCTACTACCCGGAGCCGGGCGCGGCACAGAGCCGGGAGTCCAGGTATTACAGTTGGTACAGCTTTCACCCGTGGCCGTCGGAGTATGACGCCTGGTGGGGCGTGAAGACGCTGCCCGCCGTCAACGAGGAGCAGCCGGACTATCGGGAGTTCATTTTCAGCGGAGAA
The DNA here is from genome assembly GCA_963628195.1 of Bacteroidaceae bacterium. Classification (GTDB taxonomy): domain Bacteria; phylum Bacillota; class Clostridia; order Oscillospirales; family Oscillospiraceae; genus Vescimonas. Next base: position 26,635 of record CAVGEC010000008.1, read on the forward strand.
GACAGTGTGGTGCGCCGATGGCTGCGCCTGGGCGCGGACGGCTGGCGGCTGGACGTGGCCGACGAACTGCCGGGGGACTTTATCGAAGGCATCCGTTCGGCCATGGATGCTGAAAAGCCGGGGGCCTATCTGCTGGGCGAGGTCTGGGAGGACGGCAGCAACAAGATCGCCTATTCCCGGCGGCGCAGGTATCTGCTGGGCCGCGAGGTACACGGATTGATGAACTACCCCTTCCGCACGGCGCTGCTGGACTGGCTGGGCGGCGGGGACGCCGCGCACTTCCGGGACAGCATGGAGACCATTCGGGAGAACTATCCTCCCTTTGCCTTTTACGGGGCCATGAACTTTCTGGGCACCCACGACACGGCGCGCATTCTCACCCTGCTGGGTGCGGAGAAAACGCCGGAGACAAAGGAGGCGCGGGCATCTTACCGCCTTTCCCCCGCCGAGCTGGCGCGAGGCCGGGCAAAGCTGCGCCTGGCGGGGATGCTGCTGTACAGCTTCCCCGGCTCCCCCACCCTTTTCTACGGCGACGAGGCCGGAATGCAGGGCTTTGAGGATCCGCTGAACCGGGGAACGTTCCCCTGGGGCCGGGAGGACACGGCGCTGACGGACTTCTTCCGACGACTGGGACAGCTGCGGCAGGAGCGGCAAAGCCTGCGCTCCGGCGCGCTACGGTACATATTCGCCCAGGGCGGCGCTCTGGTACTGCAGCGGTGCAGCGGCAGCGAAGTCACCGTGACGGCGCTGAACGCGGGCGGCTCTCCCCTCCCCCTGTGCCTGGACTGGGACGCGCCCACAGCGCGGGATGCCGTGACCGGGCAGCAGTTCCTGGCTATCGGCGGCAAGGTCCGGCTGACGCTGCCGGCGCTGGACGGCGTGATATTGGTGTGAGAAAATCGGCGGATGTTTCACATGAAACATCCGCCGATTTTCATTGGAACGAAATGTTTCATGTGAAACACCGGCCGTCTGTGCGGTAAGGAAAATGTTTCATGTGAAACAAAGGGCGAAAATTTGCAACTTACCTCTTGAAACCCACCGCTCAAGTGGTATATACTATGGTATCGAACTTAGACAGAAAGAGGAATCTGCTGTGGCGAAAATCATTGCGATCGTGAATCAAAAGGGCGGCGTAGGCAAGACCACTACCTGCGTGAATCTGGCTGCCGCTGTGAATGCGGCGGGGAAACGGGTACTGCTGTGCGACTTTGATCCCCAGGCCAACGCCACCAGCGGCATGGGCGTGGACAAGACCACCAGCAACGGCGTATACGATGCCATCATCAACGGGGCCAAGACCGCCGACGTGATCGTGAGCACTCCCTACGGCGATGTGCTGCCCAGCAGCAAGGCGCTGGCCGGTGCGGGCGTGGAAATGATCAGCATGGAGGACCGGCAGTTCCTGCTGAAAGCCGCGCTGCGGCAGGTGGCCGAGAATTACGACTATATATTTATCGACTGTCCGCCGTCGCTGGAGTTGCTGACGCTGAACGCGCTGTGCGCCGCCAACAGTCTGCTGGTGCCCGTGCAGGGCGAATACTACGCGCTGGAGGGCCTGAGCGATCTGATGAATACAGTGCGCATCGTGCGGCGAAGCATGAACCCCGGACTGGAGATCGAGGGCGTTCTGCTGACCATGTTTGACGGGCGGACGAATCTGAGCATACAGGTGGCACAGGAGCTGAAGCGTTTCTTTGTCGGCAAGGTATACAGCACCGTGATCCCGCGGAACGTGCGGCTCAGCGAGGCGCCCAGCCACGGCAAACCCATTACCGCCTATGACAAGACATGCCGGGGCGCAGACGCCTATACGGCACTGGCGGCGGAATTTCTAAGGAAAAACAACTGCTGAAAGGAGACGCGGTATGGCAAGCACAAAAGGTCTGGGCAAGGGATTAGGCGCACTGCTGGGCGACGACGTGATCGCCGCCAAGGACGAGAGCACCTCCTCCCTTTTGCTGCCCATCAGCCAGGTGGAAAGCTGCTCCACCCAGCCGAGAAAGAGTTTTGATCCGGAGGCCCTCAGCGACCTGGCAGACTCCATCCGCGTGCACGGCATTATCCAGCCGCTGACGGTGCGGAAGCTGCAGTCCGGCTACTATCAGATCATCGCCGGCGAACGGCGGTGGCGGGCGGCGCGGATGGCAGGACTGAGCCAGGTACCGGCGGTGGTCATCGAGGCCGACGACCGCAAGGCCATGGAGCTGGCCATGATCGAGAATCTGCAGCGGGAAGACTTGAATCCCATCGAGGAGGCCGAGGGCTACCGCGTGCTGACGGAGCAGTACGGCATGACGCAGGACGAGTGCGCACAGCGGGTGGGTAAGTCCCGTCCGGCAGTGGCTAACGCCCTGCGGCTGCTGGGGCTCAGCGAGCCGGTGCGTGCCATGGTGGAGGACGGACGGCTGTCCGCCGGCCACGCCAGGGCGCTGGTAACGCTGGGGGCAAAGCAGCAGCAAGCTGCGGCGGAGACGGTAGTCAAAGACGCCCTTTCCGTCCGGCAGACGGAGCTGCTGGTAAAAAAGCTCACCGCCGAGAAAAAAGAGAAGCCCCAAAAGGACACGCTTTCCGTCAACTATGTTGAGGAGGCTGCCCGCGAATTGGGCGAAAAGCTGGGGCGGCCCTGCCGCATCGTCAACGGCAAAAAGAAGGGCCGTATCGAGCTGGAATACTACGGCACGGACGATCTGAACGCGCTGCTGGAAGCTCTAGAGAAATTGGGAAAGAAATAAGTGTTTCATGTGAAACACGCCATACGAGGTGTGAAGTATGCTGGATATCAAATTCATCCGGGAGAACCCGGAACTGGTAAAGGAAAATATTCGCAAGAAGTTTCAGAATGCCAAGCTGCCGCTGGTGGACGAGGTCATCGCCCTGGACGCCGAGCGCCGCGAGGCCATCAACGAGGGCGAGGCGCTGAAGGCCGAACGCAACAAGATCTCCAAGGCCAACGGCCCCTTGTTCGGCAAGCTGAAAAAGTGCAGCGACGAGGCGGAGAAAGCGGCCATCCAGGCGGAGATCGATGCCAACAACGCCGCTGTAAAGGCCAACGCCGAGCGCATGGCCCGGCTGGAGGAAAAGAAAGCCAACGCCGAGACGGCCATAAACAAGCTGCTGCTGGTCATCCCCCAGATGATCGACGAGTCCGTGCCCATCGGCCCGGACGACAGCTGCAACGTGGAGGTAGAGCGCTTCGGCGAACCCAAGACGCCGGACTTCCCCATCCCCTACCACACGGAGATCATGGAGCGCTTTGACGGCGTGGACATGGATGCCGCCGCCCGCGTCAGCGGACAGGGCTTCTACTACCTGATGGGCGACATTGCGCGGCTGCATTCCGCCGTGACCGCCTATGGCCGGGACTTTATGATCGACAAGGGCTTCACCTACTGCATCCCGCCGTTTATGATCCACGGCAATGTAGTGGAGGGCGTCATGAGCCAGACAGATATGGACGCCATGATGTACAAGATCGAGGGCGAAGATCTGTATCTGATCGGCACCAGCGAGCACTCCATGATCGGCAAGTTCATCGACCAGATCCTGCCGGAGGACAAGCTGCCCCAGACGCTGACCTCCTACTCCCCCTGCTTCCGCAAGGAGAAGGGCGCCCACGGCATCGAGGAGCGCGGCGTGTACCGCATCCACCAGTTCGAAAAGCAGGAGATGATCGTGGTCTGCAAGCCGGAGGAGTCCAAAGCGTGGTACGAAAAAATGTGGCGCTACAGCGTGGAGCTGTTCCGCAGTCTGGACATTCCCGTGCGGCAGCTGGAATGCTGCTCCGGCGACCTGGCGGATCTGAAGTGCAAGTCCTGCGACATTGAGGCCTGGTCCCCCCGGCAGCAGAAGTACTTTGAAGTGTGCTCCTGCTCCAACCTGGGCGACGCCCAGGCGCGGCGGCTGAAGATCCGCGTCCGCGGCGAGGACGGCAAGCTGTATCTGCCCCACACGCTGAACAACACCGTGGTGGCCCCGCCCCGCATGCTGATCGCCCTGTTGGAGAACAATCTGCAGGCGGACGGCTCTGTGCTGGTGCCCAAGGCGCTGCAGCCCTACATGGGCGGCAAAGAGCGCTTAGTGCCGCTGCGCTGATAGCGATTTGTAATATTAATTCCGTATTATACTCATAGTATAGGAGCGATGCGCAAATGAAAAAGTTTCTTGCAGAATTCAAGACCTTTGCCATGCGCGGCAATGTGATGGATATGGCCATCGGCGTTGTGATCGGCGCCGCCTTCGGCAAGATCACCACCTCTATCGTCAATGACATCATCATGCCCCTGATCGGGCTTATCACCGGCGGCATCGACTTGTCACAGTGGAACATCCTGCTCAACAGCGCCGCTGTGGAAGCCGGCGCGGATCCTGTTACGCTGGGCATCGGCAATCTGCTGGCCGTGATCCTGGATTTCATCATCGTAGCCTTTGCCATGTTCCTGCTGGTCAAAGCCATGAACAAGCTGGCCTCCCTTAAGAAAAAGGAGGAAGCGTCGGCTCCCGCGGAGGATCCCAAGCCCACCAGTGAGGAGCTGCTGAGCGAGATCCGCGACCTGCTGAAAGAACAGCAGAAATGAGGGAAATTCTCACTCCCGGACTGAACATTCTGGGGCTGGACGCCGCCGCAGCGGACAGGCTGGAGCGGTACGCCGCCCTCCTGCTGGAGAAAAACAAGGTGATGAACCTCACCGCCATCACAGAGCCGCGGGACGTGGCCACGCTGCATCTGCTGGACTGCGCGGCATTGGCGGCGCAGCTGGATCTGAACGGCAAGAGCGTCATCGACGTGGGTACCGGCGCAGGCTTTCCCGGCATGGTGCTGGCCATTCTGACGCCGGAGGCGCGATTCACGCTGCTGGACAGTCTGGGCAAGCGGGTGGATTTTCTGCGGGAGGTCTGTGACCGTCTGGAGCTGCGGAACGTGACGTGCGTACACGCACGGGCGGAGGAGTTCGCCGCACAGCACCGGGAGACGTTCGACATAGCCGCCTCCCGCGCCGTGGCGCAGCTGAACATACTGTGTGAGCTGGCGCTGCCGCTGGTGAAGGTGGGCGGACAGTTCGCCGCCATGAAGTCCGTCTCCTCCGACGAGGAGATACGGCTGGCCCACAGCGCCATCGCCCAGTTGGGCGGGCAGCTGGCGGGCACCGAGGACTACACCATACCCGGAACGGATGTGGTGCACCGCGTCGTGCATATCCGGAAGGTGCAGCATACGCCGAAGCAATTCCCGCGGGCTTTCGCCCGTATCAAAAAGGCGCCGCTGGTCTGAGCGGCGCGGAAAGGAGCGTCCATGGGCAAGATCGCTGCCGTGGTGTCCGGCAAGGGCGGCACGGGCAAGACCACTTTTACCGCCAACACCGCGTTGGCCCTGGCCCATATGGGACAGCGGGTGCTGTGCCTGGACTGCGACATCACCCTGCGGAACCTGGATCTGGCCCTGGGACTCAGCGACCGGGCCTTGATGGACTTTTCCGACGTGCTGGAGGGCCGCTGCACACTGGACGAAGCGGTGGTGCAGCACGAGCGATACCCCTCCCTTTTCCTTCTGACAGCCCCCATGGCCGACAAACCGCTGGAGCTGTCGGTCAGCAAGATACAGGGGCTGTCACGGGAGATCCGGGAGAAGTTCGACTGGTGCCTGATCGACGCGCCGGCGGGACTTGGCCAGGGCTTCCAGATGGCGGCCTGCATGGCCGACCAGGTGATCGTCATCACCACCACAGACATATCCGCCATGCGGGATGCCCAACGCACCGCCGCGGAACTGTCCGCCTTCCCCAACGGCACCGTACACCTGGTGGTGGGACGTGTATCTAAGAAAGTACTGCGCCAACTGCACACCACCATCGACGACGCCATCGACGCGGCAGGGCTGCCGCTGCTGGGCGTCATACCGGAGGACGCGGACGTACCCTATTGTCTGAACCGCGGGCTGGTGCTGCGGGAGCAGAATTACTACGCCGCACGGGCCTACGAAAACATTGCGAAACGCATTATGGGGCAGAAAACGCCTCTGATGAAGATATAAGGAAAGGAGCCCTCTATGAATATTGCATTGATGGCACATGACAACCGCAAGGAACTGATGGTACAGTTCTGCACCGCCTACTGCGGCATTCTGGCCAAGCACACCCTCTGCGCCACCGCCCGCACCGGTCAGCAGATCGCTGACGCCACCGGGCTGACCATACACCGGTTCCTGTCCTTCGCCCACGGCGGCGGACAGCAGATCGCCGCCCGCATTGCCTACAACGAGATCGATATGGTACTGTGCTTCGGCGATCCCAGCCAGAAAGCGCCGGACACGGACATCGCGTATATCTCCCGCCTGTGCGACCAGAACAACGTGCCCTTTGCCAGTAATCTGGCCACCGCCGAGATGCTGGTGCTGGGCCTTGATCGGGGCGACCTGGACTGGCGCGACATCGTGAATCCCAAGAACAAACCGTTTACGGCGTAAAGTGCTTGACTTCCGAAAGGAAGTATGCTATACTCCGCTTGTTCGCTCGGAGGGCGAGTTGTTCAAGGAAACAACAGCCGGATAAGGCGCAGACTGAAATGTCTGTTCCTTATCCGGTTTTTTCGTACAAAGGAGGAATACTTCATGGACTTTCTGAACGGAAAAATCAAGCCGATGTACTTCAAATACCTGTCGGCGGCCTTTGGCAGCGCCATGATCACATCGGTATACTCTATCGTAGACACAGCGATGGTGGGACAGTACCACGGGCCGCAGGGAACGGCGGCGCTGGCGGTGGTTGCACCGGTATGGAATATCATATACAGCCTTGGGCTGCTGATGGGTATCGGCGGCAGCGTCATCTTCAGCACCAGGCGCGGCAGCGGGCAAAACGACGGCAGCGAAAACCAGTATTTCACAGCGTCGGTCCTCGGCGCAGTGGCTCTGTCCCTCCTGGCGTGGATCGGCGTTATGCGCTTCGAGGGCCCGGTCCTGACCTTTTTCGGCGCGGACGAATCGCTGCTGATATTGGCAGGGAAATATATGCATCCCATCAAATATGTTTTCCCGCTATTTCTGTTCAATCAGATGCTGGCGGCATTTCTGCGCAACGACGGAAGCCCGGGACTGGCAACGCTTGGTGTACTGTCCGGCGGCATATTCAACGTGCTGGGCGATTATTTTTTTGTATTCACCTGCGATATGGGGATCTATGGCGCGGGACTGGCCACCGCTATCGGCTCCGGCATTTCGTTCCTTGTCATGCTGACGCACTTCATCAGACGCAAAAACACACTGCGGCTAGTAAGACCGGAGGGCCTGCCCGGAAAGCTGCGCGAGATCACTGTTACGGGCTTTTCCACTTTCTTCATCGACGTGGCCATGGGCATCCTGACGGTGCTGTTCAACCGTCAGATCATGCAGTATCTCGGTGCAAACGCATTGGCGGTCTACGGCCCCATCATTCAGGTCAGCACCTTTGTCCAGTGCTGCGCATACAGCGTAGGGCACGCGGCGCAGCCTATCGTTTCCACAAATTTCGGCGCAGGAAAAGGGGAACGCATCAAAGAAACTCTTCGGCTGGCGCTTTGGACAACCGCATTCTTCGGCGTATTCTGGACGGCGCTGAGCATGGTGTGCCCGAATGTCTATATCCGCATTTTTATGGCACCCACACAGGAAATTCTGAATATGGCTCCCGCCATTATCCGCACCTACGCCCTGTCCTTCCTGCTGCTGCCGTTTAATATTTTCTCCACCTACTATTTTCAGGCGATCATGCAGCCAAAGGCGGCATTTGTGGTGTCGGTTGCGCGGGGACTGGTCATCAGCGGTATTCTGATCCTGCTGCTGCCGCGGCTGGTCGGCGCGGAGTTCCTCTGGTTTGCTATGCCGATCACGGAACTGCTTACCGCCATGTACGCAGCCCGCACCATGCGGCGCGGCCTGAGAAAGCAGTCTTGACAACCGGGACAAAATCGCATACAATAAGGCATAACCGTGCAGACCTCGCAGGAGTACCCTGTACACCGCCGCTGCAAGAGAGACGCGCCGTCGGCTGAAAGCGCGTTGCGGCAAGGAGCAGGCAAAGACAGCGAGTGAGCGGGGATGGAAACATCTACGGCACGCTCCCCGTAACAGGAGCAAAAAGGGCCGCGAGGCCGAATTTGGGTGGCACCACGAAGTGTTGTAACGCTCTCGTCCCAATGCAGGGACGGGAGCGTTTTTTCGTCCGTGCCGCCGACACAAAGGAGAAGGATATGCAGGCTGTTTTGGATTTCATCAACAACCATGTGCGGGACATTTTCATCCCGCTGACAGCACTGGCCGTGCTGCGTATCGGCACGTGCCTGGCCCAGCTGAAGCGGACCGCCTCTCTGCGGGAGAGAAAAGGCGTTTACCATGCGGTGCGGGGACACTACGCGGAGTTGGGCGTGTGGTTCGGCGCGCTGCCCGGCCTGATATTGCCCATTTTTGTGCCGAGCCTGTGGTATGCCGGTCTGGCACTGGCTGTCATTGGCGGCGTCATCGGCCGGCGCATCGGCGCCAAGAAAGGCCGGGAACTGGATGATATTTACCGCGATGTGGCCTGGGAACTGAAACACGAAGCCGAGGCGAAGGCCGCCCGCGAACAGGCCTCCCATACGCTGGAGGGCGGCGCGGAGACTGCGCTGCCGGACAGCGGCGTCAAAATAACAACAACGGCGGAAACCGCCGGGGATAAAGGAGAGAGCGAAAATGGCTGAGATGACGCCCCGCACACTGTCGGGCTTTATGGAGTTGCTGCCCAAGCCGCAGCAGCAGATGGAGCGGATGATGGAGATCCTGCGCCGCACCTATTCCCTGTACGGCTTCACCCCACTGGACACCCCGGTGATTGAGGCGGCGGAGGTGCTGCTGGCCAAGGGCGGCGGCGAGACGGAGAAGCAGATCTACCGCTTCAACAAGGGCGACGCCGACCTGGCGCTGCGCTTCGATCTAACGGTGCCGCTGGCCAAGTATGTGGCACTGCACTACAACGACCTGTCCTTCCCCTTCCGCCGCTACCAGATCGGCAAGGTCTACCGGGGCGAACGAGCCCAGCGCGGCCGGTTCCGGGAGTTCTATCAGGCGGATATCGACGTGATCGGCGACGGCAAGCTGGATATCACCAACGAGGCGGAAATGCCCGCCATCATCTACCGGGCGTTCAGCGAGCTGGGACTGAAGCGCTTCTGCATCCGGGTGAACAACCGGAAGATCCTCAACGGCTTTTACGCCATGCTGGGGCTGACGGAGAAGTCCGGCGAGATCATGTGTACCGTGGACAAGCTGGACAAGATCGGCGCGGACAAGGTGCGCACCCTGCTGACCGGCGAGGCGGGCGTCTCCGCCGCAGATGCCGACGAGATACTGAAATTCATCGCCATCACCGGCAGCAACGGCGCGGTGCTCTCCGCGCTGGAGAACTACGCCGGGCGGAACGAGATGTTCGACGAAGGTCTTGACCAGTTGAAAACCGTGGTGAAGTACCTGTCCGCCTTCGGTGTGCCGGAGGAGAACTTCGCCGTAGATCTGACCATCGCCCGCGGGCTGGACTACTACACCGGCACGGTGTATGAGACAGCGCTGCTGGACCACCCGGAGATCGGCTCCGTGTGCTCCGGCGGACGGTACGACAATCTGGCGGAGTACTACACCGACAAGCAGCTGCCCGGCGTAGGCATCTCCATCGGCCTGACACGGCTGTTCTATGTGCTGGGCGAACAGGGAATGCTGAACGGCAACCTGCCCACCGCCCCGGCGGATGTGCTGATCCTGCCCATGACAGAAGATCTGTCCGCCGCCGTAACGCTGGCCACGAAGCTGCGGGACGCCGGCGTCCGCACACAGCTGTACACCGAACAGAAGAAATTCAAGGCCAAGATGAACTATGCCGACAAGACCGGCGTACCCTATGTGGTGTTTCTGGGCGAGGATGAGGTGAAAAACAATGTCATCGCCTGCAAGGATATGACCACCGGCGAGCAGACCACCCTGGACTTCAGCGCCACCCTGGCGCGGGTGCAGAACGGTCTGGCGGAGCGCAATAAAGGAAAGGTCATCGTGGAGAAATAAGGTCGAGAAGACTCCCCTGCTAAGGGAGCAGGCCTTCAAGTAACAACCGCGAGTAATATTTCGCAAGAATTATACAAAACACAATCACAAATAGGAGGAATACGACAATGATGCAGATGCGTACACATACCTGTAACGAGCTGCGCCTGGGCGATGTAGGCAAGTCCGTGAAGATCGTGGGCTGGATGGAGAATGTCCGTGAGGTGGGCGGCAACCTGGCCTTTGTGGTGCTGCGCGACTTTTACGGTACCACCCAGGTGGTGGTGGAGGACGAGGCCGACCTGAAGGTCATCAAGGGGCTGAACAAAGAGTCCACCATCTCCGTGGAGGGCACCGTCCGTGAGCGCGCCAGCAAGAACCCCAAGCAGGCCACCGGCGAGATCGAGGTGGTGCCCACCAAGATCGAGGTGCTGGGCCGCTGCCGCTACAATGCCCTGCCCTTCGAGATCAACCGCAGCCGCGAGGCCGACGAGACACAGCGGCTGAAGTACCGCTATCTGGACCTGCGCAACCCCGCCGTGAAACAGAACATCATCCTGCGCTGCCAGGTGGTGGCCGCCCTGCGCGCCGCCATGATGGAGCACGGCTTCCTGGAGATCACCACCCCCATCCTGACCGCCAGCTCCCCCGAGGGTGCCCGTGACTACCTGGTGCCCGCCCGCAAGCACCCCGGCAAGTTCTACGCCCTGCCCCAGGCGCCCCAGCAGTTCAAGCAGCTGCTGATGACCTCCGGCTTTGACCGGTATTTCCAGATTGCCCCCTGCTTCCGTGACGAGGATGCCCGCGGCGACCGCAGCCCCGGCGAGTTCTATCAGCTGGATATGGAGATGGCCTTTGCCACCCAGGACGACATCTTTGCCGTGCTGGAGGACGTACTTCCTCCCATTTTCGCCAAATTCGGCACCTACAACGTGGCCTCCGCCGCACCCTTCCGCCGCATCCCCTACAACACCGCCATGGAGACCTACGGCTCCGACAAGCCGGATCTGCGTATCGACCTGACCTGCAAAAACGTCAGTGAACTGTTCGTCAGCAGCGAATTTGAGGCCTTCAAGGGCCAGACCGTAAAGATGGTGCCCATCAGCGACTGCGCCCTGACGCGCAAGCAGATCGAGAAGCTGCTGACCGACTGCGAGGTGCAGTCCGGCAGCAAGGCCTACTGGTTCAAGGTAGACGAGAACGGCCAGCTGGCCGGCGGCATCGCCAAGTTTGTCGCTCCCGTGGAGGCGGAACTGAACAAGATCATCGATCTGAAGCCCGGCACCCTGGTGGTGGTGGCCGCGGGCGAATACGCCACAAAGTCCGTGGGTGTGCTCATCAAAACCTTCGGCGCCGCCTGCGAGAACCACTTCGACAAGGAGCGCTATGAGTTCTGCTGGATCGTGGATTTCCCCATGTACGAAATCGGCGATGAGAGCGGCGAGCTGGAGTTCTGCCACAACCCGTTCTCCATGCCCAACGGCGGCATGGACATCCTTCTGAAGGCCGAGCGCGGCGAGATCGATCCTCTGGACATCTATGCCAACCAGTACGACCTGGTGTGCAACGGCGTGGAGCTTTCCTCCGGCGCTGTCCGTAACCACGATCCGGAGATCATGATCAAGGCCTTCGAGCTGGTGCGTCTTGGCGAGGAGGACGTGAAAAAGAAGTTCCCCGCCATGTACAACGCCTTCTGCTACGGTGCGCCCCCCCACGCAGGCATCGCTCCCGGCGTTGACCGCATGGTCATGCTGCTGGCGGGCGAGAGCTCCATCCGCGAGATCATCCCCTTCCCCATGAACAAGAACGCGCAGGATATCATGATGGGCGCGCCCTCCACCGTGGAGCAGAAGCAGCTGGACGAGCTGCACATCGCCATCGTGGGCGACGTGGAGAAGGACGACTGATGGAGACCGTCAAGCTCTATTACGAAAACGCCTTTACGCAGGACTTCACCGCCTTGGTGGAGTCCTGCGGGGCTGTGAAAGGCGGCTTCGCTGTCGTTCTGGACCGGACGGCCTTCTATCCGGAGGGCGGCGGTCAGCCCGCCGACCACGGCACGCTGGGTGATGCCCGCGTGCTGGACGTACACGAGAAAGACGGCGTTGTCACCCATCTGTGCGACCGTGAGCTGCCTGTGGGCGCAGAGGTCAGCGGCCATATCGACTGGGCGCGGCGGTTCGACCACATGCAGCAGCACTCCGGGGAACACATCGTCTCCGGCATGCTGTGCAGCGCGTTCCACTGCGACAATGTGGGCTTCCACATGGGCGCGGACGTGGTGACCATCGACTACAACGCCGAGATCACCTGGGAACAGGTGCTGGACATCGAGCAGCAGGCCAACCGGTATATCTGGGAGGATCACCCGGTGCACATCTGGTACCCCTCCCCGGACGAGCTGGCCGCCCTGCCCTACCGCAGCAAAAAAGCGCTGGAAGGGCCGGTGCGCATCACGGAGTTCCCCGGCGCAGACATGTGCGCCTGCTGCGGCACCCATGTGGACCGCAGCGGTCAGGTGGGGCTGGTGAAGTTCCTCTCCTGCCAGAAATTCCGGGACGGCGTGCGGCTGGAGCTGCTGTGCGGCGGCCGGGCGTTGGGCTATCTCTCCGCCTGCTGGGAGCAGGCGCGGCAGATCGGGCAGACACTGTCGGTCAAGCCGGAGACAGCGGCCGCCGCTGTGGCGCGGATGCAGGGCGAGCTTCTGTCCGTGAAGGAACGCGCCGCACGGCTGGAGGAGCAGTCCTTTGCCCGCACGGCGGCGGAATACGCCGGGGCAGGCGATGTGCTGCTGATCACCGAAGCGCTGGAGGGCGACGGCGTGCGGCGGCTGTGCGATGCCGTGGCGCAGAGCGCCGGCGGGCGCTGCGCCGTATTCGCCGGAGAGGACGGCGCGTATAAGTACGCGGTCATCCACACCGGGCAGGACATCCGGACGCTGATAAAGGAGATGAACGCGGCTCTGCATGGCCGCGGCGGCGGGCGGGACGGCTTTGCCCAGGGCAGCGCCGCCTGCACCGCGGAGGAGATACAAAGCTTTTTCTCTCCGCAATAAAATGCTTCGTTTTACGAAATAAATTTGCCTCTTTTAACCAAAAATCGCCCCCGAAATGTGTGGAAAAAGCACATTCCGGGGGTTCCATTTTGCACAGAGACATGATAGAATGAGTGACACTGAATATTTCGCACGGAAAAGAGTGATCCCTTTGCACGAGGAAAACAAGCTGGGCGTCATGCCCATTTCCAAGCTGATCTGGAATATGTCGCTGCCCATCATCGCGTCCATGCTGGTGTCCGCCCTGTACAACATCGTGGACAGTGTGTTTGTCAGCCGCGTCAGCGAACAGGCGCTGACCGCCGTTTCTCTGGCGTTCCCGGCGCAGAATCTGATGATCGGTCTGGCCACCGGCACTGCCGTGGGCGTCAACGCCCTGATGGGCCGGGCCCTGGGCGCAGGGCAGCAGGAACGCGCCGACAAGGTGGCCAATCACGGCGTTCTGCTGGCCGTTGTCGGTTTCGTCATCTCCGCCGTGCTGGGTGCCGCCTGCTCCGAGGTGTTCTTCCGCTCCCAGACACAGATAGAGAATATCATCCAGATGGGCGACAGCTACATGCGCATCGTTACTATCGGCTCGCTGGGCATGTTCTGCCAGATCATGTATGAGCGGCTGCTGCAGGGCACGGGCCGCTCCATCCTCAGCATGTACACCCAGGGGCTGGGCGCCATCATCAACATCATACTGGATCCTATTTTCATTTTCGCGCTGAAAATGGGCGTGACCGGCGCGGCTATCGCTACCATCATCGGCCAGTTCTGCGGCTGCGCTCTGGCCATATACTTCAATCACAAAAAGAACACGGACATCCATCTGTCCATTCGGGTCTTCCGTCCGGACTTCCGGCTCATCGGCGAGATCTACGCCATCGGCTTACCCAGCGTCATCATGATCGCCATCGGCTCGGTGATGACCTTCCTGATGAACAAGATCCTCATCGTCTACCACGCCGCCCACGAGACCGCGGCCACCGCCTTCGGCGCATATTTCAAGCTGAACTCCTTCATTTTCATGCCGGTATTCGGCATGAACAACGGCGTGGTGCCCATCGTGGCCTACAACTACGGCGCGCAGAACCGCAAGCGCATGGTGGAGACCATCAAGCGCGGTGCGCTGTACGCCTCCATCATCATGGTGTTCGGCACCATCCTGTTCTGGATCATTCCCGGCCCCCTGCTGAAGATCTTCGACGCCACGGACACCATGCTCGCTGTGGGCATCCCGGCACTGCGGATCATCTCCATCAGCTTCTGCATGGCCGGCGCGTGCATCGCCCTGGGCAGCTCCTTCCAGGCGCTGGGCAAGTCAGTGTACTCCATGATCACCTCCATCGTCCGCCAGCTGGTGTTTCTGATCCCCATCGCCTATGTGCTGGCGCGGTACGGCGCATCCGTGGGCAACAGCGATCTGGTGTGGTGGTGCTACCCCATTGCCGAGGTGTTCTCGCTGGTGCTGACACTGGGGTTCTTCTCCCACCTGTACAAGAGCACCATCGCCAAAATACCGGAGGGCCGCGAATAACGGAACGAAACCCGTCCGTGTTCCGTCATATAGAGCAGAGAAAGAGAAGGAGGTACTCCGAGATGAAGAAGTTTCTGGCTTTTGTCCTTGCCCTGACCTGCGCCCTGTCACTGATGGCCTGCGGGAAAAAAGACGATAATAATAACAATGATCCCACCCCCACGCCGGATCCCAAGCCCGCCGTCACCACCGCCGAGTTCACCCACGGCTATGTGGACATGGCGATGGAGCTGCCGGAGGGCTGGAGCTGGGAGACAGTGTCCGACAACGGCAGCGACAAGACCGAGGGCATCCGCTTTTACAAAACCGATGATACTACTGTCAGCTACACCCTGCTGTGCTGGACGGGCGGCTACGGCATCTGCGGCACCGGTGTCACCAGCGAGGAGATCACCCTGGCCAACGGCATGAAGGTCTGGCAGAACACAGAGGAAGACACCCAGCAGGGCGTTATGGTCATGGCCGACATCTCTTTTGAGAACACGCCGGGCAGCTATGTGGCCGCCCCCTCCGACACCATGACCATCGAGGTGTGGAACGCCAACCGCGATGAGCTTCTGTCCATTCTGGGCACCGCCCAGATCGGGCGCAAGAGCGTGGCCATGCAGACCGCCATTGACGCCGCCAAGGCCCAGTATACCGGCGAGTACGACGAGGTGTACGCCACCTATGACGTGACCGCCGGCGCGTGGACCGTCAGCTTCAGCAAAAGCTCCGGCGAGAAGGCCACACGCCTGGTGGTAGACGCTGCCGGAAAGGTCATGGCCACCGGAAAATAACCGAAAGCCGCTGAACGGCACTGAAAAGCAAAGCTGTTGGACGCCACTGAAAACTGATGAAAACCGCCGCAAAAGCGGCGGTTTTCCCTCATTTTAGCCGTTTTTGGCGGCGGCGCTTGACAATTTGGCGGAAACGTGCTATTCTGTGACCTGTTACAGGCGATGATGGGCGCGGCGGCCCGGAGCCGCGGGAGGAAATGCCCGCCGGATAGCCCCGTTACAGGCTTTTTGAGTGTGGAATTATCCAAATTCAGGTGGAACCACGGACTAAGTTTAGTTCGCCCTGATGCCAGATCGGCATCAGGGCGTTTTAATTTTATGCAAAAACTTTTTGAATTATTTTTGAAAAAATGTAGACAAAAGGAGTATTAAACATGAAAAATACCGAAAAAACTATGGACAAGATCGTGGCGCTGTGCAAAAACCGCGGCATCATCTTCGCCGGCTCCGAGATCTACGGCGGTCTGGCCAACACCTGGGACTACGGCCCCCTGGGCGTGGAGCTGAAGAACAACATCAAGAAGGCCTGGTGGAAGAAGTTCGTGCAGGAGAATCCCTACAACGTGGGGCAGGACGCCGCCATCCTCATGAACCCCCAGACGTGGGTGGCCAGCGGCCATCTGGCCGGGTTCTCCGATCCTCTGATGGACTGCAAGGAGTGCAAGGAGCGCTTCCGCGCCGACAAGCTGATCGAGGACTGGTGCGGCACCAACGGCTTCCAGCTGCCCAAGCCCATTGACGCTTTTTCTCAGCAGGAGATGAAGGACTTTGTGGAGGAGCACGACATCCCCTGCCCCTCCTGCGGCAAGCACAACTTCACCGATATCCGTCAGTTCAACCTGATGTTCAAGACGTTCCAGGGCGTCACTGAGGATGCCAAGAACACCGTGTATCTGCGGCCTGAGACGGCGCAGGGCATCTTCACCAACTTCGTGAACACCCAGCGCACCACCCGCCGCAAGCTGCCCTTCGGCGTGTGCCAGATCGGCAAGTCCTTCCGCAACGAGATCACGCCGGGCAACTTCATCTTCCGCGTCCGCGAGTTCGAGCAGATGGAGCTGGAGTTCTTCTGCAAGCCCGGCACCGATCTGGAGTGGTTCAACTACTGGCGCACCTTCTGCCACAACTGGCTGCTGGGCATCGGCCTGAAGGACGAGAACCTGCGGCTGCGCGACCACGATCCCGAAGAGCTGTGCTTCTACTCCAAGGCCACTACGGACTTTGAGTTCCTGTTCCCCTTCGGCTGGGGCGAGCTGTGGGGCGTGGCGGACCGCACCG
>CAVGEC010000009.1:0-4490 GCA_963628195.1 Bacteroidaceae bacterium
ACTGTGGCGGGGGGCTTGGAGGTGATATCATAGCAGATGCGGTTGATATGCTTGACTTCGCCGACGATACGGCCGGAAATCTTATCCAGCAGTTCGTAGGGCAGGCGGGACCAGGTGGCGGTCATGAAGTCCTGGCTCTGCACGGCCCGCAGGGCCAGCGTATAGTCGTAGGTGCGCTCATCACCCATAACGCCCACACTGCGCAGGTTGGTCAGCACGGCAAAAAACTGACTGGTGGTGCGGTCAAGGCCGGCCAAACGCATTTCCTCGCGGAATATGGCGTCGGCATCCCGCAGGATGGACAGCTTATCTTCGGTGACTTCGCCAATGACACGGATAGCCAGACCAGGGCCGGGGAAGGGCTGGCGCCAGACCAGCTCATCCGGCAGGCCCAGTTCGGTGCCCAGCTTGCGTACCTCATCTTTGAACAGCCGGCGGAGGGGTTCCACGATATCCTTGAAGTCCACGCAATCAGGCAGACCGCCCACATTGTGGTGGCTCTTGATGACCACGCTCTCGCCGCCCAGACCGGATTCTACCACGTCGGGGTAAATGGTACCCTGAGCCAGGAAATCCACCGCGCCGATATTCCTGGCTTCCTCCTCAAACACGCGGATGAACTCCTCGCCGATGATCTTGCGCTTGTGCTCCGGCTCGGTGATGCCGGCAAGCCTGCTGAGAAAGCGAGGACCGGCGTTGATGCGGCGTACATCCACATGGAACTGGTGCTTCATCACCTGCTCCACCTGGTCACCCTCGTCTTTGCGCAGCAGGCCGTGATCCACAAAGATGCATGTCAGCTGATCGCCCACCGCCCGCTGCAGTAGGGCGGCGGCCACGGAGCTGTCCACGCCTCCGGACAAAGCCAGCAGAACGCGGCCATCGCCGATCTTGCGGCGGCACTCCGCCACGGCTTCCTCCAGATAGGAGGCCATGGTCCACTCGGCGCTGAAGCCGCAAACCTCATACAGGAAGTTCTGCAGTACCTGCATGCCGTACTCTGTGTGCAGTACTTCCGGATGGAACTGCACACCGTACAACTGCTTTTCGGCGTTCTCTACAGCAGCATAACCGCAGCCGGCGGTGGTGGCAACGACTTTGAAGCCCGGCGCGATGTTCTCTACCTCCACGCCGTGGCTCATCCAGCAGACGGAGGTCTTAGGCACACTGACGAACAGGGGGGAGGTGGTGTGAGTCAACTCAATCTTGCCGTATTCCCGCGTTTCCGCTTTGCGGCACTGGCCGCCCAGCAGCTGCATCATAAGCTGCTGGCCATAGCAGATGCCCAGTACGGGAATGCCCATCTCAAACAGTGCCTTATCCACCATGGGGGCGTTAGGCTCGAACACAGTAGCAGGGCCGCCGGTGAGGATCAGAGCATCCGGAGCAAAGACATGGATATCCTCCATGCTGATGCGGTAAGACTTGATTTCGCAGTATACGCCGCACTCGCGGACACGCCGGGCGACCAGCAGGTTATACTGCCCGCCGAAGTCCAACACTAAGACCTTTTTCATACCGTTTCATCCTCCCGGAAGCGGATAACGCCGTCCTCAGCGCTGTCGATAATGGCCAGGGATTTGATGGGATAGCCCTCGCGGCGAAGGCTGTCGCCGCCGTCCTGGAAGCCCTTTTCCACGGCCACACCGATGCCTTTCAGCTGCGCACCGGCTTTATTGACGATGTCGATAAGGCCGCGCATGGCATAGCCCTTGGCCATGAAGTCGTCGATGATCAGAACCTTGTCCTCCGGGGTGATCCAGTCCTGGCTTACCAGCAGAGTGACCTTTTTCTTGTAGGTGTAAGAAAAGATATCACTCTGGTACAGACCGCCTTCGATATTGTCGCTCTTGGCCTTTTTGGCGAAGACCATGGGAACGCCATACCGCTCGGCGCAGATCGTAGCCAGCGCGATACCGCTGGCTTCTGCCGTAAGCACCATTGTGATATCTTTTGTGTCGAAATACTTGGCAAACTCGTCTGCGAGATCCCGCATCAGCGCCGTGTCGACGCGATGGTTCAAGAAACCGTCCACCTTGATGATGTTTCCGGGCAGAACACGGCCCTCCCGCAGGATACGCTCCTTCAACTGCTGCATGACCACCACTTCCTCTCAAGAGATATAGTACACCTACTATACCCGATTTCGCGGGGAAAAGCGACAGGGAAAAACGGAGAACTCTACAGTCGGTATTTGCTGTTTTTTGTGGGTTTTACCGGGGAAAACGTTCCCGGAGATGCGGGTTATTTACCTGTGTTATTCCTTCGATAAGCTGTCCTTGACAAAGTCCGTGAATCGCTCTGCGGCAGCGGATTGCGGTACATCACTCAGGAGGCACATGTCCACACTGCGGGCGGGAATCTCAAAGGTGGTTTGAAGCTTCTTCAACCGGCCGCTTTCCAGGTCTTTCTGTACGAATTCCTCAGTGACGCCAGCCACGCCAAAGCCGATAGCAGCAAGATCCACAAGCAGGCTGCGGGCGCCCAACTCGATCTCCGGATTCAGCTTAAGACCGTTCTGCAGGAAAAAGCGCTCCAGATACAGACGGCTGGAGGCCTTGCGTTCCAAAAGGATCAGGGGGAAGGCGGCGATCTCGTCCAACGTATATCTATGGCTGAAGCTGCAGGGATACTCAGCACCCGCCACAAAGATGGCGTGTGTATCGAAGCAGGGGAATATTTTCAGAGAAGTGGTGTCAGACGGTGTGCTGGCAAAAGCGATATCTACCTTGCCGGAGCGCAGGAGCCCCAGGACCTTATGGCTGCGCCCGGAGACGATCTGGATATGAATGGCGGGATGCTGCTTGTGAAAGGCATCCAGATACGGCAGCAGAAATTGGCTGGTCACGGTATCGCTGGCACCGATGGTAAGCTGCCCCATCTGCAGTTCGCGAGTCTGGCTCAGCTTTTCCTCGCCTGTCTCCAGCAGCCCCATGGCGCTGCGGACGTACTCATACAGCATCTGACCTTCCGCTGTCAGTGTCACGCCGCGGCTGTTTCGGGCAAACAGACGTGTCTGCAAATCGCGTTCCAGCTGCTTGATGGACTGGCTGACAGCGGACTGGGAGATATACAGAGCCTGTGCTGCGGCAGTGATATTGCCCACCTCGGCGACTTCTTTGAATACGCGGTATAGTTCCAGCTTTACGGACATAGAAGTACCTCCTATTAGAACCGGTGATAACAATTCTGAAAAAAGCAGCTATAATTATAGCAGAAATTTTGACGAATACAAGAGGAATTTGCGGCCGCAGAGCCATTTTCCCTTGCATACGGCGGCGGGGTGTGGTAAGATTAGTGACGTTGAGAAACGAAAAGGAGCGCATGCATGGACAGACTGAAAGACCTGTGGTCCGGGCAGGACCTAATTAACCGTATTGTCCTTATTTCCGGCTTGGCGGTTTTCATCTGGACGCTTATTATGGGTAAGGGACTGTATGGTGTGGCGATTCTTGTGGTAATGGCCTTTTTGATGGTCAGCCGATCAAACCACTTGACCAGACGGCGTGGACGCCTGTATGGTACGCTGTATTTCGTTATGCCGGATGGCGAGATCGTTCCCCGCACATTTGAGCAGGTCAAGACGGAGTATGTTCACGGCGCGCAGAGCCAGTACGCAGGGCGCAGGATGTTCCTGTGCTTCCCGTGGTGGCGCATTACCAGTGACGGTCAAGCGGATACCGGCTTTGGACTGTCTATCCGGCTTCGCAGCAATAAAGACCTGGCAGCGGAGGCGGCGGGACTTAAGCGTGGAGAGTTTGTCCGTGTATCCGGCTGCATTGAGCAGGTCAACAAGGGATACTTTGTGATCGGCGGGCTGGAGGAACTGACCCGTATCACGGAGGAAGAGTTATATCCTCTGCGTGCGCAGTTTGAAAAATAAAAATCCATTTGCAGAAAGACAAAGGAGAACAACAGTATGAGTTTTATGATCGAGACATCTGCGCGTCACATTCATCTGACGCAGGAAAGCGTGGAAAAGCTGTTCGGTGAAGGTTATCAGTTGACCATCCGCAAGCCCCTGTCCTATCCCGGCCAGTATGCCAGCAATGAGCGCCTGACCATCGTCGGCCCCAAGAAGGAAATGGCCAACGTCTCTATTCTGGGCCCCACCCGCAAGGCCGACCAGGTGGAGATCTCCGCCACGGACGCCCGTACCCTGGGGATCGACGCGCCTATCCGCGAGAGCGGCGACGTGAAAGGCTCCGGTGCATGTAAGCTGATCGGGCCCAAGGGTGAGTTGGATCTGACCGAGGGTGTCATCATTGCCAAACGTCATCTGCATGTCACAGAAGAGGATGCCGCTGAGATGGGCATCAAGAATGGCGAGATCATTAAGGTCGCCTGCGGCGGCGAGGGCCGTAAGCTGATATTTGACGATGTGGTCGTTCGCGTCAATGTGGGCGGGGCTACCACCATGCACATCGATACCGATGAATCCCAGGCGGCGAACAACCCCACCGTGGGTGAGATCTATCGCTGAACAGGAA
>CAVGEC010000009.1:4746-41891 GCA_963628195.1 Bacteroidaceae bacterium
GTGTCCAGCGTCAGGTCGATGGCGCCGCTTACACTGTCTGCTTCCAGCTTCTGTGTACGGACGCTGCCGCCAATGTTTCCGCTGGTGGTGGACAGGGAGATATCCCCGGCATTGGCCGCGTAGACGCTGACCGTGCCGCTGATCGAGGTCACGTCCAGCTCATTCAGCGTCAGCGTGTCCTCGTCCGTCAGGTCCACGGATACCCCGGCGCTGACGGTGTCGATGTCCAGCTCATGCAGAATGAGGCTGCGCGGCAGCTTTACGGTCAGTATCTTTTCCTCTGTCGCACTTATCAGCTGCGGCTGGGAGCGCACGTCCAGCGTGCTGTCGTCCTCGTCCACCCGCCACTCCATGGGCACGCTCACCGTGCCGCCGTCGGCCAGTGTCTCGGAAAGCTCGATGCCCTCGCCGTCGTACAGTTCCACATTGACCTGCCCGCTGATCCATTCGATGTCGATGGAGCGGAAGCCGTTCAGCTGCGTCACCGTGGCCGCCCCAACGGTATAGCCCGCGTCCGGGGTATAGGCGGTCTGTCCGTCCGTCTGCGGTCCGTCTGTCTGCCGGTGTCCGCAGCCCGCCAGCACCGCCAGTGCGCACAGCAGTAGTATCAGCGCCGGCGCCAGAATTTTCTTCATATCATACCTCCTTGTGCTATCGTCTTAGCTTGTCCCAGATGGCGATCGTTCCGGTCTCTCTTGTCTTATTCATGTCGATGACACGCTGGTTGCGGCTGCCCCGGAACTGCAGTGATATGTCCTTAAGCTCCTTCACAAACCGTCCGTCCACCAGTACGTCGATGCACGAGAGCACCTCGTCCGTCACTTCACACTGGGGATAGCTCCCCTCGGCAAGCAGTTCATCATCCAGTCGGAACCCGGTGAAACACCAAATCGTCTTGTCGGGGTATTTTTCCCGTATCTCCCGCAGTAAGGGCAGCAGCTCCCGCTGGTTTCTGGGCTCAAAGGGTTCTCCGCCCAGCACAGTCAGCCCGTTGACAAAGGGTTTGTCAAGTTCTGCGAAAATCTCGGCCTTGGTGCCCTCCGTGAATTCCTTCCCATAGTCAAAATCCCACGTCTGAGGCTGGAAGCAGTCCGGGCAGTGGTTGGTGCAGCCGGATACAAACAGCGTCACCCGCACGCCGATACCGTTGGCGATGTCGCATTTTTTCAGTTCGCCGTAATGCATGGAACGACCTCCTGTGATGGTGAGTATAGCCCACAAAGCTTAAAATAACATGAAAACCCCCAAAAAACACAGGGCGGGCATTCCGCCCGCCCTGTTGGGCAATGTTTCTTACAGATGCAGCACGCGGTCCTTGATCTCCTGCGTACGCCCCTGGTTCCAGAACTGGGTGCCGATGTAGCCGCAGGTGCGCCGGGCCACGTTCATCTTGTCCTGGTCAGTGTTGCCGCACTGGGGGCACTTCCAAATCAGCTTGCCGTCCTCCTCGACAACTTCGATCTCACCGTCCCAGCCGCATACCTGGCAGTAGTCGCTCTTGGTGTTCAGCTCGGCGTAGATGATGTGGTCGTAGATAAACTTCATGACCTCCAGCACCGCGTCCAGATTGTTCTGCATATCCGGGACTTCCACATAGCTGATGGCGCCGCCGGGGGACAGATGCTGGAACTGAGCCTCAAACTCCAGCTTCTTGAAAGCGTCAATGGGTTCGGTAACGTGGACATGATAGCTGTTGGTGATATAGCCCTTGTCCGTGATGCCCTCGATGACACCGAAACGCTTCTGCAGGCACTTGGCAAACTTGTAGGTGGTGGATTCCAGCGGGGTACCATACAGAGAGAAATCGATGTTGTGCTGCGCTTTCCACTCCTTGCAGGCGGCGTTGAGACGGTGCATGATCTCCAATGCAAAGGGTGTGGCGCTGGGATCGGTATGACTCTTGCCGGTCATGTACTTTACGCACTCATACAGTCCTGCGTAACCCAGAGAGATCGTGGAGTACCCGCCATACAGCAGTTTGTCGATGGGCTCGCCTTTCTTCAGCCGGGCGCAGGCACCATATTGCCACAGAATGGGCGCGGCATCGGACAGCGTACCTTTCAGCCGCTCGTGGCGGCACAGCAGCGCCCGGTGGCACAGTTCCATCCGCTCGTCGAATATACGCCAGAACTTTTCGATGTTGCCGCCGGAGCTCAAAGCGATATCCGGCAGATTCACCGTCACCACGCCCTGATTGAACCGGCCATAGTATTTGGGCTGGCCGTTTTCGTCCACATAGGGTGTCAAGAAGCTGCGGCAGCCCATGCAAGGATAGCAGTGGCCGTTGCCGTTCTTGTCCACCTTCAGTTCCAACATTTTCTTTTCGCTGATGTAGTCGGGAACCATTCGCTTGGCGGTGCATTTGGCTGCCAGTTTCGTCAGTTCCCAGTACTTGCTGTCCTCGCGGATGTTGTCTTCCTCCAGCACATAGATGAGCTTGGGGAATGCCGGGGTTACCCACACACCCTTTTCGTTCTTTACGCCTTGATAGCGCTGCAGCAGCGTTTCTTCAATGATCAGAGCCAGGTCATCCTTTTCCTGTTGGTTCTTGGCCTCGCCCAGATACATGAACACCGTCACGAAGGGGGCCTGTCCGTTGGTGGTCAGCAGTGTGACCACTTGATACTGGATGGTCTGCACACCGCGGCGGATCTCCTCCCGCAGGCGCTTTTCGGCAATGGAGTTGATTTGATCCTCTGTTACGGCTACGCCGACGGCATCGAACTCGCTGCGAACGCTGGCGCGGATCTTTTCGCGGCTCACCTGTACAAAGGGGGCCAGGTGCGTTAGGGAGACAGACTGTCCGCCGTACTGGTTGCTGGCAACCTGAGCCACGATCTGGGTGGCGATGTTGCAGGCGGTGGCAAAGCTGTGGGGCTTCTCGATCAGAGTGCCGGTGATGACAGTACCGTTCTGGAGCATATCCTCCAGATTCACCAGATCGCAGTTGTGCATGTGCTGGGCATAGTAATCCGTGTCGTGGAAATGGATAATGCCCTCGTTGTGGGCATCCACGATATCCTTGGGCAGCAGGATGCGGTTGGTGATATCGCGGCTGACCTCGCCGGCCATATAGTCACGCTGGGTGGAATTCACCACCGGGTTCTTATTGGAGTTTTCCTGCTTGGCTTCCTCGTTGTTGCACTCAATAAGAGACAGAATCTTGTCGTCGGTGGTGTTGGATTTGCGGACCAGAGAGCGCGTGTAACGGTAGGTGATATAGTGCTTGGCCACCTCAAAAGCACCGTGTGCCATGATGTAGCGCTCCACCATATCCTGAATTTCCTCCACGGTGGGAGCACGGTTCATTTTCTGGCAATGCAGCTCCACAGACTCGGCGATGCGCTGGATCTGCACCGGTGTCATCCGGTCCGCCTCCTCCACGGAATCATTGGCCTTGGTGATAGCGATAATGATCTTGGTGATGTCAAACCCTACTTCGGCGCCGTTTCTTTTGATGATCTTCATGGCACGACCTCCTGTTATTTCTATCTCTCTCCGCCGCTTCGGCGGCACACAGTGCATGATACACTTCCAAAATGAAGTGCGCATTGATATAATACACTACATATTGTGATGTTTCAAGCCCCAAAAGCCTAAATATAGGGAGAGGACGTGCCAAAATGTAATAGTGTTTTTTGTGCAAAATGCCGGAGCTGCACAAGATATGGTGATTCACCTGCGACACATACATACTAAATGTAGTATGCGTGGCCGCGGGGTATGTAGAAATCGCCTCTATCCGGTGTTAAGGGGGACAGGTGGTAAAATATTCCGTTGCACCCCAATACAAAATATGGTATACTGAACAAAATGTATAATAAAGTCGAAGTATATCTATATGCTGAAAGGAGGGAGCAGCCATGCGCGGCGATACCCGTTCGTTGATCCATGGTATTATCAACCTGATCGTGCCGTTTTTTATCTATGATCTGGCTTCGCTGCTGGTGGGCGCCATTACCGCGGCCAACTATAATCCGTGGCTGGCTTTCTGGCCTATGACGATCCTGCTGTGGCTGCCGTTCGTATCCGACGCGATCTGTGTGGCGGTCGCGGCCGTACGCTTTGCCCGTCGCGGACGGACCCGTGCACTGTTGGGCTTGATATTCTCTGTGGGAGCGGCAGCGCTCTATTATATGCTGCGGTTTCAGATCCACTTCACGCTGTCGCAGCTGCAGAATCTGTTCTGATCAAGGAGGAGGCCCTTATGCGTCCCGAATTTATCACCGTTGGTACCGTGGTCAATGCCCACGGCATCCGTGGCGAGGTTAAGGTGAATCCCCATGGCTTTGATCCGGAGTTCATTGCCTCTTTCAAAACGCTGTATATCAACGGCCAGGCGGTGAAAATCACTGCGGCCCGCGTTCATAAATCTACCGTCCTGCTTGCGCTGCCCGGTGTGGCTACGATGGACGATGCGCTGGCGTTGAAGGGAAAGGCTGTGGCTATTCGCCGCACCGATGCCCGGCTGCCGGAAGGGCAGTATTTCGATGCGGAGATGGAGGGCTGCGCTGTGTTGGACGATGCCACCGGCGAGGAATTGGGCCGGCTGGACAAGGTGCTCCACTATCCCGCGCACAAGGTCTACCAGGTCAGGGGCGGTGCCCATGAGTATCTGATCCCTGCTGTGCCGCAGGTGTTCATTGCCTCTGTGGATCCGGACGCCGAGATCATTCGCGTGCACATGATGAAAGGACTGGCCACCGATGAGAATTGACATTATGACTCTGTTTCCCGACGCGGTCAATGCCATGATGGATTCTTCCATTATCGGTCGGGCCCAGGAACGGGGTTTTGTCACCATACAGACTCATCAGATCCGGGAATACACTACGAACAAGCAGATGCAGGTGGACGACTATCCCTACGGCGGGGGACGCGGCGCGGTCATGCAGGCCGATCCGCTCTACCGCTGCTGGCAGTATATCTGCGATGAGGCAGGGGAGAGGGTACACACCATTTACATGTCCCCCTGCGGACGGGTTCTGACACAGCAGGTGGCGCGGGAGCTGAAAGCGCAGTATGACAGGCTGATACTGGTTTGCGGACACTACGAAGGTGTGGATCAGCGCTTTCTGGACGAGTGCGTGGACGAGGAGATATCCGTGGGGGATTTTGTTGTCACCGGCGGAGAGATACCAGCCATGGCGCTGGCGGATTGCCTGTGCCGTATGGTGCCCGGAGTTCTGCCGGAGGAGAGCTGCTACACCGATGAGAGCCATTGGAATGGGTTGTTGGAGTATCCGCAATACTCCAGGCCGGAGGAGTGGCACGGCCGCAAGGTACCAGAGGTGCTGCTCAGCGGCCATCACGGCAACGTAGCTGACTGGCGCACGAAAGAGAGCTATAAACGGACCATGGCGCGCCGGCCGGATCTATGGGAAAAGTTTGATCTGACGCAGGTACACAGCCGCCATGACAAGAAAGTACTGGCACAAGCGCTGGAGGAATATGCGGAGGAACGGGGAAACGTTTCTGAATCAGCAGAATAAGCTTACAGACGGCAGGGAGGATCCCCGCCGTCTTTTTTAGGATAATTCTCCTGATTTGCCAGAAAAACGACACTTATTCGAAATTCGTTATTGTAGTTCATCCAAAAATCAAGTATAATACAGAAGTAAAATCCGGCAGTATGCTGAAAATATGAGGAGGAACACCGAATGAACGAGAAATACAGCGCTCTGTTTACCCCCTGGAAGATCGGCAACGTGGAGATCAAGAACCGCATTGTGCAGCCCTCTATGGGCGGTACGTCCCTGTTCGGCTGGCTGGAGCCCTGTCACTTCGACAAGGAAGCCGCTTACCACATTCTGAACCGCGCACAGAACAACGTGGGCCTGGTACTGCCGGGCATGCAGTGTGTCCGCGATACCATGGGAGGCCGCTGGCTGTATCAGAACAAGAAAATGTTCAAGGATCTGGCCGAGTGGCTGCCTGAGTTCCATAAGACCGGCTCCAAGCTGTTTGTTCAGCTATCTGCCGGTATGGGCCGCTCTATGGCCATCAACGACATCATGGTCAAAATGCTGCAGAACAAGGCCTTCGGCAAAGTGGGCAAGCCTTTCCTGAACGTGGATTACATCACTGCGTCCGCGTCTGCTACGCCCAACCGCTGGTATCCGGAGTGCAAGTCCCGTCCCTTGACCGTTGAGGAGATCCATGAGATGGTGGATGCCTTTGCAAAGACGGCCAAGCTGCTGCAGGATGCCGGTGTGGACGGTGTCGAGATCCATGCGGTGCACGAGGGCTATCTGCTGGATCAGTTCACACTGGCCAATATGAACTATCGTACGGATGAGTACGGCGGCTCTTTCGAAAACCGCTATCGTTTTGCCGTGGAGATCGTGCAGGCCATCAAGGCGGTCTGCGGCAAGGACTTCCCTGTGGCTTTGCGCTACTCCGTGGTGTCCAAGACCAAGGGCTTCGGGCAGGGCGCCGTTCCCGGTGAGGAGTTCGTGGAGTTTGGCCGCGACATGGCCGAGTCTGAGAAGGCCATCAAGTATCTGGAAGATGCAGGCTACGATATGTTCGACTGCGACAACGGTACCTATGACGCATGGTACTGGGCCCATCCCCCGGTTTACATGCCGGAGAACTGCAACCTCTCTGAGGTGGAGCACATCAAGAACTTCACCACAAAGCCTGTGGTCTGCGCCGGCAAGATGGATCCCGCCAAGGCCGCAGAGGAGATCGCCGCAGGCCGTTTGGATGCTGTGGGTATTGCACGTCAGAACCTGGTGGATCCGGAGTGGGTAAATAAGATCCTGGAGGACCGCGTAGAGGACATTAAACCCTGCATCAACTGTCATAACGCATGCTTCAGCTTCAACAAGTCCAAGAGCACACCCAATATGCAGCCCATGGACGATTCTCTGCATCTGGCTCGCTGCGCCTTGACTCCCAGCACCATGCAGCACAACAAGTACAAGATCGTTCCCACCCGCAAGCCCAAGAAGGTCGCCATCATCGGCGGCGGTATCGGCGGTATGGAGTGCGCTCTGGTGCTCAAGCAGCGCGGACACACCCCCGTCATATTCGAAAAGACCAACGAACTGGGCGGCCTGTACATCACCGCCTCCGCCATGAGCTTCAAGGAGGCCGATAAGGCTCTGCTGCGCTGGTACGAGCGTGAGTTGAAGAAGAATGACATCGAAGTCCGCTTCAACATGGAGATCAACGCCCCCGCCACCCTGCGCCGTGAGTTTGACGAGATCATCGTCTGCACCGGCTCCCACCCCAAGACACTGCCGGTCAAGGGCTTCAACAAGACCATCAACTTCACCCAGCTGCTGCTGAACCAGGTGGAGGCCGGTGACCGCATCGTATTTTTCGGCGGCGGCCAGTCCTCCTGCGAGGCCGCCTACGAGATGGTCCTCCAGGGCAAGCACCCCATTATCGTGGAGTATGCCGATGACCTGATCGCCACCCCCGGCACCTGCCTGGCCAACGCCTCCTTCCTCCGCGAGATGCTGGCGTTCAAGAAGGTGCCCGTCTATCTGAACTCCACCATCACCGAAATTGGCGACGGCTTTGTCATGGTGAAGCAGCAGGACGGCACCGAGATCCGCATCGAGTGTGACAGTGTAGTCAACGGCATCGGCTTCGTGCCCGCACCTATTGCCGCAGACGATCACAAGGTCTATCGTGTCGGCACCTGCGAGAAGTGGGGCAACCTGCGCAATGTCATCTGGGGTGCATGGGACGTCTGCATGCACATCTGATTTACAAAGACAAACAAAAAGAGGCGCCCGTATGGGCAATGTCATGAGAATTAAGAACCAGGCCATTTGGTCTGGTTCTTAATTCTCATATTTTTTCTATATTTTTCTATGTTTTGTAACTTGTTTTCTACAATATTTCTACATTTATCAACAATATTTTGACAAAAATATTTAACTTAGCGACGAGGAAAACTGACCGGTTTGCACGCTATTCATCAAGAACGAAATCAAAGTGCATGGCCAGTGCGCGGAACAGTGTCTCCATTACCTGTTGGGATATAGCCCGTATATCAAGCCCTTCCATGAATGCCAGCACTTGCTTGATCTCATCCTCCGGAACTTTGTAACCCCGCAGGCTCAGTGTCAGAAAGCTTCGAAGCTTCTTTTCCAGCGTGAACTCCGCGTCGCATTTCCGCGCCATATAGCCACGCATCAGCCCCGCAGATCCGATCTCCAATCCGTAGAAATCCTGTTCTGTCAGTTCGGGCTGATATGGGCCGAAGATTTGGCAGATCTCCTTAGTCGTTTCACGGAAAATGTATTCTGCCGCTTCCTCGTGGGTGTAAGCTTCGATATAGATCTCGCGCAGGTTCTCATTCAACTCGGTCAGAGTCATCTGTATGCCGGTCTCTACAGCGTAAACGAACACCGGAGATAGGGTGAGTTCGGTGTTTCGCCGCGCCATGTCAAACTGCGTCCCGAACATGAATGCTACTAATTCTGTCAAAACGCCATCCTTGGCCCGGAAGATATTTTGAAAACTGCTGTTGGAGACATCGGCCTTCTGCACAATTTCAGCCACGGTTGTTTTTTTGTATCCCTGTTCCAGAAACAACTTAACACATACCGCCAGTATCCGCCGTTTTGCCGGCAGGCTTGCACTTGTCAGCGCCATGGTAGTTCACCTCGTATGTTGATTCTCTGCCATAGTATTTGTGTTGATTGTACCAGAGAAAGCGGGAGAGCACAACATCCAATTTGTGTGCCGGGAGATAAAACGTCCCCTGCGCACATGTGCGCAGGGGACGTTAGGTTCATACCTCGCTGTAACGGGAAAGAAACTGCTTGGTGCGTTCTTGTTGGGGATGGTCGATAACTTCTTTGGCAGCGCCCTGCTCGACAATGACGCCGCCGTCCATGAATATGACCTGGTCGGCAACATCACGGGCAAAGGCCATCTCGTGGGTGACGATGATCATGGTGGTGTGTTGTTCAGCCAAGCCGCGGATAACGCGGAGCACCTCGCCGGTCAATTCCGGATCCAGGGCAGAGGTGGGTTCATCGAAGCAGAGAATGTCAGGTTTCATGGCCAAGGCGCGGGCGATGGCTACGCGCTGCTGCTGGCCGCCGGACAGTTGGTGGGGATAGTTGTTCATCCGATCCGCCAGGCCGATATCCGCCAGCAGACGCTTCCCCTCAGCTACGATGGCGTCATGGCTTTCACCAGTCTTCTCAGATTTAGCCATCAATTCGCGGGCCAGTGTTACATTTTCCAGCGCTGTATATTGTGGGAACAGATTGAAGCTCTGAAACACCATGCCGAAGTGGAGACGCTTTTTGCGGATCTCGGCTTCGGAGCGAGTGGCGAGGTCATCAGCATCGAACAGCTTTTCGCCGCGGACGGTGATGATGCCTTTGTCTGGAGTTTCCAGGAAATTCAAGCAGCGAAGCAGCGTGGTCTTGCCGCTGCCGGAGGAGCCGATGATAGACAGCGCCTGGCCCTCTTCCAGGGAGAAGCTGATGTCCTCCAGAACATGGGTGTCGCCAAAGTGCTTTTCGATGTGTTGTACGTCCAGAATCGCCATGCGGCACCTCCTTAGCGGAAATAGCTGAGCTTACGCTCGGCGTAGTTGAACAGCAGTGTCAGAATGCCCACCAGCGCCAGATAGAACACGGCTGTGTAAAACAGGGGCCAGGTGATGCCGGCAGACTTCATATAGGACTCGCCGGTCATGATCAGTTCCATGATGGCGATGGTTTTGGCCAGGGAGGTGTCCTTCACCAGGGTGATGACCTCGTTAGACATAGGGGGCAGGATGCGTTTGACCATCTGCAGCAGCGTGACCTTGAAAAAGATTTGGCTCTTAGTCATGCCCAGTACCTGTCCGGCCTCCTGTTGGCCAATGGGGACGCTTTCAATGCCGCCTTTATAGATGACGGCGAAATAGCAGGCGTAGTTAATGACAAAGGCGATAACGCAGGCGGCCATACGGGGATCGCTGAAGTTCGCCCAGATATTATTGTCGAACCATTTGCCGGGACCGTAGAAAATGATGATCAGCTGGAGCATCAACGGTGTACCGCGGATGATCCACACAATAACATTGAAAAGCCAGCTGACCGGCTTACAGCGGCTGCGCAGGGCAAAGGCGATCAGTAATCCCAGGGGCAGGGAAAACAGCAGTGTTAAGAAAAACAGCTTCAAAAGCTGCCCCATGCCGCCCAGCAGGGAGAGTGTCACAGTCCAGAACATATAAAAACTCCTTCGTAGTCACTTGCGCGGGGGAGATAATACTTTTTACCGATAAATCCGCCCAAAGGCAGAGGACGTTGTACGTCCTCTGCCGTGGGTAAGTATCATATCACGGTTTCAGGTGTTTGGCAACTTACTTGGTAATGACCACCTGGCCGTTGTAGCAGTAGGCGTTGGAGCACTCCATAGCAGCCTGTACAGCGTCGGTCAGAGTCATGCCATTCCACACGCAGTCGATGGTTTTGCCGTTCAGCTCCTCGATCTTGGTATCCCAGTTGATGACCTGAAATTCCACCTCGACACCCAACTTCTCAGCTACCAGCTTGGCCAGATCAGCGTCAAAACCGATCCACTCGCCGTTGGCATCCTGATAGTCCATGGGGGCGAATTCGGTGATACCGACGATCAGCTTGCCCTTGTCCTGGATGTAGGCCACATCGCTGTCGGACTCGGAAGCGGTAAACTCAGCAGCGGACTGCTCCACCACGGCACTCTCGGACACGCCGTAGGTCTTGGCCAGCTCGGTCATGGTACCATCGGCATAGGTCTCGGCCAGCACGCTGTTGATGAAGGAGGCCAGATCGCTACCCTTGCGGCAGCCAACGCCGTACTCTTCGGTGGTCAGCTGCTGATCGGTGACCTTCAGAGAAGGATAGCTGGTGCCCTCGCCCACCATGGCATAAGCCATCAGCAGGTCGATGATGGCAGCATCGGCGGTGCCGGCATCCACTTCCATCAGAGCCTTGGCCTGGGTGTCCACGGGGACGGTCTTGAAGCCGTTTTCGGCGGCGGCCTCTTCACCGGCGGAACCGGCTTCCACAGCGTAGGTCAGTTCCTTGGTGTCGTTGGTGCCATCGTTGGTGTCATTAGTGTCGGCCTTCTGGCCGCAGGCCACCAGGCTTAGGGCCATGACCAGTGCCAGCAGCATTGCGATAAACTTTTTCATGGGATGTTCCTCCGTTTTCTGCGGCTGTATCTGCCGCTTGATTTATTACGCTATCATACTAACACTTTAGCGCGATAATGTAAAGAAGCGGTTTAAATGATTTGTACACAAAAAATTTGCGTAAAATTGTGCAATACACACAAATTCGCAAAAAGCGAATAGAAATTTAAGATAGTTTTGCGTTTTGAGCAGATTTATCAATTGAAAATCAACTATGCCGCGGTATAATATATTAGTTAATGGATAATTCAAAGTAGGGAAGGGGGAGACACCTATGACCTTGCGGGAATATGTGGACTCTATCAGAAATAAGTGCGTGGCGGTCATCGGCATTGGGGTGAGCAATACGCCGCTGCTGGATATGCTGTTGTCGGAGGGGATCCGTGTGATTGCCTGCGACAAGCGCACACGGAAGCAGATGGGACAGCAGGCAGAGGATCTGGAACGCCGGGGCTGTGTCCTGCATCTGGGAGAGGACTATCTGAAAGGACTGGATGCGGATGTGATATTCCGTACGCCGGGACTGCGTCCGGATGTGCCGGAGATTGCCGCCTGCGTAGAAAAGGGGGCGGAGCTCACCAGTGAAATGGAGATATTCTTCCAAGTGTGCCCGTGCCCCATTATCGCGGTGACAGGTTCCGATGGAAAGACGACCACCACTACGATCATTGCTGAACTGTTGAAGGCGGCAGGTAAGCGTGTGTGGGTAGGGGGAAACATCGGCCATCCGCTGCTGTGTGAGGCAGATGGCATGCTGGAGACGGATTACGCAGTGCTGGAACTGTCCAGCTTCCAGTTGATGACCATGACGCGCAGCCCGCATATCGCTGTGGTAACGAATCTGGCGCCTAACCATCTGGACGTGCACAGGGATATGGCGGAGTATGTGACTGCCAAGGAGAATATTTTTATCCACCAGGGAAGAGAGGATATCGCAGTGTTCAACGCAGACAACGCCATTACAGCCGAGCAGTCTACCCGTACGCCGGGCTGTGCACGGCTGTTCAGCCGGCAGAGCGAAGTGACCGACGGTGTGTTTCTGCGCGGAAAAGATATCGTATGCCACCGCGGCGGGCATGAGAGAGTCATCATGACCACGGAAGATATTAAGATTCCCGGAGTGCACAACGTGGAGAACTACATGGCGGCTATCGCCGCCGTGGACGGATTGGTGGAGGATAAAGTCATCCGGGACTTTGCACGGGAATTCGGCGGCGTGGAGCACCGTATTGAATTGGTGCGAACGTACAAGGGAGTGCGGTACTATAACGATTCCATTGCCTCCAGCCCGTCCCGCACCATTGCGGGGCTGCGGTCTTTCAAAGAAAAAGTCATTCTGATCGCAGGCGGCTATGACAAGCATATCCCCTTTGATGTGTTGGGGCCGGAAGTGGTGGAGCATGTGAAGCTGCTGGTGCTGTGCGGTGCTACAGCGGATAAGATCCGCGCCGCCGTGGAAAATGCGCCGGGATATACGCCGGGAAAGCCGGAGATCATCGATGTGACGCCTTTCACCGCGGCGGTGGAGGCGGCCCGTGACCTGGCGCGGCCGGGGGATGTGGTGACACTATCGCCAGCTTGTGCGGCGTTCGATCAGTTTAAGAATTTCGCCGAACGGGGCAAATTTTTCAAGGGAATCGTCAGCAGCTGGCAGGAATGAGGAAAAGCTGTGGTGACATACAATCCCCGTAAGGGGGTGGCGCTGTGGGGCGGCTGCGGTATATTCGCTTAACGAAGCGGCAGCGTGTGCGGGCTTGGTGCATCATCATACTGCTGCTGGTGGTCGCGCTGCTGACAGCTATATTGCTGCATCTGCGGCCTATGCTGGTGCGTCTGGCGGAGGCCAGGTGCTCCAACACTGTCAGTCGTATTGTGGTGGCAGCAGTGAACGATGCGGTGAAAAACGGCTGGATGGAATATGACAGGCTGGTAAAGTTCGACAAAGACAGTGACGGACATGTGACAGCATTGAGCAGCAACATGGCAGAGTTCAACAGGCTGCAGACAGCGGTGGCCGATGATGTATTGGCGCGTCTGAGCCAGGTATCCGCCAGTGAATTGGCGGTGCCGCTGGGGACGCTGACCGGCTCGCCGCTGCTGGCGGGCCGAGGGCCAAAGCTGACGGTGAAAATGGAGACCGTCGGCACAGCTACCGCCAAGTTCCGGGATAAATTTACGGCCGCGGGTATAAACCAAACGAAGCACCAGATACTGCTGGATGTGGATGTGCATGTCAGTATCCTGCTGCCGGGAATTACCACCTATACAAAAGTGAGCAATGAGATATCCGTGGCGGAGACAGTGATCGTGGGCGGCGTGCCGCAGACATATACCTATTTCAGCACCACGGAGGATAAGATCGAAGACTATGCCGACGAGTATATTATGAACAACGGATGAGGGCAGAGATATGGATTATCGTGAAGAGATACAGGAATTGCGCCGGACGCTGACGGAGAACGGATACCTCTATTATGTGCTGGACGCGCCCACTATGTCGGATTATGAGTACGACCACTTGATGCGGCGGCTGGAGGATCTTGAAGCGGCGCACCCAGAGGAGATCACGCCGGATTCGCCCACCCAGCGGGTGGGCGGCGAGACACTGACGGAGTTTCAGCAGGTGCGCCACGCAGTGCCGCTGGAGAGTCTGCAGGATGTGTTCAACGACGACGAGGTGTGCCGCTTTTTGGAGAAAGTACCGTTGGAGGATGCAGTATACAGCGTGGAGCCTAAGGTGGACGGACTATCCGTGGCGCTGGAGTACCGGGATGGTGTGTTTGTCCGGGGCGCTACCCGCGGCGATGGGCAGGTAGGAGAGGACGTGACGGAGAACCTGCGGACGATTCGTTCCATCCCTATGACGCTGCCAGAGAAACTTCCGCGGCTCATCGTAAGGGGCGAGGTATATATGGCCCGCAGTGTATTTGAGGAGATCAACGCCCGGCGCGAGATCGAAGGCAAGCCGCTGATGGCTAATCCGCGCAATGCCGCGGCGGGATCGCTGCGGCAATTGGATCCGAAGATCGCCGCCCAGCGGCGGTTGGATATCGCGGTATTCAATCTTCAGCTGGCGGAGGGCCGGGAATTTACGACACACACGGAGACGATTGACTATCTGGCATCGCAGCATTTTAAGGTGATACCCCACAAGAGGCTGTCAACCCCCTCGGATATTCTGGCAGAGATCGCGGCTTTGGGTGATGGACGGGAGCAGTTCCCGTTTGATATCGACGGCGCAGTGATCAAGCTGGACGATTTGCATGACCGGGAGACCATTGGAAGCACGGCCAAGTTTCCCAAGTGGGCCATTGCGTATAAATATCCGCCGGAGGTAAAGCCCTCGGTGGTAAAAAAGATCGTGGTACAGGTGGGACGTACCGGTGTGCTGACACCTAAGGCGGAATTGGAACCAATACGGCTGGCAGGTACCACGGTGACCTTTGCCACACTGCACAACCAGGATTATATTACCCAGAAAGATATACGGGAGGGAGACACTGTCCTGGTGCGTAAGGCGGGGGAGATCATTCCGGAGATCGTGGAAGTGATGATGGACAAGCGCCCCGACGGGACGGCGCCGTACTTCCTGCCGGGGAAATGCCCGGTGTGCGGCGCGCCTGTGGTGCGCGACGAGGACGGCGCTGCGCTGCGCTGTACCGGAGCAGAGTGTCCGGCCCAGCTGCTGCGGTACTTAACGCATTTTGCCAGCCGCGGAGCAATGGATATCGACGGCCTGGGGCCGGCAGTGATGCAGCAGCTGATCGACAGCGGACTGGTCAGGACCGCCGCCGATCTGTACAGCATCACGCCGGAGCAGTTGGAGCCGCTGGAGCGCATGGGAAAAAAGTCCGCGCAAAATGCGGTGGAGGCCATTACTCGGAGTAAGGATAACGACCTGTGGCGGCTCATCAATGCGCTGGGTATCCGCCAAGTGGGAGAGAAAGCCGCGAAAGTGCTGGCGATGCGGTTTGGTACGATGGATGCGCTGGCGGCGGCCACAGAGGAGGAACTGACCGCTGTGGATGATGTAGGTCCTGTCACGGCACGGTATCTGTGCCAATGGATGGAGAGTCCGCAATCCAGGGATCTGCTGCTGCGCTTGAAGGCGGCGGGAGTCAACATGGAGTGTAAAGAGGAGACGGTTGACAGCCGTTTTGCTGGAATGACTTTTGTGTTGACGGGGGCACTGGAGCAGTTTACCCGCGATGAAGCTGCGGATATGATCGAAAAGCGGGGAGGAAAAGCTGTTGGTTCGGTGTCGAAAAAAACCTCCTATGTGGTGGCCGGAGAGAATGCCGGAAGCAAGCTGCAGAAGGCGCAGGATCTGGGAATTCCTGTGTTGACGGAGGATGAATTTTTGGAACTTCTGAAGTGAGGAGGCGGACAAGGTGGCACAAACGACAAACAAATCATTGCAGCATCAGCTTATCTACAGTGTATTTGTGCGCAATCACACACCGGAGGGAACTTTTCGGGCGCTGGAGAGAGATCTGGATCGGCTGAAAGATCTGGGGACGGATATTGTGTGGCTGATGCCCATTCATCCTATCGGAAAAGAAGGACGCAAAGGAACGCTGGGCAGCCCCTATGCTATCAGTGACTACCGGGGAGTGAATCCGGAATACGGTACGGAGAGCGATTTTCGGCATTTGGTAGATGGCATACACCAGCGGGGCATGAAGTGCATCATTGACGTGGTCTACAACCATACATCACCGGATTCTATATTGGCCAAGATCCATCCGGAGTGGTTTTTCCGGGACGAAGAGGGAAATCCAAGCCGCCATGTGGCGGATTGGTGGGACGTTGTGGACTTGGACTACCGTCACAAGGATCTGTGGAGATATCAGATCGATACGCTGAAAATGTGGGCGGAGATCGTGGACGGATTCCGCTGCGACGTGGCCAGCAGCGTGCCGCTGGATTTCTGGACGCAGGCCCGGCAGGAGGTGGAGACGATCCGTCCCGGATGTATTTGGCTGGCGGAGAGTGTCCACGGTGCGCATGTGCTGGGACTGCGGAAGCAGAGAACCTACTGTGCTACGGATACGGAACTGTACCGAGCTTTCGATATGACCTACGACTATGATATCTGGCCGTGGTTTGAGGGCTGCCTAAAGGGAAATAACACTCTGCAGCAGTACATAGATATGCTGAACTATCAAGAGATGACATATCCGTCCGGTTTTATCAAGATGCGGTGCGGGGAGAATCACGATACACCGCGTCTGGCTCACTGGGTACAGGATGAACGCAGATTGCAGCATTGGTTGGCATTTTTGTACTTCTGCCGTGGCTGTATGCTGCTGTACGGCGGTACAGAGTTTGCGCCGCAGGAGCAGGTGGGCCTGTTCGACAAAGACGACAATTTCGGCGATAGGCGCTGCGATTTATCCGACTTTCTGCAGCGGTGTAAGGCCATGAAAACGGCGCTGCCTCTGGACAGTGCGGTGTGGTATGAGGTCAGTAAAGGGGCGGTTATCGGACATTATATGTCTCCGGAAGGAGAGATTACGGGCGTGTTTGACCTGTCCGGGCAGGGGGGCACCGCGCCGATAGGAAGGTCCGACGGCGTGTACGAAAACCAACTGGGCGGCAAGGTGACCATCACTGACGGACATATCGATCTTAATGGTGCACCGGCGGTTTTTTGACTTGTCTTTTTAAACAAATGCAGGGGCGGTTTTGTGGAAATAATCACAGAATCGCCCCTGCCGCATTGACGATGTAAAGCGCGAATGATATAATAAACTCTGTATTGATAAGCCCGCTTGAGGAGGCGGGAATCTCATTAAGGAGGAAAGAAAAGAATGAGCAAGATCATGAAGATCTGTGATGGAAACGAAGCGGCGGCCTATGTGGCCTATGCGTTCTCAGAGGTCGCAGCCATCTATCCCATCACGCCCTCCAGCCCCATGGCCGAACACGCCGACGACTGGTCTGCTAAGGGAAAGAAGAACATCTTTGGCCAGACAGTTCGTCTGGTGGAGATGCAGTCCGAAGCCGGCGCCTGCGGTGCCTGTCACGGTGCTTTGGAGGCCGGTGCATTGGCCACCAGTTTCACCGCCTCTCAAGGCCTGATGCTGATGATTCCTACCATGCACCGTATTTCCGGTGAACGGCTGCCCGGCGTGCTGCATGTGGCGTCCCGTACCGTAGGAACTCATGCATTTTCCATATTCGGAGATCACTCCGATGTGATGAACTGTCGTCAGACGGGTTTTGCCATGCTGTCCAGCGGCAGCGTGCAGCAGGCCGCTGACCTGGCCGCCGTGGCGCACCTGAGCGCTATCAAGGCCCGCATCCCGTTCCTGCACTTCTTCGACGGTTTTCGTACCAGTCACGAGATCCAGAAGATCGATGTGCTGGATTATGATGAGTACGCCAAGCTGGTGGATTACAACGCCTTGGCCGCTTTCCGCGCTAATGCGCTGAATCCGGAAGATCCCCGGATGCGTTCTTTGGTAGATAACCCCGATATTTACTTCCAGCTTCGCGAGTCCAACAACACGGCTTATGCCGAACTGCCGGACATTGTGGAGGACTACATGGCCCAGATCAGCAAGCTCACCGGCCGTGAGTACCATCTGTTCAACTACTACGGTGCACCGGACGCTGAGCGCGTCATCGTGGCTATGGGCTCTGTGGGCGGCTGTGCCCAGGAGGTGGTCAATTACCTGAACGCCAAGGGCGAGAAGGTGGGCTTCCTGCAGGTACACCTGTTCCGTCCATTCTCCCGCAAGCATTTGATGGCAGCCATGCCCAAGACGGTGAAGAAGATCGCTGTTCTGGATCGCGTGAAGGAGATCGGCTCCATTGGTGAGCCGCTGTACGAGGATATCTGCGCTGCGTATATCAACGAGAAGGAGCGCCCGGAGATATTCGCCGGTCGTTATGGTCTGTCTTCCAAAGATACCACCCCTGCCCAGATCAAGGCCGTGTTTGATAATTTGCTGTTGGACGAGCCGAAGAACCACTTTACCATCGGTATCGTGGACGATGTGACGCATCTATCCCTGCCTGTGGGCGCACCTCTGCTTACCGAGCCGGAGGGTACTATCTCCTGCAAGTTCTGGGGCCTGGGCTCTGACGGTACTGTGGGCGCCAACAAGAACTCCATCAAGATTATCGGTGAGACGACCGACATGTATTGTCAAGCGTACTTTGAGTACGATACCAAGAAGTCTTTTGGCATCACCAAGAGCCACTTGCGCTTCGGCAAAAAACCTATCAGTTCCACCTACTATGTCAGCAGTGCGGACTTCATCGCCTGCCACAACCAGACGTACTTGACCAAGTACGATATCATCCATGAACTGAAGCCCCACGGCAGCTTCCTGCTGAACTGTGAGTGGAAAGAGGACGAGCTGGAACAGCATGTGCCCGGCGAGATCCTCAAGTACATCGCCGATAACGATATTAAGTTCTACATCATCGACGCCAACAAGGAGTCCCAGGCGTTGGGCTTGGGCAATCGCTCTAACATGGTGCTGCAGGCTGCATTCTTCAAGCTGGCCAATGTCATCCCCGTAGAGGATGCCGTAGCGCACATGAAGGCTGCCGTAAAGAAGACCTACGGCCTCAAAGGCGAGAAGGTTGTCAATATGAACATCGCCGCCGTGGATGCCGGTATTAACGCCCTGGTGGAGGTCAAGGTGAAGCCCGAATGGACAAACTTGACCGGCAAGGCGCTGAAGCCCGCCGATGAGAGTCTGCCCTACGTCATCAAGAACATCCTGGTTCCTATCAACGCACAGAAGGGCGATGAATTGCCTGTCTCCGCATTCAAGGGCATGGAGGACGGCACGATGCCGCTGGGCACCTCCAAGTATGAAAAACGCGGTATTGCTACCCATCTGCCCGTGTGGGATGCAGCCGAATGCCTGCAGTGCAACATGTGCTCTTTCGTGTGCCCCCACGCCGTTATCCGTCCGTTCCTGCTGGATGAGGGTGAGGTCAAGGCTGCGCCTGTCGATATGACGCTGGTGGACGCCAAGGGCCCCGGTCTGGCTGGCCTGAAATATACCATGGGCGTGTCTACATTGGACTGCACTAGCTGCGGCAGCTGTGTGGCCTCCTGCCCCAAGAGCGGCAAGGCGCTGAAGATGGTGCCGACCCACGAGGTGTCACTGGATCAGACCAACTGGAACTTCTTGACCACTGTGAAGGAAAAGACCTCCCGCGTGGACAAATTCACGCTGAAAGGCAGCCAGTTTAAGCAGCCGCTGGTGGAGTTCAACGGCGCCTGCGCCGGCTGCGGCGAGACACCGTATATCAAGCTGCTGACACAGATGTTCGGCGACAAGATGTATCTGGCCAACGCTACCGGCTGCACCCAGGCCTGGGGTGCGGCAATGCCGTGCGTACCGTACTGCAAGAACGCTGAGGGCAAGGGCGTGGCCTGGTCTAACTCCTTGTTTGAGAATAACGCCGAGTTCTCCTATGGCATGTGCCTGGCGGTCAAGCAGCTGCGCGAGTGCGCTGTCGGCTATGTGAAAGAACTGTATACGCCGACCAAGGATGAGGCTGTCAAGGCGGCCATCGCCAAGTATCTGGAGACCTACGATGATCTGGATGCCTCTACTCCGGCCACTGCTGAGTTGGTGACACTGCTGGAGAACGGTGAGTTCTCTGCTGAGGAGCAGAAGGTCGTAGATGAGATCCTAAAGCGTAAGAAGGATCTGTCCAAGAAGACCATGTGGATGTACGGCGGTGATGGCTGGGCGTATGATATCGGCTATGGCGGCCTGGATCACGTTTTTGCCATGGGCGAGGATGTGAACGTCCTGCTGGTGGATACCGAGGTGTACTCCAATACCGGCGGACAGTCCTCTAAGGCCACGCCTGTGGGTGCGGTAGCCCAGTTCCAGGCCAGCGGCAAGAAGACCAAGAAAAAAGATCTTGGCATGCTGATGATGACCTACGACAACGTCTATGTGGCACAGTGCTCCATGGGCGCCAACCCCAACCAACTGATCAAGGCCATCAAGGAAGCCGAGGCCCACAAGGGACCGTCCATTGTCATTTGCTACGCGCCCTGCATCAACCACGGTATCAAGAAGGGTATGAACAATGTCCAGCAGGAGATGAAGGATGCCGTTAACTCCGGTTATTGGAATCTGTACCGCTACAGCCCGGAGACCAAGACCTTTACGCTGGATTCCAAGGAGCCCACCATGCCGCTGTACGACTTCATGAAGGGCGAGGTGCGCTACGCTTCTCTGGAGCTGAGTTTCCCGGAGAATGCCAAGGTGCTGTTCGCTGAAGCCGAGGCAGACGCCAAGGCCAAGTACGAGTCCTATAAGCGCCGCGCGGAGAAGTAAATGATCACAGTAAATGCCCCGGCCGATGGCCGGGGCATTTTTTATGTCGCTGCGGCTGCAGACCATGAAAAGAGGGGTGGATAGCTGTGTATCGGGCAGGTAGGGTATCCCAGCAGGGAAAAACTTATTCTAATGAGAAAAAATTGTTAAACTGTTGACAGACGGACGGGCAAGTGATAAAATTAACAAAGTAAAAAAGCGAAATGCGGAAAGGGAGAACACTATGGCGAGACCGTTTGACTACACAGCGGAATACAAGCGCAAGCTATGCACCGCCGATGAAGCGGCGAGAGTGGTAAAAAGCGGTGACTGGATCGACATTTCCATGGGTACGGGTTTTCCGTCGCTGATGGATGCCGCCATCGCAAAGAGAAAGGATGAACTGCGGGAGGTCAAGATCCGCGGCTATCTGATTTTCGAGCCTATTCAAATGGTTGAGTGTGACCCGGAGCGCAAGCATTTTGTTTATAACAGTTGGCATATGTCCGGTTATGAGCGCAAGCTTTGTGACAGAGGCCTGTGCAACTTTAACCCCATGGTGTTCCGCAATCTCAGCTGGTATTATAGCCAGTTCCTCACCGTCAACGTGGCAATGATGGCGGTCACTCCTATGAACGAGCACGGCTATTTTAACTTTGCCGGAGCCACCGCCTCCGCCCGTTCTACCCTGGACAAGGCAGATGTGGTCATTTTGGAGATCAACGAGAATCTGCCCTGGGTATATGGCGGACTGGATGAGTGTATCCACATCAGTGATGTGGACATGATCGTGGAAGGCCCCCATGGCCCGTTGCCCAGTGTGAAGTCTCCCGCGGCCAACGAGGCGGAGATGAAGATTGCCGAGTATGTGGTGCAGAATATGGTAGATGGCTCCACGCTGCAGTTGGGTATCGGTTCGCTGCCCAACGCCGTGGGACAGATGATTGCCAAGAGCGATCTGCGCGATCTGGGTATTCATACCGAGATGCTGTGTGACAGCTATCTGGATATGTACAAGGCTGGTAAGATCACCAATAATCAGAAAAAGCTGGATCGCTATAAAAGCATTTTCGGCTTGGCCATTGGCTCGCCGGATCTGTACGACTGGATCCGGGAAAATCCCGGCGTAGTTACATATCCCATCAGCTACTGCAACGATCCCGCTAATGTCGGTAAACAGGATAACTTTGTGTCTATCAATAACTGCATCTCTGTGGACTTGTATGGACAGATTTGCGCCGAGAGCTCAGGCACCCGCCAGATCAGCGGTACCGGCGGTCAACTGGACTTCTTGGAGGGCGCGGCACTGTCCCGCGGCGGCAAGGCGTTTATCTGTCTGACCTCGTCCTTCACGGATAAACAGGGCAATGTCAAGTCCCGCATCAATCCGCTGCTTTCCCCCGGCGACATTGTCACGGATCCCCGCAGTCAAGCTTATTACATCGTCACCGAGTACGGCGGTGTGAACTTGGTGGGCTGCTCCACTTGGGAGAGAGCGGAAAAGCTGATCTCCATCGCCCATCCCATGTTCCGGGACGATCTGATCGCCAACGCGGAGAAGCAGGGCATTTGGATCAAGTCCAACAAACGCTGAAAAAAGTACACGAT
Source organism: Bacteroidaceae bacterium (assembly GCA_963628195.1). Classification (GTDB taxonomy): domain Bacteria; phylum Bacillota; class Clostridia; order Oscillospirales; family Oscillospiraceae; genus Vescimonas. The sequence goes on from CAVGEC010000009.1 coordinate 26,800, forward strand.
GAAGAATATCCCCCGGCCAAGCCGGGGGATATTTCTTGTATATCGAAAACCACTCGCCCAGCGAGTGGTTTTCGATATACAAGAAAAAAGGAGCCATTTCGGCTCCTTTTCAAGCTGTATGATGCCGTTTGTTGGACGGCCTTACCGTTATTTCCGTCCGGAGCGGCCTGCTCCGATTCCAATCTGTGTCAAAAGTGAGTCAGAATGAGCCTGAGATTATACAAATATTCCTTTGATTGGCCACATTCAATGCTTCGGGCGATTCGTTGCCGTCCAATTCTTCGGGTTTGTATCATCCGGGGCAAGTCCGGATAGAATCGCCTCATAGTGCGCCACCTTTTCGTCCATATATGTTGCTGTGGCGTTTGCTTCGTTCACTCGCTTATAGGCTTCCTCGCGCTGTTTCAGGATAATGGCATACCTTGCTCGTAGATTTTCCTCGGATTCTTCCAGCAGGCAAAGGCGGCAGTAATCTTGAATGTCCTCGATAGATGCACCGCAGCCTTTTAGACACTTGATACCCTGCATCCAGTTGACGGATTCCTCGTTGAATACCCGACGATTCACGCTGTCGCGCTCACAGGGCAGCAGTCCTTTATCCGTATAGTATCGCAGGGTATGTTCTGTGACACCGAACATCTCAGCCATCTGCTTGATGGTATAATACATAGCTGCACCTCAAATTTTGTCTTGACTTCGTGTTACTCGAACTTGCTACAATGATTATAGCATAGCGGCTACGCCTATGCAAATACGAGCTTGGAGGACGAATATGGAATATTTGACTTTGAATAACGGTGTTCAGATGCCGTTGGTGGGTTTTGGAACATTTATGCTGGGCGGTGAGACCTGCATAAACTCAGTTGCCGTGGCAATCGAAAACGGTTATCGGATGATTGACACGGCGGAAGCCTACGGCAATGAAAAGGAAGTTGGCAATGGAATCAAGCAGAGCGACATTGACCGCAGGGAGCTGTTCCTCGTCACCAAGGTAAATTTCAAATCCTACGAATATGCAGAGCAGACGGTCATGCAGTCGCTTGAAAATCTGCAAACGGACTATATCGACCTGCTGCTCCTGCACTGGCCCTTTGCCAACTACTATGCGGCGTGGCGGGCTCTGGAAAAGCTGTATGCAGGAGGAAGAGTACATGCCATCGGCGTTTCCAACTTCGAGCCAGACCAGCTTCTCGACCTGATTGCATACAACAAGATCGTCCCGGCAGTCAATCAAATCGAAACGAATCTTTACTGCCAGCGCAGCGCCGAGCGGGGTTGGATGGACAAAAAGCAGGTGGCACACATGGCCTATGCTCCGCTTGGTCAGGGTAATCGAAATGAAATGTTCAACGAACAGGCTGTACTTGTTCTCGCTGAAAAATACGGCAAGACGCCTGCACAGATCCTGCTTCGCTTCCTGACACAAAAGGGCATTGCTGTTATTCCCAGAAGCACAAAACCGGAGCATATCAAAGAGAATTTTGCTCTGTTCGATTTTACGTTGACCGCCGATGAAATGGATCGGCTTGCCGCACTGGACAAAAAAGAACCGCTCATCGGCAAGCCGGAAACACCAGAGTTGGTGGAGTTTTCGCTGACGTGGTAAAGAAATAGAGCGTTGTGAAGAAGCCGCAGCAAAAAAACGGAGCCGTTTCGGCTCCGTTTTTTTGCTGTTTGCAGGGCTTTTGGTTTTTCCGTCGGGGCGGAGCTTTATTCTGGAGAAAAAATACCATCGACCGGCTTTCATAGCTTATCCTCGCGGCGCTTTACGCACCGTTGGATGATGTTTACGATGTATTCGATGGGATCGGTGCAGCCGTTTTTCAGCCACTCCAAGATGATGGCCATAAGGCCGTGCAGATGGAACGCCATGAGGTAGGACCGGTCCTGCTGCGGCACGCCGTAGCGGTCGAGGATCGGCGTGATGACATGACGGAAAAGGCCCGCATAGCTGTCCTCCAGATGCAGGGCCGCCGCGTTTTCCAGCCCTGTACGGAATAAGCGCTGGTTTTCTTTGATATAGCGGAGATAGGGCGTCAGGTACTCCGGCGTGACGAGATACAGCTCTTCCAGGGGACAGTCCTGCAGCTTGGCGACAAAGGCCGCCGTGTCCTGCGCCATATAGGATAGAAACCGTTCATTCATATATGCAGCGCACTCCGCCAGCAGGTCGGCCATGGTCTCGTAGTGCAGATAGAAGGTAGAACGGTTGACGCCCGCTGTTTCACAGATCTCTTTGACTGTGATATAAGCAAAGTCCTTCTTTTCGAGGATCTTCAAAAATGCTTCGTCCATTCTGGCGGCGGTAGCAAAATACTTGCTTTCTGATCTATTCAACAGGGGGCACCTTCTTTCGCGTTTTTTTGCTGTGCAGCAGCATGATAACGGCGATCAGAATGACGATGCCGTAGACACACCCGCCGGTGATGATGTTCATCGTTTTCCGGAAGGCCTCTCCGTTTTCGGAAAAGCGGGAGATCATCGCCGTCTGTAGGCCGAGAATAGACATCATGGCGGAGATAACATTCAGCACCTTGGCAGCGGAGAGGATGGGGCTGTCCAGCCCGCGGAACTTCACAAGGTTGATGACGGATACCGTCATGGCGTAAAAGGCGTACAGAGCCGACAGATAGATGATGCTGCCCGGATACGAAAAGCCGGAGTTCGTCCGCACCATCAGCAGGATCATACCACCCATGGGGATGTTCAGCAGGAACAGCAGCCATGCTGTCGTATGGTAGCAGCGGCGCTCAAGCTCCGGACTGCGGCGGCGGTAGCAGACGATCAGATAGGACCGCAGGCCGCCAAGCACCAGATAGTACACAGCCATAGAAATGAACCACACCGAGGTGTAGCATAGCCCGGCGGCAATGCGGAACGCCACGTAGAGAAAATTGACCACCATACCCTGATAGATGCTGACGCTGCCGCGAAAGGCGAGGTCGGTTACATACCGCTTCACGAGCTGGGAAGCAGCGGCTTTCTCTATGATCCTACTATTCATGATAGCAGATATTGCCCGTTTTGTCAGCCCCGGAAATGCCGCCAGCCATATCGTAAGAGAATATGCCGACATGCAGTAGACCATGTATGCCGACGCACTTCTTGTGGTTCGGGTCGCAAAGATGAAAATAAGTGCGGCAAAGGAAAGCGGCGGTACGAAAATCAGCACCCACTTTGTTGGACGCAGCAGTTTTTGAAAAAACATCTTTGCCCGTTCCATGCTTTATTTCTCGCTGATCTCTTTTGCCAGTTCCATGATCTCAAAGGCGTACTTCTGTTTGCCCTGCACCAGTAATTTCTTGTAGATGGGGTAGTTGACGCCCATGCCGACCATGCCCAGAACACCGATGATAATACCCAGCACAAAGGAGCCGGTGGTCCCGTTGCCGATCTGTCCCATGGCAAGGCACATTCCGGTACCAAAAATCAGCGCGACGATAATGCCAAAGGTATAAGTGAAAACGGTGGCGGGAAGCTTGGCTTTCGCGTCCAGCTTGTGCAGAGCGACCACCTTGGAGGTATCCTTGGGGGCATATTCGTTTGCCAGCTGTTCTGCATAGATCTTGTCAGTATTCATGGTCCTTTGACCTCCTTCATTTGATGGCTTAATGATACCGCCATCTGCGAAGGAAAGGAACGACACGAATAACGGTTTGTGTCGAGTTCAGAAAGATATGAAGGAGATTTACGAAATGGAGTGAAGCTGCTAAAGTTCCTGCTCTCTATGGCTTGAGAGCGGAACTCTCCGCTGTCCGCTTCCGTTGGAGTCAACGGTCCATAGGCTGTCCCAAAGAAAAAACGGAGCCGTTTCGGCTCCGTTTTATGACGTTAGTTAGCGCATCGCTCCACTCGTCCAACGATGGCATCTTCGATCATCAGCGCCATGCGCTCCGTAGTCAGCGGCATGATATGGCAGGGCATAGGGCCAAAGGAGTCAATGATCTCCACCAGCTTTGTGTGATCGTGCGGGTCGGCTGCCAGCTCACCATAGGTAAAGGCGATGCCGAACTCCTGGTAGAGTTTATTCAGCGCTGTCAGCGCCTCTTGAAGCAGCAATTCCTCGCTTGCTTCGTCTGTGGCTACGCCAAGAATCTCGCTGAAATACCGGAGGAAAATCGCCTTATCCCCGCTGGCGCGATAGATATCCTTGAGCCAATAGGGGAACAATCCCGTCAGCGCGTGGGGATAGTCCAGCCCCAGATAGCGTTGAGCGAAGGACTGGAGAGGGTAAGGGGCAAACTCACCCTCGCGGCCCAGATCGTTGATGCCGGAGAGGACCAGTGCACTGTTCAGCAACAGCGTTCCTCGTGCGTCTTTATCGCTTTTGTCGGCAAGGCTGCGGCGCAGACAGTCCAGAATGGTTTTCATAGAGGCCTCCGCGTAGTGTTCTGCCAGCGGGGAGCGGGTTAGGTTCAGGTAGTTGATGGACACCTGCACAAAGGCTGTCATCTGTCCGTAGGTGAGGATATGCTCCGGCAGGGACATGACGTATTCCGGGTTCAGCCAAGTGAACACGGCGTTCCCAACGCCGCAGCCCACCTGCAAACCGCTTTCGTCGAGTGTGATCTGCACGTCTGCGTTGGTTTCTGAGCCGGACATGGGATTCGTGGGGATGGTGACCACAGGTAGCATGGGCCGACCATCGGTGGACACCTCGTAGGTCAGGAACTTTTCCATGGGCGTGTCCGTGTTCCGCGCACCGAAGGCGATGGCCTTGGCAAGGTCCATGCTGACGCCGCCGCCGATACCCAGCACCACTTCAATATCCTTTTCCGCACAAAGCTGAATCCCTTTGTTGACTTTGCTCAAAAACGGCTTTTTCCCCGATAGCAGGATGTGGATTTCAATTCCGGCTTCTGTCAGCTGTTTTTCCAGCTGCGCATAATGCCCGCCGGAGAGAAAGCTTGCCGTGGGGATGACCAGAAGTCGGTTGCCCAGTCTGGCGACCTCCCGCACGACAGTCTCCATCTGGCCTGCGCCGTAGATAATACGGATACCGCTGTTATAGATAAAATCCCTCATCGGCTTCGCTCCTCAGTTGGTAATGCCAAGGCTCTCATTGGCGCCCAGACGTTCGTCGGCGATCATGTCCGCCATGCACTGGGCGATGGCGGCCCGGTCAACGAACCAGCAGGCGGGTTTTTCGCCCTCCCGCGTCAGGCGGTAGGTCTCCCCATTGCCGTCCCGGATGCCGGGGCAGCGCAGCAGCGTGGTAACGGCGGAGCTGGCGGCGATGGTATCGGCGGCCGTGATATACTCCGGCATCTTCTTAGCCAGTTGGTTCAGCATGATGCCGTGGATGCCCTTGATCTCGCGGTGGATGCCCATGCCGGTGATCCAGATGATGCGCTTGACGGAGGTCTCCTCCAGCGCCGTCACGATGTTGTTCGCCATGGTCAGCACGTCGCCCTCCAGCGAGCACAGCAGTACGTCCTGGCCCCCCATGGCCCGCAGCACATCCGCCATATCCAGTGCGTCACCCTTGATGATGTTGGCACCGCTCATGTCCATGCCCTCAAACTTCTGCGGATTCCGGACGAATACGGATAGCTCGATGTCCGCGACGGACTGCATTTTGCGGGTGAGGTATTTACCGGTATGTCCGGCGGCTCCGAAGATCACAACTTTTTTCATAATAGCTTCCTTTCTGTTCGTTTCAGTTGGCGGCAGTCGCTTTCGGCGCCTGCCACATGGCACGGTATTTGATAAAATAGTAAATGCTCATTGCGATACTCAGTATTTCCCCTGCGGCGAGAGCCATCCATACGCCGTCCATCTCGAAGAAGCGCGGCAGCACCAGCACGGGGATCACCATAAAGACCATCGTGCGGCAGAAGGAGAGGATGGCGGAGGTTTTGCCATCGTTGAGAGCGGTGAACCAGCCAGAGGCAAAGATGTTGTAGGCCATCATCAGAAAGCTGACGGCGGCGATATGGAAGCCGTGGAGGGCGATATCCGCCACATGGGCGTTGCCCTTGGCGAAGATGCCCACCACCGCGCCGCCGAACAGATAGCTGGCGGCGGTGACAACAGCCGCCGTGATGCCCAGCGTCCGGACGCTGATGCGGAGGAGCTTGTTGAGCCGGGCCTTGTCTCCGCGTCCCAGATTGTAGCTGATCACGGAGGCGATACCATTGATATAACCCCGGAACAGACCGCCGAACAGCCCCTGTGCGTACCAGATGATGGTCAAGGACGCCACACCGTCCGAGCCGCTCAGCTCCATGAGAATGCGGTTGAACAGGATCGTGACCACCGAAAACGCCAGCACGCTGACCATCTCCGACGAACCGTTGGCGCAGCTTTGCAGGACAGTGCGGAGCGCCATTTCGGCCGCACCACATAGAGCGCCTGCTGCCGGTTGGTGCAGAACCAGACGGTGCCCACCACGGAAGGAAAGGCGTAGCCAATGCTGGTGGCGATGGCGGCGCCCGTCAGCCCCCAGTCAAAGACCGCCATAAATAACCAGTCCAGAACGATGTTCAGCACGCCGCCGATGACGGACAGCAGCGCACCGAGACCGGCACGGCCCACGGTGATGAAGCTGAGCTGAAACACCATGCCGAACACGGAAAAGGGCACGGAGATCAGCACCGGCACCATGTACGTCCGGCAGTAGGGCAGCAGTGCGTCGTCAGAGCCGAGAAAACGGCACAGCGGATCAAGGAATACAAAGCATAGGACGGCAAGCACCAGGCTGAATACGAAAGCGACGGCCATCAGCAGAGAGAAATCCTCCCGTGCCTCCTGGGTCCGACCTTCGCCGATCTTTCTGGCCACCAGTGCGTTGCCGCCGGTACCAAACATGATGCCCAGCGCCGAGGAAAGATACGTCAGGGGCAGGGTGATGTTAATGGCGGACAGCGCATCGGTATTCACCCACTGGGCCACGAATATGCCGTCCACGGTGGTGTAGAGATTGGCAAAAATACTGGAAAGAATCGTCGGCAGAGCAAAGAGGATAAGCCATCGGAAATTGACCTCATGCTCCAGTTTCATTTGCGTTTCCACGGGTATGCTCCTTTGGTAAAAATAGAATACTGTCCCGTTTGGGAAGATATGCGGAGAGGAAAAGGGGCGTCACAGCCCCTTCATGGCGTTTTTGCAGCCGGTAATGTACCGCTTTGTGGCGGACAGCAGCACGCGGCGCTCATCCTCGGTCAGTTGGCTCATGGCCTGCTGTTCGCTCTGCCGCACCCTTTGCAGAATGCGCCCCGCTTCGGCGCGGCCCGTTTCGGTGAGATGCACCGTTTTGTTCCTGCGATCCTCCGGCAGCTCCCGCAGCTGTACCCAACCCTTTTTGTAGAACCCGGTGATGACCGCGTTCACCGTCTGCTTGGGCAGGAAGCACTGCTCCGCAAGCAGCTTCTGGGTGCATTTCTCCGTCCGGTAAATGGCGCTGAGAAGGGAAAGGCTGGTGAAGGACAATCCCTCCGATTTGGCGTATTCCTCGTAGGAAGCATTCCATTCCTGTAAATAAGAGCAGTATTCGCAGATCTGCTCCTGGATATCCTGCGGCATCATATCACTCCATTCGTCTCAAAAACTGTTTGTCCAATTTCGTACTATTATATCCGGACTTGCACATCTTGTCAACACAAACCGGTTGACTATCCCTCCGCGGCATGGTACAATACAGCTTGCTTATCAGAGGACTTGCGATCCTATGGATCGTTGAAGTGGGATAAGACCGTTTCGGGACTTACCCCACTTTTGTTTTGCGGTGGGGTAAGGCCAGCAGGGCTTTGCCTCCATTTTGTTTTCTGGAGGATATTCTGCATGAACACAAACGCAAAAGCTTTGATCCGTTACATCTTTCCCGCGCTGGGCGGCCTGTTCGTGACGTATCTCTACAATGTGGTGGACGGCATCTTCGTGGGGCAGGGAGTAGGCTCCGCCGCGCTTGGCGCGGTGAATATCGCTGTGCCGTTCATCACCTTTGTGGTGGCCATCACCGCCATGTTCCCCATGGGCGGCGCCACGGTGGTGGCCATCCGCATGGGCCGTGGCGACAGGGAAGGGGCCAACCACGCTTTTATGACCGCGTTTTCTCTAACGCTTCTCATGTCCGCTGTCTTGATGGCTGCAGGTATGGTGTTCTCACGGCAGATCGTAGACATCAGCGGCGCAAGCAAACTCAGCGCGGAGATGCGGGAGATGGCGGCGCAGTATCTTTTCTACTACTCGGCTTTTTCTATTCCCATGCTGATGGGAACCTGCTTGTCGGTGTTCGTCCGCAACGACGGCTCGCCTACGCTGTCATTCGTGGGCATGTGTGCTGGTGCCGCCGCCAACATCTTTCTGGATTGGCTGTTCATTTTTCCGCTGCAAATGGGTGTCATCGGCGCGGCCATCGCGTCGGGACTTGGACAGGTGCTGACTGTTTTGGTGCTGCTGACTCACTTCCTGCGGCGAAAGGGTGATCTGCGCATCCGCCGGTTCCAACTCAGCGGCGCACTGATCGGAAAAGCCTGCAAGCGCGGCGTACCGGAGGCTGTCACTCAGCTCACCACGCCTGTCACGGCGCTGTGCTATAACCTGATGCTCTCGCGGCTTATCGGTGACATCGGCGTGTCCACCTTCAGCGTTCTGAGCTTTATCTACTCGCTGGCCAACGCCATTCTCTCCGGCGTGGCGCAGGGCTTGCAGCCCCTGTGGGGCCAGTGCTACGGCAGAAAAGACAGCAAGGGTATAGTGTTGTACTTCCGCAGCGGTCTTATTATCAATATCGTGCTGTCGGTGTTGATCTACGGCGTTCTGTTTTTCTTCGACGTACCCGTCATCCGCATCTTCAACAGGGAGCCGGAGCTGATACAGGAAGCTTCAGCGGCGCTGCCGCTGTTTGCCTCGTCCTTTATCCCCATGGCGCTGAACTTGATCTACACGGCGTACTTTTTCTCCACCAAGCGCACTGGCACGGCAAATGCCATCGCCATCAGCCGCGGCATTGCTGTTAAGGCGCTGCTGATCTTCTGCCTGCCGCTGGTTTTCAGCACGGAGGCGATCTGGATCGCACCATTTGTCACCGAAATTATTACGCTGGTTGCCGCCATTGTGCTGAGCAAAGCCAGCAAGCTTGTCTATCGGTGAGCCGTTTAATCTTCGTTTAACATTTTCCTGTCATATGTGGTATAATCATGTCATTGATACAGGGGAGGGATAAGCATGACCATCAGAAAACGGCTGGCACGATCCAATATCGCCATGCTGGTAATACCGCTCCTTGCGGCGGCGGTGCTGGCGCTGCTGGGTATCGGCGCGGTGCTGCTTCTTTTGCGGGAGAATATGACCACGCTGCACGATGCGGTAGAGCAGATCGAGGGCGTGCTCCACGGCTTCAAGCTGACGCTGACACTCCTTGCCGCCGCGGCAGTGGTGCTGCTGCTGGCTGCTGCGGCTTTGACCAACCTGTATCTGACACGCAGCCTGTTCCGCCATATCGCCCGCCCGCTGGACACCCTGACGGCGGGCGTGGCCCGCATCCGGGATGGGGATCTGGACACACCCATTGCCTACACGGATACGGACGAATTCAAGGCCGCCTGCGACGCGGTGGACGAGATGGCCGCCCGGCTGAAGGCTTCGCTGGAGCAGCAGCAGGCGGCGCAGCAGCAGAAGCAGGAACTGATAGCCGGGATGTCCCACGACTTGAAAAGCCCGCTGACCGCCATCCGCGCCTATACAGAGGGCCTATTGGAGGGTGTGGCGCAGGACGAGGCCGCTCGCCAGCGGTATCTACAGACCATCTACGCCAAGGAGGCGGACATGGAAACGCTGGTGAACCGACTGTTTGCCTTTGCCAAGATGGATGTCAGCGCCTATCCCGTCCGGTCGGAGCCCTTGGCCCTGCGTCCCGCGCTGGAGGCGGTGGCTGCTGAGCAGGATGGTGTGACGGTCACGGTGGACGTACCGGACATGACGGTGCAGGCGGACCGTGAGCTGCTGCGGCGCATCGCCGTGAATCTGCTGGACAACAGCCGCAAGTACGGCGGGCGAGAGGATGTCCATGTCCGTATCACAGCGGAGAAAAACGGAGATACAGCAGCAATCGTGTTTGCCGATAACGGCACGGGCGTGCCGCAGGAGCAGTTGCCCAGGTTGTTTGACGTGCTCTACCGGGGTGATGCCGCCCGGACAGCGCCGGGAAATGGCAGCGGCATCGGTCTTGCGGTGGTGAAAAAGTCCTGTGACGAGATGCATGGCAGTGTACGGGCGGAGAACGGCGAGAGTGGCGGTCTGCGGGTTATTGTGACGCTGCCGCTGGCAAAGGAGGATGCAAATGGCGAAAATACTCATCATTGAGGATGACGCGGATATCGCCGCTATCGAGCGGGATTATCTGGAGTTGAGCGGCTATCAGGTCAGCGTCTGCACCGATGGCGCGTCCGGCCTGTCTGCGGCGCTGGAGCAGCCCTTCGACCTGCTGTTGCTTGACTTGATGCTGCCGGAGATGGACGGCTTCACCATCTGTCGGAAGGTGCGGGAGGTCAAGGATATCCCCATTCTCATGGTCACGGCCCTGGGCAAGGACGTGGATAAGATCCGGGGGCTTGGCTACGGTGCGGACGACTATATCGAGAAGCCTTTCTCGCCCAGTGTGCTGGTAGCGCGGGTAAAGGCCCATCTGGCACAGTACCAGCGGCTCAAGCCCTCAGCGGAGGAAACGACAGTATTGACCGCCGGGCCGCTGGCAGCGGACACCGCCTGCCACCGTATTACGAAGAACAGCGCAGAAGTGCCGCTGAAAAACAAGGAGTACGAGCTGCTGCTGTTTTTGATGCGCCATCCGGGACAGGTGTTCAGTCGTGAGGACCTGTACGAGATGATCTGGGGGTTGGAATCCATGGGAGACAATGTTACCGTGGCGGTACACATGAACCGCCTGCGGGAGAAGATCGAGGACGATCCTGCGCATCCGCAGCTGCTGCAGACGGTATGGGGTGTGGGCTACCGGCTGACAGTTTAATTCTTGTTTAAAAGTCCTTTATACGCAATTTAACGGTTTCTTTTATCATGGAGATATCCAGGATAGGAAAAACCGTTTTTGCGTTTAATGGAGGTACTTGTATGCATGAAAAAGTAATGCAGAAGAACTACGCCAAGGCCTACAAGCTGGTGGTGATATTGGCCGTGGTGCTGGCTGTGGTCAGTGCGGTAGTCATTCCCCTAAGCCTGTCCCAACAGATCAAAGATGCCGCCGCGCTGGAACAGATCTACGGTGAGGATTACCATGACGGCGAACATGACAGTCACGGCGGAGAGGATGCCTGGAAAAGCCAAATCACACCTCTGACAACAATGCATTTCGTCATATTCGGTGTAACGGGTGCGTTGTGGATGGTGCTGTTGGTATATTACTGGCTGCTGACGGCGGCATGGCTGTACCGCAGTGCCGTCAATGCGGGAATGAACAAGTCCCTATGGATGATACTGGGCTTTGTGGGAAATCTGTTGGCGGTCGCCGCATTCCTCATCGTGCGGGACGCGCCCCAGCGGCTGAAGAAGGCGGCGTGACCATGCGTTCCATAACACCCCTTCACGGCTTCTGCATGGCGCTGGCGGACAGCGTGCCCGGTGTGTCCGGCGGAACGGTGGCGTTCATTCTGGGCTTTTACGACCGGTTCATCAACGCGCTCCACGATTTGTTCGGCCGAGACAGCGCCGCCCGCAAAACGGCGTTGCTGTACCTTTTAAAACTGGGGATCGGCTGGGTAATCGGTATGGTGCTGTGCGTGTCGCTGCTGGCCGACCTGTTCTCAGAACATATCTACTTCATGAGCAGTCTGTTTCTGGGCCTGACTGTGGCTTCTGTCCCGTTCGTGGTCATGGCGGAGAAAGCAGCGCTGCGCCGCTGGCAATTTATGCCTTTCGCCTTGTTGGGAGCGGCGCTGGTGGTGTCGCTGACCATGCTGCGCGCCAGCTCCGGCCTGCTGACCGTGGACATGGCGAATATACAGGCATTGGATGCGGTGTACCTGTTTTTGGCTGGTGCGGTGGCCATCACTGCCATGGTGCTGCCGGGCATCTCCGGTTCTTCCTTTTTGTTGATCGCCGGGGTGTACCTGCCGGTGATACAGGCCATCCGCCAGTTTCTGCACCTTGATCTGCGTGTCGTGCCGGGCCTGATGGCGTTGGGCCTGGGCGTCATTGCGGGCGTGGCACTGTCCATCCGCGCTATCCGTACTGCCCTGCAAAAATACCGCTCCGCTATGATCTGGTTCGTTCTGGGACTGATGTTGGGCTCATTGTACGCCATTGTCATGGGGCCTGCCAGTCTGCAAATGCCCCAGCCGCCGTTGGACGAGGTATCCTTCCGTCCGCTGGCTTTTCTGTTGGGTATGGGGCTGTTGGTTGGCTTGGAGCTTTTACGGCGGCACATGGAGAGGAGCGTGACGGAGTCATGAGCCTGGACTGGTCGATCCTCCACTGGATACACGACAACCTGTCCTGTGGTTTGCTGGATTTGCTGATGCCGAAACTGACGCTGCTGGGCAGCGGCGGCGCCATATGGCTGCTGGCGGCAGGGGGGATGCTCTGCACGAAAAAATATCGCCGTCAAGGTGTGATCCTGCTGGTAGGTCTGGCCGTGGGTGTGCTGGTGGGCAACGTGTGCCTAAAAAACCTCATTGCCCGGCCCCGGCCCTGCTGGCTGGACAACAGCGTGTGGCTGCTGGTGTCATCCCCCATGGATTATTCGTTCCCCTCCGGTCATACGCTGGCCTCTGCCATCGGTGCTTCGGTGCTGATGAAAACAAACCGCAAGTTCGGTTGGGCAGCCATTCCCATAGCGGCTATTATCGCATTTTCCCGCTTGTACCTGTTTGTCCATTTCCCCAGCGATATTCTGGCCGGAGCAGTATTGGGCGTGGCCATCGGATTGGCTGTGTATTACCTGGGGATGCGCCGGTGTAAGTGTCATTCTGAAAATAATCATTAGAAATCCATAAACAGCACAAAACAGAGCTGTTTCGGCTCTGTTTTGCGCTGTTTATTCCTTCTTTGCCTTCGTGAGCCGCTGCGTGCGATTCTTCCGTGGGGGGTAGCCGATTTTATCCGTCTCGATTTTCTTTACGAATGAACAATTTTCAAAAATCCATGATATACTATCTTTTGTTTAAGTGGTTAGACGGATAAGAGGTGTTCCTGATGGATTTGATGGATATGAAAGAGAAAATCGCGGAGTTGGCCAATGGCTTTTATTCCAGTTCTAAAATGCTGATTACTATTGGGGATGAAACCCGACAGCATTTGATTTTGGAAATGATGAAAATGGGGAATTGCAGTGGTGCCCGTGTGGGAGACCGATCCGGATGTGATACCGACCGGCAGCACGGTCATCATCGGGGACAAGACGTACATCGCCCTGGACGTGGGCGTAATAGGTAAGCACGTTGATATACTGATGACGCATGAGGAGGCCGCTGTGGCGGGAGCCAGAAGGGAAACGGTGTGGTGGTGTGAGGAATAAAAAGCCGGCTCCGTATGGGGCCGGTTTTCGTGTCGATTTTCGTGTCGAAAATTATCGCATTTTTATTTTGCACAAGCGAAAAATATCTGCCGCATCGAACGTTTATTTTTGATGCAAAAAACACGGAAAACCGCATGAATACAAAGAAAGCCCGCAACCACAAGGGTTGCGGGCTTTCTGCCGATATGGCACGCCGTGAGGGATTCGAACCCCCGGCCTTCTGGTCCGTAGGTTGTCTCGAAGAAAAAACGGAGCCGTTTCGGCTCCGTTTTGCGCTGTTTAACGCTGTTTGTTGGACAGATATTCCGTTGTTTCCGTCCAGTTCTGTCCGCTCAAATCCTGTTCTGAGTCAAAAGTGTGTCAGGTGACGGGGCATCCACAGTCTCCGTCGCTTGCCACCGTAGCTGCGCACCTCGGATGTGATCCTTGAACATCCGGTCAGCAAAGGCCACCATCTGTTCCGGTGTACGCTCGATCTCGCTCAGCAACCAGCTTTCGATCACGCCCGAGACAGCGACCACATAAATGTGCGTCATCAGCGCGATATCCTCCTCGCTCACGCCGCCCAACAGTGCCCCGACCTCCTGACCGACCTGCTCAACGACACGGTGGATGATCGCATGAATATCTGCCTTAAAAAAGCGTTTCAGATGCTCTCGCCCGACAGATTTTAAGGCACACAGACAGACGGCACGGTTGTCCTCTATGTAACGGAATAGCTGCATAAGCCCCTCCTGCCAGAGGAGCATCCCCTCATGCTGCTTGAGCAGCGCAACGGCTTCCTCTTGAAACATCCAGCGCATCAGGTCATAGACATCCTCAAAGTGATAATAGAAGTTCTGCCGGCGGATGCCGGCCCGTTCCGTGATGTCATGGATGGTGATCCTGTCGATGGGCTTTTGCGCCATCAGTTCCTTCAGGGCCTCGGCCAGGGCGCGGCGGGTCTGATCAGATGAGCGTATGATCCTATCCACAAGTCATCCCTCCTTTCCCCGCATTATAGCATACCGGCGGCGGTTTTTTATAGGTCAATTTGCCAGCCGGTGTCATGAACCAGACAGATGGCGGGAAGTTGACCCTTGCTTTGGAGGGGGCTCTGCCGTAAGATGGCTTTGCTTTGCCGGGAGGTATCAGCCCGGCGGAAAACGGAAGAAAGGTCAAAAAAAGACATGAAATATTCCAGTAAGATCGACTTTCAGGCGCATTACCTCCCAAAAGCCTACTATGACTTTTTGAATGAAGATGGGCTGTATTGCCCGGACGGTTTTCCGACGCCGGAGTGGGACGAAGCATGGCAGCAGGAGGCCATGGGTGATCTGGGTATCTCCTATGCGCTGCTCTCCATTTCTTCCCCCAGCATTTACACCGGCAACAAGTTCCGCAGCCGGGAGCTGGCACGGAAGATCAATGAGCAGGGTGCGGAGATCGTTTCCCGTGCACCGGGCAATCTCGGCTTTCTTGCGACACTGCCGCTGCCCCATGTCCACAGCAGCATTTTCGAGGCCCGCTATTGCTTGGATGAGCTGCACGCAGATGGCATAGGACTGATGACCAACTACGGCGGCATGTATCTGGGTGATCATCGGCTGGACGAGCTCATGGAGGAACTGGACGGCCGCGG
>CAVGEC010000010.1:0-36970 GCA_963628195.1 Bacteroidaceae bacterium
GTACTTTTGCACCCCAAGGGTACTTGTTTCGCTGCGCTCCACGGCGTCAACAGCGACAAAAGTACCCAAAAACGCCGCTTAGACCTACGGTCTAAGAACCCCTTGGCGCGCTATGCCTGTCTTTGATATGGTACATATTCTCGCGGGCATAGTCTTTCATCATCGTTGTCGGTCAGAAGGACTGTGCCACCACGGCGGGGGCAGGACTGGCAGACAATGCGTACAGCCGGTACATCATCGCCAAAGACAAGGGCGTGGCATCGACGCTGAACACTATCGGCCAAAAGCTGGGCGTGCGCATCGAGTTCGTGGACAGCATCATGGGCGGGCAGGCCAACGGCCAGTACATCAAGGACAAGAACCTTATCCAGATCGCGGCGGACAGCACAAGCCCCCTCTATGAGGTGGCGGGACATGAGATCACCCACCGGATGCAGGACCTGTCCCCCGACGAGTACCGGGCCTTCCGGCAGGCGGCGATGGAATACCGCATGCGGGAGAACGGCGCGGACACGGAAACGGAGGTCGTGCAGCGGTACAGGGACGCGGCAGAGAGGGCCGGCGTAACGCTGACACAGGACGAGGTGATGGACGAGATCGCCGCGGACTTCGCGGGGCGGATGATCGAGGACACGGACCTGTTTGCGCAGTTCGCCAGAGATAACCGGACGGCGGCGCAGAAGCTGCTGGACGGGCTGAAGGAGTTTATCGCCAAAGTCAGGGCCGCGTTCACCGGCAAGGCAAGAGACAGCGCGGCGATGGATACCTACGGCAAGACCTTTGGAGAGATGGAGGACATCGCGCAGAAGTGGCAGGCGGCCTTTGACGCGGCGGCGCAGCAGGCGGAGAGGGCAAACACCGCCGCTGGTGATGGCAGCGGTGCGCGGTATCAGATCCGCAATATCGGCGGCGAGATCATGACCGTTATTGACACGGAAAATGACACGCGTGATTTTAATGTGGCAGAAGCGTATTTGAAAACGCTGGTAGACACCGAGAATCCATTTTCCACGATTTTGGCGGACGCACAGCCTGTATATGTCGGCAAGGATTTGCCGGGAGAATACAAATCTTCTGAGTACACAAAAACCATGAAGCCTGCGCTGCGGAAAATCAAAATGCAAGCGGCCACCAATTTGGATGAAATGCTCCTGTTGGCTGAAAATGGCGAGTGGCGAGAGAATGTAAAGCCGAAACATAGTAAAGACGCGCAAAACGGATGGTATCGGTATGATACGAAGTTTGCGGTTCCTATTTTGAACGCAAAAAAAGCCGTAGACCACTATACTGTCTACGGCGGGACGCTTTTAATCCGCAATGACGCAGATGGGAAATCGTATTTGTATGATCTTCTTGATGTAGAAAAAAAGAAGGTAATCAGCAAAACTTCCTTCTCTGCGGAAACGCATTCGGAAGTAACCTCGCCAAAACCTTCTGACATTAGTATACCCACCGACGGCGAGAATGTCAACAGAAAGTTTTCGCTGAAAGCCACGGACAGCGCTGGACACCAGCTGACGGAACAGCAGCAGGAGTATTTCAAAGACAGCAAGGTACGGGATGCGGAGGGGCGGCTGAAAACGGTATACCACGGCAGCTCTGCGCAGTTCACAAAATTCTCAGCTGACTTTATGAGCCAAAACGGCAGTTCCGAGGGGCAGGGCTTTTATTTCACTGATCTCAAGACGATGGCACAGGGATACGAAAAAGATGGCGGGCAATTGCTGGAGGGATATCTTGATATCAAGAATCCGCTTAGTGACAGCGATGTCACGCTATCAAATGCGGAAGTAAAGCGCCTTATTATGGCACTCGATCCGACCGGCGATGACCTTGTTCTCAATTATGATTCACGCGGCGGTATGGGGTATCCGTCTCGCACATGGTACAACCGCGCCGTAAATGATACGTTGCGCATGACTATGGAAACCAGTGAAAGTGACAGCGAAATCCTTGCGGAGCTGGCTAACGGAATGGGTGATCCGGGCGCTGTCTTAAAGGCTGCGCGTGAAGTGTTGGGTTATGACGGATATATTGTCGAGGGAAAATATGACGATGCAACCGTTTATGTGGCGTTTGACAGCAGTCAGTTTAAGAACGTAGATAACCTTACCCCCACCAGCAATCCGGATATTCGCTATCAGCTGCGGAGCGTGGCGGATGTGGAGCAGGAAGTGCGGGACCTGAAGAAAGAGCGCACGGCGCTGTATTCCCGCGCCCACAGGGCGCAAAACTTCCTCCCCAAGCAGAAAAAACACCTCCGCTGCCTCACAGGCAGCGGAGGTGTTTTACGATTCAATTACTCCTCGTCGGCGTCCTCGTCAGCGGAGGGAGCCAGCAGAGCGCGGATGGACAGGGAGATCTTCTGCTTCTCCTCGTCGATGGCAGTGATCTTGGCGTCCACCATCTTGCCCTCGGTCAGCACGTCGCCGGGCTTCTCGATGCGGCGGTCGGCGATCTGGGAGATGTGGATCAGACCGTCCACACCGGGCACGACCTCAGCAAACGCGCCGAAGGTCATCAGCTTCACGATACGCACATTGGCCACGTCGCCAACATGATAGGTGGCCATGAACTTGTCCCAGGGATTCATGCTGCGGTCCTTCACGCCCAGAGAGATCTTGTGCTTCTCCGGATCGAAGGAAATGACATACACGTCCAGCGTGTCGCCCACGGACACGACCTCGGCGGGGTTCTTGATACGGCTCCAGGACAGCTCGGAGATATGTACCATACCATCCACGCCGCCGATATCCACGAACACACCGTAGGAAGTCATGGACTTCACGGTGCCGGTGTAGCGCTTGCCGACCTCGATGTTGTTCCAGATCTCCGCCTGAGCGGCCTGGCGGGCCTCATAGGTCACGGCCTTGATGGAGCCGACCACACGGCGGCGGGCACGGTTGACCTCGGTGATACGCAGGGACACGGTCTGGCCGATCATGGTGCTCAGCTCAGCGCCGCGGGGCAGGCCGGACTGGGAAGCGGGCACGAACACGCGCACGCCCTTGACGTTGACGACGATACCGCCCTTGTTCTCCTCGGTGACCTTGCCTTCGAGGGTGGTCTTGTCCTCGCGGGCCTTCTCGATATCCTCCCAGACCTTGACAGCGTCCAGACGCTTCTTGGACAGCATGGCGTAACCCTCCACGTCGTTGACGCGGATGATATAGGTCTCGATCTCGTCTCCGACCTTGACAACGTCCTCAGGCTTCACATTGGGATCTGCGGACAGCTCGTCCACAGAGATGTAGCCCGCCTGCTTGCAGCCCAGATCGACCTGCACCTCGGTGGGGCCGATCGCCGTTACGATACCGGTTACCTTCTCTCCTGTATTCAAAGTCTTAAAAGATTTTTCCAGCATTTCCTCGAAGCTCTCTTCGGCAGCTTCCATGTTCTTGATCTCTTCGCTCATCGTTGCATATACCTCCTTAATGATGCCCGCAGGCGTGGACGCGCCGGCTGTAAGCCCCGCCACAGAACATCCTTCAAGGAATCCTGACTGCAGCTCCTCTGCTCCCTCGATCTGATAGACGCGGGCACAGCGGGCACTGCAGATCTCCGTTAAATGTCTGGTGTTGGCACTTTTACGATCTCCGACCACGACCATAACGTCCGCCCGTCCGGCAATATCCGCCGCCTCGGATTGACGTTTTTGCGTAGCATCACATATTGTATCAAATATTTTGGCATTTGTACACTGTTTTTTTAAAAAATTTACGCAATCATTCCATATCGATCGAATACATGTTGTCTGTGCGACAACCAGAAAATTTTCCGTGCTTCTGCCGGGCTTTTCAGCCACCCATTCCGCCAATTCTGCCGCATCGCCCAGCACCACACTGCGTGCGCTGCGGCTGGCCGCGGCCATTACCTCCGGGTGATGCGCCTCTCCGATGATCACAGGTGTCCGGCCCTCCTGTTCCGCCCGCTCCACCAATCGATGGATGCGCAGCACATGAGGACAGGTGGCGTCCAGTATACGCGCCCCTCGTTCCTGCAGCGCCCGGTACGTCTCTGCTGTCTCCCCGTGAGCGCGGATAATCACCGTTTCACCGTCCCGTATATCCGCCGTGGATGCCGCCTGCCGCGCCCCCAGCGCCGCCAGTTCCGCAATGACCTTATCGTTGTGTATGATGCTGCCCAGCATGACGCAGCCGCCAGCTCCGGCGGCTTTTTCCGCCATGCATACAGCCCTCTCCACACCGTAGCAGAACCCCGCGCTTTCCGCCAGGATCACTCGCATCGGATACCTCCCAGCGCATAGGCGCGGCGCATGACCTCACGGGCATTTTCCGTATACTCCTCCGCCGTACCCTTGCGCCCGGTGTACTCCGGCGCAAAGGGCTCGCCAATAATGATAGGTGTCTTGCGGAATATCCGTTTCTTTGTCCCAATGTATACCGGTGCCAGCTTCACTCCCGCCCGTATGGCCATCATGCCTGCGCCGGACTTAACCTCTGCCTCCCCCGGTGTTTTAACCCGCGTTCCCTCCGGGAACAAAAAAAGATTCCACCCGTCCCGCAAGCTCTGTATGGCGGTCTTGACCGCGCCAATATCGCTGTTTCCACGATCTACCGGGAACACACCGATGGCCCGCAGGAATCCTCCTACGATGGGGATAGAGAACAATTGCTTTTTCGCCATGATCCGCACATTGAACTTCTGCGGCATGGACAGGACGAACATAATGGGATCCCACGCGCTGGAATGGTTGGCGCACAGCAATACCGGTTCCCCGCTCTCCAGATGCTCCGTCCCCTGCAGATCTACCGGCAAAAAAAACAGCACCAGTGGGCGCAGCACCCGCCACGCCGCCGCATAAAACTTATTCCTCATGCCTCTGTTCGCCCCCGGATCACATCCAGCAGCAGCTCCAGACTGGCCGCAAAATCCATATCGGTATTGTCGATCATGATGGCGTCATCCGCCGGACGCAGCGGTGCCGCCGCCCGGTGGGTATCATTATAGTCCCGCTGCTCCATGTCACGCAGCACCTCGTCAAAGGGCTTGGGCGTTCCCCGCTGCTCCAGTTCCAAAAACCGCCGCTGCGCCCGTGTCTCCACATCGGCGCACAGGAATATCTTTACTTCCGCATCCGGCAGCACCACAGTACCGATGTCCCGTCCGTCCATGATGACGCTGTGCTCCCGCGCCAGAGACCGCTGCAGCTCCATCAGGAATGCCCGCACCTCCGGGATCGCCGATACATCCGAGGCATACTTTGAAATAGCCGGCAGCCGGATCTCTTTCGTCACATCCTCGCCGTTTAGATACATCCGCTGCAGTCCTTCCTCGTCATACCGCAGCGCCACCGTGATCTCCGGCAGCGCAGCAATGACCGCCTCCGCGTCCGTCGGCGCGATATCGTGCCGGTACATATACACCCCTATCGTCCGATAAATGGCCCCGGTATCCACATACAAGATATGCAGCGCTTCCGCCGCCGCCCGTGCCAGTGTGCTCTTGCCCGCGCCGGAGGGCCCGTCCACGGCCACCGCATAATGTTTCTCGATCATATCGTTTCCTCGCTTTCTGCGGCGGACAGCCCCGCCAAATACCCTGTCGCCCACGCGATCTGCAGATTGAATCCCCCTGTGTAGGCATCTACATCCAGCACCTCACCGGCAAAATACAGTCCCTCTGCTTTTTTGGAGGCCATAGTGTTGGGCGCCACCTCCCCCACCTTCACGCCCCCGGCGGTGACGATGGCTTCGCTGACAGGCCGTGGCCCCGTGACTTCCAATGTAAAACGCTTCAGTACCTGTACCAGCGTCCGGCGCTGTTCCTTGGTCAGGCTGTTGGCCTTTTCATTTCCGGTAAGCCCCGCCCGGCGCAGCAGCACCGGCACCATACTATGGGGCACTAATCCCGCAGCGATGGTACTCATCTCTCTGTTGGGGTTCTCTCCAATGTCCCGCAGCAGTCGTGCATCCAGCTTCTGCTCATCCAGCGCCGGCTTCAAGTCGATGCTCAGCGTGTATTTTTCTCCTTCCCAACGCCGCAGATGCGCGCTGGCGGACAGCACCAACGGTCCGGACACCCCAAAGTGCGTAAACAACAGCTCACCGAAATCCCGAAACAGCGGTTTCTTTTTCCCGTTCCACACGGTCAGCTCCACGTTCCGCAGGCTCAGTCCCTGCATGTCCGGGCAGTCCGTCCCGGCACACACCAGCGGCACCAGCGAACCTCTGGGCGGCACAATGGTGTGTCCCAATGCCTCCGCGATCCTGTATCCGTCCCCCGTGGAGCCGGTGCCGGGATAAGACACGCCGCCGGTAGCCAGAATGACCGCTCCAGCGGAATACATTCCCTTTTCGCCCCGCACACCGGTCACAGCGCCGTTCTCCGTCTCAACGGATACGGCCCGATCTTTTACCCACCGTACGTTCCTGCGCTTCAGTTCCCGTTCCAACGCGTTGGTGATGTCAAAGGCGCTGTCAGACACCGGGAACACCCGGTTTCCCCGCTCCACTTTCAGCGGTACGCCCAGGCCCTCGAAAAAGGCCATCGTATCCCTCGGCGTAAACCGTGTCAATGCTCCATACAGGAACCGCCCGTTGCCGGGGATGCTGGAGAGCAGCGTCTCACGGTCACAGTCGTTGGTCACATTACACCGGCCCTTGCCGGTGATATTCACTTTTTTGCCCAACCGCTCATTGGGTTCCAGCAGCGTTACCGCCGCGCCCTGCCGGGCTGCGGTGACAGCCGCCATCAGTCCGGCGGCCCCGCCGCCGATCACCACGATCTCTTTCGCCATATCACTCGTCGTCTTTCCCAAATATGCTGTATCTGGACCAGACCTGCTCCATGTCCGCCAGCGTAGCAGACAGATCATCCCGCCGCTGCTGTCCCACCGCCAGTATCAGCGCGTTCAGCAGGCTCAACGGCGCGGCCATAGAGTCCACAAACGATATCATATCGCAGGGCGCCAGCAACGATACCGCCGCCACGCTGTACAGCGGAGACATCGCCGAATCGGTAATGGCCACCACTTCGCCGCCCCGGCGGCAGGCAAACTCCACCGCGTGGATAGCCATTTTAGAGTACCTGGGGAAGCATATGCCCACCAGCACATCGCCCTTTCCGATATGGGCCAGCTGCTCGTAGATCTCACCCGCCGCGCTGGACTGCACCAGCGTCACATTTTTGAATATCAAATGCAGATAAAAGTTCAGATACCCCGCCAAAAACGACGAGGAGCGCACTCCCAGTATGTAGATATGCTTCGCCCCCAGCAGCTTGTCCACCGCCATATTAAAGGCATCCCGATCCAGCTGCTCGATGACATTGTGTATACTGTTCATATCCCGCTGCATCACGCTGCCCAATATATCCGCCCCGGCCATCTGGTCGCGGGAAACCTGTATGCGCTGTATGGATGTCAGTCTGCCCCGGATCAGTTCCTGCAGCGCCTTCTGCATCTCCGGATAGCCGTCATAGCCCAGCTGCGCCGCAAAACGCACAACGGTGGACTCACTGACGGAGGCCGTCTCACCCAACCGGGCCGCAGTCATAAACGCCGCCCGGTCATAGTTGTCCAGTATGAACGCCGCGATGCGCTTCTGCCCCTTGGAAAAGGTGTCCATCCCAGCGCTGATAGTCTGCAATACGTTTTCACTCATGTCAGTGGCTTCCTTTAATAGTTTCCAATTCCGCATCTGTCAGATAGCGCCATTTCCCCGGCGGCAGACTTCCCAATTCCAGGCCGCCCTCCGCTACCCGGCGCAGCCGCGTGACCTCCAGTCCCACAGCGGCACACATGCGGCGTATCTGCCGCTTCTTTCCCTGGTGGATGACCACCCGGTACTCCGCCGTACCGTCCCTGCGGTATATCTCCGTTACCTCCGCCGGCACGACAGGCTGTCCGTCCAGTTTGTCCACTTCCGCCAGGCGTGCGGCACTGCCGTTCTCCGCACCGGTCACAGTGACCATGTATACTTTGTCCACTCTCTGGCTGGGATGCAGCAGCGCGTGAGTCAGTTCTCCATCGTTGGTGAACAGCAGCAGTCCCTCCGAATCCTTGTCCAGCCGCCCCACGGGATATACCCGCACACCGCAGTCCCTGACCAGTTCCGCCGCCGTCCGGCGTCCGCGCTCATCCGACAGCGTCGTCACATAGCCCCGCGGCTTGTGCAGCATGATATACACAGGCCCGGCGGTCTTCCGCAGCGGCCGCCCGTCCACCGTAACGGCATCCATATCCGGATCCGCTTTGTCACCAACACGGGCCGTGTGCCCGTTGACGCTCACCCGCCCTGCGGCGATCCACTTCTCCGCCGTCCGGCGGGAACACAGCCCTGCTGCCGCCAGCAGCTTTTGTACCCGTTCGGTCATGTGGTCACCTCAATCTCATATTCTCCAGCGCATGCATCAACTGCGTGCGCAGCGTCTCCTGCACGTTCAGCAGACGAAAACCCCAGGCATACAGCTCCTCATGGTCGCTCCAGTCGTTCCCGTCCCGCAGCGTCACCGCCACAAGCCGGTGATCGTCCTGCTCCGCACAGGATACAAGCGTCCGTCCCGCTGCCTTGGTGTACCCGGTCTTCAGCCCTACGCACCCCTCCAGCCGCACCAGCAGTTTATTGTGGTTCGTCAGCGTTCTTCCGCCGATGGTCACCGTCCTGGTGGAGGCCATTCGGCGCAAAGTGGGATCGTTCACCGCCGCGCACCCCAGCAGAGCCATGTCGTAGGCCGTGGAGTAGTGCGCGTCGTCGTCCAGCCCATTGGGATTGGCAAAATGTGTATCCGCCATTCCCAGCGCCGCCGCCTTCCGGTTCATCCTCTCCACGAAGGGGGCTGCGCCTCCGGCACACTCCGTCACCGCCAGCGCCGCGTCATTGCCGGAACACAGCAGCACCCCGTACAGCAGCTCCTCCAACGTCAGTCTCTCCCCCACACGCAGATACATGGACGAGCCTTCGGCCATGTGCGCCGCCGTTACAGTGATCTCTCCCTCCAGATCACCCTGTTCCAGCGCCACCAGCGCCGTCATCAGTTTTGTGGTACTGGCGATCAGCATCCTCTTGTGCGGCGCTTTCTGATACAGCACCATCCCGGTATCCGCATCCATCAGTACGCAAGCCGTGGCGGAGACTTCCACAGCCTCCGCCACAGCGGGTATGCACGTCAGCATGACCAGCGCGGCGCACAGCGCCGTCAAAGTCCGTCGGGACACAGAAAGCCCTCCTCATTCTCCGGATGCTCTCAGTCTATTCCCGCGCTGCTTGTCTTATTGTCTCAGAAATCCTTGTTCCGCTTCTTATCCACGAAGCCCTCTACCCGATCCAGCAGTTCCGGCACCATTTCGATAACGCGGTCCACCGTTGTGATGGCGGGCGTTCCCACCGGCAGCATCCGTGTCACGCCGCCCTTGACCACCAAAAAGGCCATGGGTTCCACCCGCACACCCGCGCCGCAGCCTGCGCCGGAATTCTCCTTATTTTTCCCATAGTCCCCGCCGCCGCAGCCAAAGCCGTAGCTCAGTCTGGAAATGGGGATCAGCGTTACACCGTCCGGCGTGGTGATGGGTTCGCCCACGATGGTGTTGGCATCCACCATCTCCTTGACCTTCTCCATGGATTCCATCATCATGTTCTTGAGATCGTTTTTCTTTTCGGTCATTTCCATTGTCAGCTCTCCTTTGTCGAAGTTGATGTGGTCATATGTCCCGCGCCGTCCGGCGCTGTGTGTACTGTTTTATCCGCGGCCTTTTCCGCGGCGCTCTGCCGCTTCCGCGCAGCCATAAACCATCTGAGCAGCGGCTTGGCAAACGCCGCTCCGATGGCAAACAGATCCCGTATCTGCAGCGTCACGCCCAGCCGTCCCGTCAGCTTCAGCCGTTCACCGTCGAAATCCACCTCCACATGAAGGGCCGGTTCCGGTATCCGCATCAAGCGCTCCAGCTGCGGCATCACCGTCCACATGCCGGTATTGATATAGCCGTACAGCTCTGCCGCGCCCGCCGGATCCGGCGCCCCCGGCAGCACCGCCGACAGTTCCAGCGGATCGATCAGCAGCCGCTGCCGCGTTTTGCGCAGTCCGTTTTTAAGCGAAGCCCACACCGCCGGCAGCAGCGCCTTGATATCCTGCGCCGTCAACGAAAGCTTTTTCTTTTTTGTCTCACCGTCCGCAGGCTTCTTTTCATCCTTTTTCTCTTTTTTTGGTTTCTTTGCCTTCTCCGGCTTTTCCTGCTTGGGAAGGATCTGTATCCGTGCCGGCCCGGCGATCACCGTAACTCTTGTGTCCTCCAGACTTCCGGTGAATTCCGCCTTCACTCCGATACGCAGCAGTGACAACAGAAAGAACACCAGCAGGATGCCCAGTATGATATATACCGCTGTCACATGGTTCCCTCCTTTCCCTCGTCTCGCCGGCACTTATTCCGCGCTCTCCTCCGCGCCCAGCGGCATATCGTCATCCAGCCGCAGCTGACCGTCAGCCTCCATACCCGGCAGCTGGGGCAGTTCCTCCAGCGAGTTCAGATGAAACGCCCGCAGAAATGCCTGCGTCGTCCGGTAGAGCCGGGGCCGCCCCGGCACCTGCAACCGCCCGCACTCCTCGATCAGATGCCGGTCCAGCAGAAGCCCCACCGTATAGGAGCTGTCCACACCCCGGATCTGATCCACATAGGCCCTGGTGGTAGGCTGATAATACGCGATGATGGTCAAAACCTCCAGCGCCGGCTGGCTCAGCTTGGCCGGCTTGCGTATCTCAAACGCCTTGCGTATCCTGTCGCCGTACTCCGGCGCGGAGCACAGCTGCCAGCTGTCCTCCATCCGCAGCAGCCGCACGCCGCGCCGCTCATAGCTGTAATAGTCCTGCAGGCGCTGCAGCACCAGTTCCACCGTGGGCCTGTCCATATCCAGTGCCACGCAGATCCGGTCAACGGCCACCGGCTCGCCGGAGGCAAACAGTATGCCCTCAACGGCAGCCTCGACCTCTCTCATTTCCAATGTATCCATAGATGTCCCCTTACATCAATTCCAAGTTTTCGGGCGCATCGCCCTCCGCGGTCACGGTGCAGTCGCTGGCCGCGCCGGCCAGCCTGATAAGATTGTTTCTGCACAACTCCAGCACAGCCATGAACGTGGCTACCAGTTCGCTGCGCGTTTTGCTGCCGCGGAACAGCAGCAGAAACCGCGTGATACCCACATCCTTCAGCCGCCGCAGTATCTCTCTGGCCTTTGTCTCCACAGGATAGGGCTCCCGCTTCACGATGTCGTCAAATGCCCGGATGGGCTGCACCTCCGGCGCGCCCCGCCGGTCTGTGACCTCCTGCATAGTCAGCACAAGATCCGCCGGTTCCTGGTCATATTCGTATATCTTGCCGCGCTCCATGGGTTCCGGCGGACGTGTCAGAATATTCCGCCCGAACTCACTCATGGGCGCCAGGCGTTCACTGAGCATGCGCACCCGCGCATAGGCTTCACCGCGCTGCCGCTCCTCCAACGACTTGATAAGAGCATCCATCTCGCTCTGGGCTTCCTCGTCCTCCAGATTCAGCAGCATGCGCGTCTTGATAAACATCAACTGGGCGGCCATGGTGATAAACTCGCTGGCCACCTCCAGATCCATCTGCTTCCGCTTTTCCAGATACTCCTGGTACTGCTCCAGTATCAGCGCAATAGGGATGTCCTGTATCTCTATTTTGTTCTTGCCCAGCAGAAACAGAATAAGATCCAGCGGCCCCTCGAAATCCTCCAGCGGCTCGTCGCCCTTTGTCTGCACCACTTTTTCCAGTTTAAAAATAGGATCGTCCAAATTTACACCTCAAAACCTACCAATCTGCACAGCAGAGTGAATACCCAGCGGATAGCGCTGTCCAGCGCGTTGCTGCCGATGCCCACCGAGATAACCACCAACAGCACCAGCATGCCGAATCGCTCGTACCGCATCAGCCAGTCGTACGCCCGATCCGGCAGCAGCACCGCCACCACCTTTGAACCGTCCAACGGAGGAATGGGCACCAGATTAAAAAGTCCCAGGCCCACGGACAGCGCCGCCGTATCCAGCAAAAACGAGAACCACGTCTGGCTGAATTCCCCCGTCAGCATCGCCCTAACGAACACGCCCCTGGCGATCAGCAGCAGCAAAAGCGCCAGCAGAAAATTGGACACCGGTCCGGCCAGCGCCGTGATCGCCATGCCCTGCTTGGGTTTTTTGAAATAGTTGGGATTCACCGGCACCGGTTTGGCCCACCCGAAGCCCGCCGCCACCATCATGATAAGTCCCAGCCAGTCGATATGCCGCAGGGGGTTCAAGCTCAGCCGATGGGCCCGCTTGGCCGTGGGATCTCCCAGTGCGTAAGCCGCCAGGCCATGGCACGTCTCATGTATCGTCAAGCACAGAAACACAGATGCCACACGGAGCAGAATGCTCTCCAGTGATCCGAAATCCAGCGCGTTCCATAGATTCGTCAAATACTGCAAAAGAAACTCCTCCCGGAGAAAAAACTCCCTCTTTCGGAAATAAACTGCATAAAAATGAAAGCTTTCCTGCATTATAACAGAAACGGCCTCAAAAGTCTACACCCATTGTCACCGTTCCGACCACTTTGTAACCGTTTTGTATCCATCTTTCCACCGCTTCGTAGCCTTTCTGTAAAGATGCGTACCGCCCGTTATGGTATGCTGTAGTCACAGAAGAAAAAGTCCACCCACACCATGAAAGGAGAACAACAAAATGGATAGAACGAAGCTCATCGTATCTCTGGTCGTCCTGTGCCTCGCCTCCTCTGTGGCCGCATTTCTGCTGCCCAATGCCCACGGTATGCTGCTCTCCTATGTGAGCATCGCGTCGGCAGCTGCCATTGCTGTCCTCGCCATCATTTCACTGGTGCGGATGATGCTGCAGCGCCGTGCGTTTTGATACAGAAGGCGAAAGTCAACTGTGTTTGTAAGATGATCTACCCGACCAAGCAGAAGTAAGCAGTCAACCGAATCGAATGCAGGAAGATGTCCATCACAGCCATGGGATCCCCCCGCAAAAATCTTTGACACGGCACGTTATTTTCTCCTCCCCCTACTACAAGAAGCACCCGCAGGCATTGCCTGCGGGTGCTTCCGTTTTCAGCTGCGGATGCTCCGCCGCAGCCGAGCACTGCTTTATCGCCGCAGCGCCTCTACCGCTGCGCGGGCCGCCGCAGCCGCATCCTCAGTGTACACATCCGCGCCGATCTCATCGCAGAAGCTCTGGCTGATGGGCGCTCCTCCCACGAATATCTTTACCCGGTCGCGAAGGCCCGCTTCCTCTGCCAGGGTGACCACCTTCCGCATCTCATCCATGGTGGTCGTCAGCAGAGACGAGCACGCGATGATCCCGCAGCCGTGTGTTTTCGCGCTCTCCACAAACTGCTCCGGAGCCACATCCACGCCCAGGTCAATGACCTCCACGCCGCTGCCCTCCAGCATGATCTTCACCAGATTCTTACCGATGTCGTGCATATCTCCCCGCACCGTCCCGATACAGGCACGGCCCACAGTGTCCGCGCCGCCTTCCACCATCAGCGGCTTCAGCTCCGTCAGCGCCGCCGTCATGCACCGCGCCGCCATCAGCATCTCCGGAACGAAGGCCCGATTGGCCGAAAACTCCTCTCCCAACTGGTTCATTCCCATGATGAGTCCGCCAGAGATGATATTCTGAGGGGCATATCCCTTTTCCAGCGCCTCCCTGCACAGGGCCAGCACCTTTTTCTGCTGGCCCTTTTTCAGCGCGGCCGCTACACGCTCCAGTACATCTCCATCCTTTTCTGCCGCAGCGGAAGCAGCCTCCCCTGCAGGCGCTGAGCGCACTCTTCTCGGCACCGGCGGCAGATCGAACCTCCGCACATGCAATTCTCTGTTGTAGTCCGCGACAGCCCGGTCAATATGCTCGTCCACATGGGCATATACCGCTCCCGGCAGACCGTAGGTGATGGAGGGGATGTAATGCCCGCCGGGACAACAGGCGTGCAGCGTCCTCATAGCGTAATCATATATCTCCTCCGGCGCAGCGTCCGCCCTGTCGATGGCTGCGCCCATACCGCCCATCAGCACCAGCCGCCCCTGCAGGCGGCGCTGCAATACCGGGATATCGTTTTCCGGCAGTACGCCCTGCCACACCTGTATGCCGATCTCCGCCATATCCTCTACGATAGGCACAAGATACGAATCCGCGTGGTGAATGGCGATCACGCCTCTGGAGCGAATGTACCCGTAAAACCTGCGGTACGGCTCCTTAAAAAATTCCCGCCACATGTCCGGATTCATAAACAGCGCGTCCTTGGTCCCCCAGTCGTCGTGGGAAAAGATCACGTCCGGCTGCAGATTATCGATGAGCATCTTCACATACTGCAGCCGGTATTCCGTGATGTACTCAATAAGCGCGTGCATCTCATCCGGGTGCTCATACAGATTCGTCAGCGTGTCCTCGAATCCCATCAAAAAGTGGCACTGCTCAAAAATGCCCGTACCCATAAATCCCGCCAGCAGCTTTTCCTCCCCGCAGGCGGCGCGGGCCGCTGTACGGCACGCCTCCCATCCCTCGGTGCAGGCGGCAATATCCGGCGCATGCACCGTCTCCCTCCAGCGGGTAACATCCGGACAGACCGCCAGCCCGTCCGTGGTGACGGGCATGGGGCCGGGCGCCTCCGCCGGCCAGCTGATGGTGGTCCCCCAGCGGTCTTTGCTGACAGTGCCCCGTTTACGGTTCCCCCGCAGATAGGTGTTGATGGGATCCCCCAGGCACATGTACAGCGCCTCGTACTGACACAGCTGACGATCCGGCTGGCCATTGCGCTTCAGCAGTTCCAGAAAGCTTTCTTTTGCTGTCATCATGTCACTTCACCTCGTTATACAGCACGCAGGACGTATACGTCATGGTGCGTGGTCCGTAGTTATATTGCAGGCCGGAGCGCAGGCAGGCATCGCCGACCAGCAGGCCGTAAGCCTCCATGGAAGAGAGGCGCTTCTGCGGAAAGCGGCACGGTTTGCCGGGACAGGTGCAGCGCAGGCAGACCGTGCAGGGGCCCGCTGACAGCGGCAGACACTCCGGCAGAAGCAGCCGTGTCTGACGAACAAGATCCTCAAAGCGGCGCGTGTGCTGCTGCTGCAGCTCCTCCATGCCCGCATAGTCAAAATCATCGGTCAGCGCACCGGTGCTCTGGACAAGGATGCCTGCCGAAAACCTTTTGATCTCAATGGCTGCGGCGTTCAGATCGCCGCAATTCGGCGGACATGCCCAGTTCGTATTCCATTTCCCGCAGCGGTCAGCGCGGCACATATCGCGCACTTCCCGGCGCGGAATAAGCGCGGACATGTCTGCCGCGGCCCAGTGGGAAAAGCCGTTTCCCGCCGCAAGAGCGGCCAATTTTGTGAACATCATAGGGGTAAATCCTCTTGACAAAGCGTCATCGTACTGCTACAAGTATAACTTGAAAACAGTATTGTACAAAAGGCTGCACTTCAAGTTGAATTTATTATAGAAAAGGGGCGTGACCATGTCAAGCATCCGTGTGACTCGCGGCGGAGATGTTTTCCGCATCCCCTGCAACGATACGGACACCCTGCTGGCACTTCTGCGCCGCGCCGGGTGCACTCTGCCCGCCGCCTGCGGCGGACACGGGCGATGCGGCAAATGCCGCGTCAGCGTCAACGGCGTGCCGCGGCTGGCCTGCCGGGTGATACCGGAGGACGGAGACGAGATCGTGCTGCCCCCCGCCGCCGGCGGCAGGATACTCACCGAAACGCTGGATCCCCCCGCCCGGCCCTCGGATGAGCAGGGCTGCGCGGCCGCCGTTGATCTGGGCACCACCACGGTGGCGCTGCGCCTGTACGACCTGGCCACGGGCCGGGCGCTGGCCACCTGCGCCGACTGGAACGCCCTGTCTGCCTACGGCGCGGACGTGATCACCCGCATCCAATACACATTGGCCCATGAGGATGGCCTCAGCCAGCTGTCCGGGCATCTGCGTACCCAGCTGGAGGCGCTGCTGCGCAGGGCGCTGAAGCAGGCGGGACGGCAGCCCTCCGAACTGAAGCGCACCGCAGCGGCGGGCAATACGGTGATGCAGAGCCTGCTGGCCGGCGTATCCGTCAAGCCGCTGGCCGCCGCGCCCTTCTGTCCGGAGACACTATTCCGCGAAGCGCGGAACGACACGCTGCTGGACGCGCCCCTGCTCTGCTCGCCCTGCGCGGCGGGCTATGTGGGCGGCGACATCACCGCGGGGCTGCTGGCCTCCGGTCTGATGGAGCGGGCAGGACAGCACCTGTTTCTGGACATCGGCACCAACGGCGAAATGGCGCTGGGCGGCAGAGACGGCTTTGTCTGCTGCGCCGTGGCCGCAGGGCCGGCCTTCGAGGGTGCGGGCATCACCTGCGGCATGATGGGCGTGGACGGCGCGGTGAGCCGCATACGCTACAACGGGAAATTCGAAATGAATGTCATCGGCGGCGGCGAGGCCGAAGGGCTGTGCGGCTCCGGCCTTATCGACCTGATCGCTGTACTGCTGCGCGCCGGCGTTATCGACGAGAGCGGGCGGCTGCTGCCGCCGGAGGAAGCCCCGGAAAAACTGCGTCCCTTTATGACACGGGACGGGGACGGCAACGGCGTATTCCACCTAACGGGCAAAGTCTATCTCACCGCCGAGGATGTGCGCAGCCTGCAGCTGGCCAAGGCGGCGGTGGCCGCCGGGGTGCATATCCTGCTGGAACAGCGGGACCTGACGCTGGCGGAGGTAAACGGCCTGTATCTCTCCGGCGGCTTCGGTATGTATCTGGATCCGGCCAGCGCGGCGGCCATCGGCATGCTGCCGCAGCTGCCCGCCGGCAAACTGCACAGCGTGGGCAACGCCTCTCTGTCCGGCGCGGCGGCGCTGGCGCTGCAGGGCAGCACGGAGGACGCCGTCCGCATCGCGGACAAATGCACCTACATTGAACTGTCCGGGCGGGCGGACTTTGCCGACGCCTTTACCGGGAACATGGCCTTTGGGCCCATGCAGAGGAGGTAAATCTATGGAACTTCATTTCCCCTTCATTCTGGACGGCGCCACCGGGACGGAGCTGCAGAAGCGCGGCTACACCGGCGATATCAGTGCCGAGCAGTGGGTACTGGAGCACCCGGAGGCCATCATCGACATCCAGCGGCGCTATGCGGACGCCGGGAGCCAGGCGGTATACACCCCCACCTTCGGTGCCAACCGGCGGAAGCTGGAGGAGCGCGGCCTGTTCAATTGCACCGCCGACTATAACCGGCGGCTGGCAGCGCTGTCGGAACAGGCCGTGCAGGGCCGCGCCCTGCGGGCAGGCGATCTGTCCCCCACCGGCGCATTTCTGGCCCCGCTGGGCGACGTGTCCTTCGAGGAGCTGGTGGACATCTACACCGAGCAGGCCGCCGGGCTGGAGCAGGCCGGGGTGGACCTGTTCGTCATCGAGACAATGATGACGCTGTCCGACGCACGGGCGGCAGTGCTGGCCGTGCGCAGCGTCAGCCGCAAGCCTATCTTCGTGACATTCACCTGCGACGAAAGCGGGCGCTGCCTCTCCGGCACCGACGTAACGGCGGCGCTGGTAGTCATGCAGGGCATGGGGGTGGACGCCTTCGGGCTGAACTGCTCAGCGGGCCCGGAGCAGATGCTGCCCCAGCTGAAGCGGCTGCGGGAATATGCGCGTGTGCCGCTGATCGCCAAGCCCAATGCCGGAATGCCCCGGATCGTGGACGGCCGGGCGGTGTACGATTGCCCGCCGGAGGAGTTCGCCGCGCTGATACCGGAGATGCTGCGCACCGGCGTGGCCATATTCGGCGGCTGCTGCGGCACCGCACCGGAACACATTGCAGCCCTGCGCACAGCGTTGGAGGGCGCAGACATCGTGCCGCCGGCCCCACTGCACGCAGAAGAACTGCCTGCCGCCACGGAAAAGCTGCCCTGCCCCCTGCCTGCCGACGTCAGCTGGCGCACCGTTACGGAGCTGTCCGGCGACGCAGAGGAGGCGCTCACCGAGGCCATGGACAGCGACGATCCCGTGCTGGCCCTGCGCATCTCCTCCTGGGACGATGTGCAGACTCTGGCGGACTATCAGTACATGCTGTCCAAGCCGGTGTGTCTGGTGTGTGAGGACGCGGAGCTTCTGGAGTCCGCGCTGCGTGTCTATCAAGGCCGGGCGCTGTACGACGGCGGCCTGCCGGAGAGCGCACTTCTGCCCCTGTGCGAAAAGTACGGACTGCTGATATAAAAAGTACCCCCGGCCGGGAGCCGGGGGCGCTTTTTACATCTTACATCGCGCAGCCGCTTTATTACGGCGTTTCCGTTCAGTTTTCGGTGTGATACAGGCCCGCCGCGTCGTCCAGCGGGACGGAGAATGTAACGGTCTGCGCCTCGGTGTGGGCGCCGGCCTTCTCCATAATGGACTGCATAATGGCAGGCCGCTTATCGGCGGAGGTGACCAGGAATATCATCTCGCGCTCCTCGGAGATGGCCATGCCGAAAAACTTGTTGGTATTCTCCGCATCGGTGGCGCGGGCGTGGATGACCGTGCCGCCCCGTGCGCCGGCGGCGGAGGCCGCCTCCATCACCGCGTCGGTATAGCCGGCGTTGGTGATGGCCACGATAAGCTGATACGCGCTGTCGTTCATCAGTTCGTCCTCCTTTACAGACATATCCGGCTGGGCGTCGCTCTTGCCGGAGATCAGATAGTTCAGAGCCGTTTTGCCGCCCACACTGCTCAGGTGCAGACACACGGCGATGCCGCTGCCGGGGCGGTCGATGCGCATGGTATCCACCAACTCGCGCATAAGCACCTCCTTGACGGCGGGGGTGACCACGGAGAACATAACGGACTTCTCTGTGGCCTCAAGGCCCAAGGTATTCAGAACGTCGTTGCTGGCAGTGCCGCGGCCCAGTGCGGTGAACACCACCGGGGCGCCGAAGGCCCTGTAGAAATCCAGGAAATGGGTGGCGCCCATGACTCGGTTGGTGATGGTGATCATCAGATACAGGCGGTTATTGGTTTTTTCAGACATTCAGGCACCTCCTCAGCACAGTTCGATGAGCTCCTCCACCGCCACAGGCGCGGCAGGAGCAGGTGCGCGGCGCAGCTTGCGCTGGTAGCTGAGGCCCAGCAGCTGGATCGTCACCAGCGGCGTCATGGCCACCATAGCCACCACGCCGAAGGCGTCCGTGACCAGATTGCCGCCCACAGCATCGCAGGCGCCCAGGGCAAAGGGCAGCAGGAACGTGGCGGTCATGGGGCCGGAGGCCACGCCGCCGGAGTCGAAGGCCACGGAGGTGAATATGTGAGGCACTACAAAGCTCAGCGCCAGGCTGATAGCATAGCCGGGGATAAGGAACCACATGATGGAAATACCCGTCAGCACACGGATCATGGCCAGCCCCAGAGAGATGGCCACACCCACGGACAGCGCCAGGTTCATGGCGTGCGCGGGGATGGAACCGGCGGTGATCTCCTCCACCTGCTTATTCAGCACATGGACGGCGGGCTCCGCCTGGACAATGAAATAACCGATGACCATGGCAATGGGGATCAGTATCCAGTTGTACTCATGGCTGGCGATGCTGCCGCCCAGGAAGCTGCCCACAGGCATGAAGCCCACATTGACGCCCATGAGGAAAATAGTCAAGCCTATGTAGACATACACAAGGCCGATGACCATGTGCAGGATCTCCCTGCGCTTGAGCCGGCGGGTGACCAGCTGAAACAGCGCCAGAAACGCGCCGATGGGCAGCAGGGCCGAGGCCGTCTCCTTCAGATAGTGGGGGATCTCGCTGAGGTAGAGGTCAAACATCTCCACCGTATCCTTGGCGTCGGGCATAACGGCGGCGGTGTAGGCGCTGCCGTCGGGCTTATAGAGCAGGCCCAGAATCAGCACGGTGATGATGGGGCCGATGGAGCACAGGGCCACCAGGCCGAAGCTGTCGCCCCCGGCTTTTTTATCGCTTCGCACGGCGCAGACGCCCACGCCCAGCGCCATGATGAACGGCACGGTCATGGGGCCGGTGGTGACGCCGCCGGAGTCAAAGGCCACAGCCCAGAAATCCGGCGAGACGAACATGGCCAGGCCGAATACAACGATATAGAAGCCGATCAGCAGCCAGCGCAGCTGAATACCCAGCACGATACGCAGCAGGGCAATGACCAGAAACACGCCCACGCCCACGGCGACCGACCAGATGATGACGTTATTCTCGATAGACGGCACTTGATTGGCCAGCACCTGGAGGTCAGGCTCGGCCACGGTGATGATCATGCCGATGAGGAAGCCCACGGCAGCGATGATCCACACCTTTTTCCGGCGGGTGATCTCGGAACCTACGGCCTGGCCCAGGGGGATCATGGACATTTCTGAGCCCAGGGTAAACAGGCCCATGCCCACGATCAACATCACGCCGCCCAGCAAAAACGCCACCATGGCGTTATTGGGCACCGGCGCGATGGTAAAGCAAAGCACCAGCACGATCAGCATCACCGGGAGCACCGATGTCAGCGACTCGTGCAGGGGCTTTTTGAATATGGCGAAGAAGCTCTCGGCTTTCTGCCGTTTTTTACGCAGTCTCGCCCGTTCATCCTGTACTGTTCTGTGACTCAATTGTACCTTCCTTTCCTATTGTCCTCTACTCCGATACCAAAAACGGCGTATCTGTCCGTATCGGGCAGACACGCCTTCGTTTCTTAACGATCATATTTTACCATGAATTTCCGTCCGGCACAACCCCGGAAACGTTAACAATGTGTGAAAAAACACCGCTCGTCACCGACACTTTTCAACAAGTGCCACAGTGTGCGCCGCCATTCCCTCTCCTCCGCCGGTAAAGCCGAGGCCC
The DNA here is from genome assembly GCA_963628195.1 of Bacteroidaceae bacterium. Classification (GTDB taxonomy): domain Bacteria; phylum Bacillota; class Clostridia; order Oscillospirales; family Oscillospiraceae; genus Vescimonas. The sequence goes on from CAVGEC010000010.1 coordinate 20,816, forward strand.
TCCTCCGTCGTGGCCTTCACCGAGACGCAGGAAATATCCAGCTCCATGGCCCGCGCCAGGTTCCGGCGCATTTCCGGGATGTAGGGCGCCAGCTTGGGCGCCTGCGCCACTACGGTGGCATCCACATTGACGGGGACAAAGCCGTTCTGCCGCAGCGTCTCTGTCACACGGCGCAGCAGGGCCACGCTGTCCGCCCCGGCATAATGCGGATCGCTGTCCGGAAACAGCTGACCGATATCCCCCAGCGCCGCCGCGCCCAGCAGGGCGTCCATGACGGCATGTGTCAGCACATCCGCGTCGGAATGGCCCAGCAGACCGCGCTCAAAGGGTATCGTCACACCGCCCAGCACAAGGGCGCGGCCCTCCGCCAGACGGTGCACATCATAGCCGTGCCCCACACGCAGATTCGTCATGCTCTGTTCTCCCTCTCCCGCAGGAACGTCTCGGCCAAGGCCAGATCCTCCTGCGTGGTGATCTTGATATTCTCCCGCCAGCCGGGCGTTAGATAGACCTCCTTGCCCAGTCGCTCCACAGCGGAACAGTCGTCGGTGATCTCCGCTCCGGCACTGATGGCCGACTGCAGGGCGGCCTTCAGGATATTCGCCTGGAATACCTGCGGCGTCTGGACGGCATAAAGCGTCCTTCTGTCCGGCGTGGACTGCACCAGTCCGGACATGTCCGCCACCTTCACGGTGTCCGTCACCGGCAGGGCCGGCGCGGCGGCGTAGGTATTCCATCCCAGGCGCACCATATCGTCCACCTGCTCCGATGTGATCAGCGGACGCGCGCCGTCGTGCACCGCCAGCAATTCGCAGCATTCACCGGCAGCCAGCGCCGCCATAAGGACGGATTGAGCGCGGCTGCTGCCGCCCTCCACCACCCGCAGCGGCTTCTTCAGCCCCGCACGGGCGCACAGTGCCGCGATCTCCTCCAGCCGTTCCGGGCTGACAGCCACCACGATCTCGTCGATCAGCGACGCGCTGTCCAACGCGGTCAGCGTCCGCAGCAGCACCGGCACATCGCAGAGCATGGCCGTCAGCTTATCGGTGCCGCCCATACGCTGGGACTTTCCCGCCGCCGGTACCAGCGCCGCGCAGCGGGGGCGCCGCGCTTCCCGACGGCGCAGCAGCTTATTCAAAAGGTTTCCCATCACTCGCACGCTCCTGTCATTACAACGCCGTCCAGCAGGCGCTCCGCGTCGGCGTAGGCGATATCACGCACCATAGCCAGTTCCGAGAGCAGTATCTCCTTGGCGCTGTGCAGCATTTTCCGTTCACCTGTGGACAGTCCCCGCCGGGCCTCGCGCCACATAAGGCTCTTGATGACTCCGGCCACCTGTGTCAGATCCCCGCTTTTCAAGCGGCTCATATTCTCGCGGTAGCGGCGGTTCCAGTTGCGCTCCTCCTCTACCGGCAGGCCGGGGATGGCGGCCAGTATCTCGTCTATCCGCTCCGGGGCGGACAAGGGCCGCAGGCCGATCGCCTCGCAGTTGTCGGCAGGCAGCTTCAGCACCAGCGCGCCCACCGCCTGGCGAAACACATAATACGTCCGCGCCGCGCCGCAGAGCAATTCCTCCGTGACGCTTTCGATAACGCCCGCGCCGTGCATAGGATGCACCACTGATTGGCCGACAGCGTACATAAAGCCGCCTCCCTTCCCCGTATGTTCTTGACAAAATTATACCGTATTTTTGCGATTCTTACAAGGGATTTTCCACCTTTTTTCGCAAAAAAGCACATCCTCCAGCCCCGCCGGAGGATGTGCTTTTTCGTTATCTGGCCTCGTACAGAGCCTTGCAGGCGCGGTACATCTCGTAGCAGTCCAGTTTGGCCACCACCTCAAAGGGCGCGTGCATACTCAGCACCGGCACACCGGCATCCAGCGTGGCGATGTTGCGGTTGGCCATGTACTGGGCCACAGTGCCTCCGCCGCCGGCGTCGATCTTGCCCAGTTCGCAGATCTGCCAGCGGACGCCGGCCTTGTCCAGCACCGAGCGGACATAGGCCACCGTCTCGGCGTTGGCGTCGGAGGAACCGGACTTTCCGCGGGCCCCCGTGTATTTGCAGAGCCCCACGCCGTAGTTGACAAAGGCGGCGTTCCTCTTTTCGTACACGTCGGCGAAGTTGGGATCGAAGGCCGCCGTCACATCGGCGGACAGGCAAAACGCGTTTTCGAAGCACACACGCAGGGGCACGTTCTGGCCGTCGCACAGGTCGGACATAAAGGCATCGAAGGCGGCGGACTGCATACCCGTCACACCCATGGAACCGATCTCCTCCTTGTCCGCCAACACGCAGACGGCGGTCTTATCGGGGGTGCCGATATCCAGAATAGCCCGCAGCGCGGCGTAGCCGCAGACACGGTCGTCGTGGCCGTAGGAGCCGATGAGACTGCCGTCGATGCCGATATCCACGGCCTCCACAGCGGGAACGGCCTCCAGCTCGGCAGAGGCAAAATCGCTCTCGGTGATGCCGTATTTGTCGTGCAGGCGCTTCATCACATGCAGCTTCACACGGTCCTTGTCCTCACTGTCACCGATGGGGCGGCTGCCCAGCAGCAGATTCAGCGTCTCGCCGGGGACAGCCTCGTTCAGCGGCTTCCTCCCTTGCTCCGCGCCCAGATGGGGCAGCAAATCGGTGATGACCAGCTGGGGCTCTCCCGCCTCACCGATGCAGACATCCACCACGGTGCCGTCCTTTTTGGCCACCACGCCGCGCAGCTGCAGAGGCATGGTCACCCACTGGTACTTGCGGATGCCGCCGTAGTAATGCGTCTTAAAATACGCCATCTCACTGTCCTCATACAGCGGATTGGGCTTGAGATCCAGACGGGGCGAGTCGATATGGGCGGCAGCGATCTGCACGCCCTCCGCCAGACTCTCCCGGCCGATGACCGCCAGCATCAGGCCTTTGCCGCGATTGCAGGTATAGACCTTGTCGCCGGGCTTCAGCGCCATGCCGCGCTTATACTGCACAAAGCCCTTGGCCTCCGCCGCCGCGATGGCCGCTTTAGCGCTGAGACGCTCGGTCTTTCCGGCGTTCAGAAACGCCTTATAATCGGCGCAATATGTCTCCATCTCCGCCAGCTGGGCCTCCGTAAGCGTATCGTACCCGTTCTTATCGTTCCGCAGCAGCTGCTCACGCAGCGCCTTCATTTCCTCGCTCATGCTTGTTCCTCCTTCAGTATCTCCTGCAGCGCCAGATAGGCCTTTTCCTCAAATTCGGCGGCGCTGCCGCAGTCGTTTACCAGCACATCCGTGCAGTGTGCCCGATAGAAACCGTCATCCTTCTGGGCCTGCACCCGCAGACGGGCGTAGCCCTCCGGAATGCCGTCGCGGGCCATAATACGCCGCACCCGTATCTCAGCAGGGGCCAGCACCGCCACCGTCCGGCGGCACATATCACACAGACCGCTCTCCACGAGATTTATGGCGTCAATACCCACCACAGGGGCGTCGCTCTCATCCATCCTCCGCCGCAGTTCACGGGGCAGCCGGGCGTAGATGATGGCGTTCAGCGTATCCAGCGCCGCCGGATCCCCAAATACGACAGTGCCCAGCTTCTGCCGGTCCAGACTGCCGTCCGGGGCAAACACATCCCCAAACGCGCCTGCGATAGCCTCACGCAGTTCCGTGTCCGTGCGCAGCAGCCGGTGATAGACGGCGTCGCAGTCCAGCACCAGCCCGCCCAGACGCTCCAGCGCCCGCAGGGCGCTGGTCTTGCCGGCGCCGGTGGGGCCGGTAAATCCGATGACCAGCGGAGAGGCATCCACCGTGTGGAAGCCCGCCGCCTTTTTCAGCCGGTTGCTCACCGCCAGCCCCAGGCCCGTCTCATCGGGACACTGGGCGTAGATGGCGGTCACGTCCGTGTCGTCAAAGGTACGCAGCGCGTCAAACACATGCTGCGCCTGGGCCAGCTGATCCGCCGCCGCGCCCAGTCTGTGCACGACGCGGCCCGGAAACAGGGGCGCGTACTCGTCGAAGCATATCACGCCCGCCCCCTCCGGCAGATGCGCCGCTATGTACGCCGCGCTGCGGCGGGGGCTGCCCGTGACCACCGTCACGGCGGCACGGGGCGCGTAGTGCCGGTACTTCATGCCGGGAGCCTTGGCCTTTTCGCCGTCCGCCAGCTTCTGGCGCACGGCCTTATCCACCGCCACGGTGCCCAGCACGTCTTCCAGCTCCTCCAGCGGCAGTCCGCCGGGACGCAGCAGGCGCGGCGGCTGCACCGTCAGATCGATGATGGTGCTCTCCACGCCCACAGCGCAGGGGCCGCCGTCCACAATGCCGTCGATCTTGCCCGTCATATCCTCCATCATGTGGCGGGCACAGGTGGGACTGGGCCGCCCGGAGGTATTGCCGCTGGGCGCGGCCACCGGCGTATCCGCCGCGGCAATGATGGCCCGCGTCACCGGATGATCCGGGCAGCGGACGCCCACGGTGTCCAGCCCGCCGGTGGTGCGCAGGGGCACACAGTCCCGCCGGGGCAGGATCATGGTCAGCGGGCCGGGCCAGAATTTCTCCGCCAGCGCGTAGGCCTCGGCGGGGATGTTCACACAGCAGCGCTCCAGCCAGGAGGCATCCGGGACATGGAGGATCAGCGGATTATCCTGGGGGCGGCCTTTCGCCTCAAAAATGCGGCGCACCGCATCCTCGTTGAGGCCGTCGGCTCCCAGACCGTAGACCGTCTCTGTGGGAATGCCCAGCAGGCCGCCGCGGCGGATGATGGCCGCCGCCTCTGCAACAGCGCTTTTATCTTTTTCCGGGTGGAAAATGATGGTTTCCAAGAAAGTTTCCTCTTTTCGGAAGATTTGCTTACAGTCCCAGGTCCTCGCCCACCAGCACCACCTTGATGCGTCCGGCAGGCATGCAGAAGCGGGTGATGACCAGCTTGGAGCAGATGCAGTCGGGGCTGGTGCAGTCACCGCACTGGCCGGTGAGCCCGCAGGGCGTCTTGACGCCGAAGCGCTGGGCGTTGGCGGGGGCGGCGATGTTGCGGGCGCGGGCCACGGCATCGTCCAGGGTACCCAGCACCTTGTTCATCCCGGCGACGACCACCACCTGACGGGGGCCGAAGCACATGGCGGCCACGCGGTTGCCCATGCCGTCGATGTTCACCAGCTGGCCGTCCTTGGAGATGGCGTTGCTGCTCATGAGGAAGGTGCCGCAGGCCAGCGCCTGACGCATGATGGCCTGCTTTTCCTCCGGAGTCTTGGCGGTATCGCGGTCAAGGAGAGTGTATCCCTCCTGGGCCATGCGCTGCTTGATGCCCAGCTCGTCCACGGTCATGGTGCCGCCCCAGGAAACGGTGTCCGTCTTGGGGATCAGCTCCAGCACCTTCTCCACCGCTTCGGCGGCAGTAGGACAGTAATAGGCCTCAAAACGACGCTTGTTCAGGGCCTCCGCGGTCTTGGGACCGGACAGGTCGTACATCTTCTTTTTGAATTGGTTCATGGTCAGTTCTCCTTTCCTTCCTGCAGCCGCTGGGCCTGGTCATTCAGTGTCAGCGCGTCGATGAGATCATCCAGATCTCCGTTGATGATGGCTGCAATATTGAAATTTTTATTGTCTCCCGTGAGCCGGTGGTCAGTGACGCGGTTCTGCGGGAAGTTATACGTTCTGATCTTGCCGCTGCGGTCGCCGGTGCCCACCTGGCTCTTACGGGTGGCCGCGATGGCGGCGTTCTGCTTCTCCTGCTCGGCTTCGTACAGCTTGGAGCGCAGGATCTTCATGGCGCGATCCTTGTTCTTGTACTGGCTGCGCTCGTCCTGACACTCCACCACCACGCCGGTGGGCAGATGGGTAATGCGGATGGCAGACTCCGTCTTGTTGACGTGCTGTCCGCCGGCGCCGGAGGAGCGGAACGTGTCGATCTGCAGATCCTTGGGATCGATGGTGAACTCCACCTCCTCCGCCTCCGGCATCACCGCCACGGTGGCGGCGGAGGTCTGGATACGCCCGGAGGACTCTGTCTCCGGCACACGCTGGACACGGTGGGTGCCGGCCTCGAACTTCAGCCGCGACCAGGCGCCCGCGCCCTCGATCTCGGCGCTGACCTCCTTGACGCCGCCCAGCTCCGTCATGTTCTCGTTGACAACGGCCAGCGTCCAGCCCCGGCGCTCGGCGTACATGGTGTACATCCGCAGCAGGTCGGCGGCAAACAGCGCGCCCTCCTCCCCGCCGATGCCGGCGCGTATCTCCAGTATCACGTTCTTGTCGTCGTTGGGATCACGGGGCAGCAGCAGGCACTTCAATTCCGCCTGCAGACGCTCCATATCCGCTCTGGCGGCGGCCAGTTCCTCCTGGGCCAGCGCCCGCAGCTCCGGATCGGAGAGCATGTCCTCCGCATCGCGGGCAGTGTTCTGCGCCCGCAGATACGCCCGGTAGCAGGCGACCACCGGTGTCAGCTCCTTCTGCTCCCGGCTCAAGGCCGCCAGACGCCCTCTGTCGGTATACACCGCCGGATCTGACAGCTGGCGCTCCACTTCCGCCAAACGCTGCTCAATGGCTTTCAGCTTTTCCAGCATGGCGCGCCCTCAGCTGCTCTCCAGCCAGCGGCGGACATTCTGGACAAAATCATTGCGCCAGAACTCATAGCCCTCGCTGCCGGGCCGCAGGGACACCGCCAGCCGGTGTGCTCCTCCGGTATACATATCCATCTGGTCATAGACCTCCTCGCTGCGCTGGGCGGTGCTGCGCGTGACCACATAGGCCACGTTCTCCATCTCCAGTCCCCGGCGCTTCAGCAGCGCGCGGATGGGACTGGAGCACCGGCCTGCCCACACAGGGCTGCCCACGATGACCAGCTTGTACTCGCCCAGCGGTTTTTCCGTCCGGAACGGCTGCAGCGGGCGGGTGGAGGTCTTCATGGCGTCCATACCGCAGCGCACATAGCCGCGCCAGCCACTGCGGTCACAGTCATCGGTAATGGCCGTGATCTCCGCGCCCAGCATCTCGGCGATCTCCTTGACCGCCCGGCGGGTATGGCCTGTGCGGGAATAGTAGATGCATAAAATATCACTCATAGTCCGTTCTCCTGTTCTTCGGTCTGCAGGCTCAGTTCCTCCCAGCGTTCCATCTCCTGCTCCAGCTTCTGCCGCAGCGCCTGCTGGGCCTGATACAGCTCGTTCAGCTTTTCCGCGTCGGTAGCGTTGGCCGCCATCTCGCCGTCCAGGCGGGCGATGTCCGCCTCCAGCCTGGATATGGCTGTCTCACAGATGGTCAACTGCTTTTTGGCCGCCTGCTGGGCCCGGTTCCCCCGGCTGCCGGTTTTTTTCGGCGCCGCGGACTGCGCTGCCGCGGCAGCAGCCGCCGAAGCGGCATGCTCTTCCTCCTTAACGCGCCGGTATTGCTCAAAGCCCATGGGATAGTCCGTGATCACGCCGCCGGACAGCTCCCATATGCGGGTGGCAAAGCGGTTGATAAAGTACCGGTCATGGCTGACAAACAGCAGTGTGCCGTCAAATGCCTCCACTGCCTGTTCCAGCCATTCGCGGGAATCGATATCCAGGTGATTCGTCGGCTCGTCCAGGATCAGCAGATTGATGCTCTCGTCCATAAGCATACACAGCCGCAGGCGGCTCAGCTCGCCGCCGGACAGCACGCTGACGCTCTTGAATACGTCCTCTCCGGTGAACTGATAGGCCGCCAGACGGTTCCGCGCTGACTGGGGCGTGATGTCCAGCTCATAGAGCATGGTGTCCAGTATGCTGCGCTCCGGGTGGGCAAAATGTATCACCTGGGGCAGATAGGCCGCCTTTACCGAAGGGCCCAGACGTACGACGCCGCTGTCCGGGCGCTCGCTGCCAGTCAGCATATTCAGCAGCGTGGTCTTTCCGGTGCCGTTTTCGCCCAGCAGGGCAATGCGCTCACCACCCTCGCAGCGGAGGTATACGTCATCGAACAGCTTTTTCTCGCCGAAAGCCTTGCTGACGCCCTTGATCTGCAGCACCTCGTCGCCCTTGAACTCCCGGCTCTGGAATCGGGCCTCCAGCTTCCGCGCCTTCGTGGGCTTCTCCGTGGTCCGCATACGCTCAATGCGCTTCTCCATGGAGAAGGCCCGCTTGTGCAGCGCGTCGTTGCCCATGAACGCCCACAGGTGCATCTGCTCCGCCGCCTTTTCCAGCTGGGCGATCTTGGCCTGCTCCTTCAGATACTGCTTCATGCGTTCCTGATAGCGCCGTTCCTTCTCGATGGCGTAAAAGCTGTAGTTTCCGCTGTAAAACTCCGCCTTGCCGTCCTGTATCTCGATGATGCGGGTGACGGTGCGATCCAGAAAGTATCGGTCATGGCTGATGGTCAGCACTGTGCCGCGGAATTTGCGGAGATACTCCTCCAGCCACTCTGTGGCCTGCAGGTCCAGATGGTTGGTGGGCTCATCCAGCAGCAGGATATCCGTGTCCTCTAGGATCAGCCGTCCCAGATTCACCCTGGTCTTTTCGCCGCCGGACAGGCAGTCGAATTCCCGCGAACGCATGTCCTGTGGAATATTCAAGCCGTTGGCCACCTTGTTGACCGCCGTCTCTGTATCCCAGCCGCCCAGTCCCTCGAACTTCGCGTTCAGTTCACCGTAACGGCGCAGCGTGGCCTCGTCGCTGTCCCCCCGCTCCATGCGCTCCGTCAGCGCGTCCATTTCGTCCTTCAGCCGGAACATGCGGGCAAAGGCTGTCTGCAGCACATCCTCCACGGTATAGCCCGCCGGGTAGACGGGGATCTGTGAGATCAGCCCCGCCCGCCGGCCGGCGGCGATCTGTACCTCACCCTCGTCCGGCTCCAACTCGCCCGTGAGCATGCGGAACACGGTGGTCTTGCCGGCGCCGTTGCGGCCCAACAGCCCCACACGCTCACCGCTGTCCACCTGGAAGCTCAGCCCGTCCAGTATTCTCTTTTCCAGATCAAAGGACTTGACCAGCCCCGAAACGCGAATGTCGACCATTTATTTTCTACTCTTTTTCTATTTCTTTGCAGCATTTTTCAAATGCTCTCATACTTTATTCCTAAAAATGTTGCAATTCTTTTACAATATTTTCAAAATGCATGGCATGGGATGCCTTCACCAGCACCGCTGTACCGGGGACAAACAGCTGCCGGATGCGGGGCATCGCCTCTCCCACGGCGGCGAACCAAAAGGCCTCTGGGTTTGTTTCAGTAAGGGACCTCATCTTCTCCCCCACAGCCACGGTGATAATGCCCAGTTCATGGCTCAGCGCGCCCATATCCCGGTGGGCCTGTGCCGTCAGTTTGCCCAACTCTCCCATGTCTCCCAGCACCGCCACACGGCGCTTCTGGCGGCTGGTGCAGAGCATGCGCAGGCCCTCCGCCATAGACTGAGGATTGGCGTTATAGCAGTCGTCGATGAGCAACCGGTCGCCGTCTACATGGATCAGATGCATGCGGCTGCCCACCGGGACATAGGCCGCCGTTCCGGCGGCGATCTCCGCCGCCGTCAGGCCCAGGCGTTCACCGATGGCCGCCGCCATAGCCATGGGGTAGATCATGTGCCGCCCCGGCGCCGAAGTCACCAGCCGATAGGCCGTCTGTTCCGTAGTCACAGTGCAGGCCACGCCCTCCAGGCCGCGATCCTCGATGTCCGTAACGCGGACATCGCAATTCTCCCCTATTCCGCAGCGCAGGATGGTCTGGGGCAGCATTACTGTATCCAGCAGCTCGTCGTCGCCGTTCAGCACGGCGATGCCGTCCGGAGCCAGATGCTCAAATATCTCGCATTTGGCCTGCAGGATACCCAACCTCGTGTTGCCCAGATTCTCGATGTGGGCATCGCCCACATTGGTAATGACGGCAATGTCCGGACGTACCATTTCGCCCAGATAACGTATCTCACCGAAATGATTCATCCCCGTCTCGATCACCGCCGCCCGGTGCTCCGGCATAAGCCGCAGCAGCATCAGCGGCGTACCGATATCGTTGTTGAAGTTTCCCTCCGTCCGCAGCGTATCATACCGCTGCGAGAGCACGGAGGCGATCATCTCCTTGGTGGTGGTTTTGCCTACAGAACCGGTCACCTGTACCATCGGCAGTTGGAACTGCCCACGATACCAGGAGGCCAACTCCTTCAGCGCCAAACGGGTATCGGGCACTTGGATGTAAAACTTCCCCGGCAGCAGCGTCTTCGGCGCTTCTTTCGTCAAGCAGCCCTCCGCGCCTGCTTCCAATGCTTTATCGATATAGGCGTGGCCGTCGAACCGCTCGCCTGCCAGCGGGATAAACAGTTCCCCCGGCCCGGCGGCGCGGCTGTCGGTGGTCACAGCGGTCACTTCCCGGCCGCCGCTCTGCAGCACTGTACCGTTCACGGCAGCACAGAGCGCCTGTACGGTCAGCGGCGTCATGCCCGCGCCGCCTTTCGGGCTTCCAGCGACAGCGCCACGATTCTCTCGCACAGGTCGCCGTAGTCCAGCCCTACCTGGGCCGCCTCCTGGGGCACCAGGCTGGTCGGCGTCATACCAGGCAGGGTGTTGACCTCCAGGCACCAGGCTTGACCGTTTTCATCCAGAATAAAATCCGTGCGGGAATAAACGCTCAATCCCAGTCCCCGGTGCAGCTTCAGCGCCATCTCTCCCACCTGCCTCCACTCGGCATCGGTGATAGGGGCGGGGCACAGCTCCACAGCGCCGTCCTTCTGATACTTACTTACATAGTCGAAGTACTCACCCCTGGGGATGATCTCCACCGCGGGCAGATAGTCGTCACCCAGCACGGCGATCTGGATCTCGCGGCCTTTGATCTTCTTCTCCACCACCACATGGTCGCCGTAGCGCAGCAGATCCCGCAGGGCCTTTTCCAGCTTTTCCTTCGTATCGGGCAGTTCCACGCCGATGGAACTGCCGCCGTTGACGATCTTTACGGCGCAGGGAACCTCCAGCTCCTCCACCAGACGGGGAATATCCGCCTCGGTGTAGTGCACATCCCGCCAAGGCGCGGTACGGACACCCAAGGAATCCATCATCCGCTTGGTCACAGACTTATCCATAGCCATACCGCTGCTCAGATAGCCGGAGCCGGTGTAAGGAACGCCCAGCAGATCCAGCGCCGCTTGAATACGGCCATCCTCACCGCAGCTGCCGTGCAGCGCCAGAAATACGATATCCGCCATGCGGCACACCGCCAGCACGTCCTTCCCCAGCAGGCTGGGGCTCTGATCCTTACGGCTGCGGCGCACAGCCTCCAGATCCGGCTCCACACTCTCTACCCCGCTTTGGCCGCACAAGCCGCCGGGCGCATCAAATATATCCTCCAGCCGGCCGTCATAGTTTTCCAGTCCCAGGAACATATCCACCAGGATAGCCCTGTGTCCCCGCTCCCGCAGTGCCTTGCACACGCCGGTGCCGCTGGTCAGTGCCACCTGGCGCTCAGTGGACAGGCCGCCCGCCAATACAACGATCTTCATAAGCGTACCCTCGCTTTCAAGCGGCGCAGAGCAAAAACAGCCCTGTGCCCCCATGGTTTGATATAGTATTATAGCACAGCAGAGCGCCGATTACAACCGATTTTGCCCGGCAGAGGTGTAAACAAACAAAGAACGCCCCCGGCATGGCCGGGGGCGTTCTCGCTTTTCACTATCGCAGCCAGTCGGGCTTAGCCCGTCCGTGGACACCGGAGACCAGCCCCATGGCGGCAAACAGCATCACCAGCGACGATCCGCCGTAGCTGATAAACGGCAGCGTCAACCCGATGACCGGCATGACGAACAAGCACATGCCCACATTGACGATGACCTGGAATATGATGACACTGGCCACGCCGATGCACGCATAGCCCTCTAGACGGGTTTTGGCATGCCGGGCCACATACAGGCAGCGCAGGACGATGACTGTCAACAGCGCCAGTGTCAGCAGGCAGCCCACCAGGCCCAGTTCCTCGCCGATGACGGAAAATATAAAGTCCGTGTGCCGGTGCGGCAGGCTGGACGCCGCCTCGCTCTGTGTCTGTGTACCGCGGAACAGCCCCTGTCCGAATATCTTGCCGCCGCCCAATGTCAGCAGGCTTCGCGTCTGCTGCCAGCCGGTATTCAGCGGATCATAGCTGTGATCGAACAGAACGATGAACCGGTTCTTCATATAGGTGTCCATCAAATTCAGATCCCACATGGCATAAAACAGCAGTCCCGCCGCACCGCCGCCGATCAGGAACCAGCGCAGCGCCACTCCCGCCACAAAGCACATGCACGCGAATATAAACAGAAATACCAGCGCGCTTCCCATGTCCGAAGATATCTTGTAGTACAGCACGAATATGACGCCGAAATGCGCCGCCAGCATGGCGATGGAGGAAACGGATTTCAGATCCCGGTTCTCCTTCAGCCACGCGAGCTGCTTGGCCAGCACGATGATGAATGTCAGCTTCACGATCTCCGCCGGCTGTACTTTCACCGGCAGAAACGGAAATTCCAGCCACGCCTTGTTGCCGGTATCCCCGGCAATGCCAAGAGGCGTGGCCAGCAGCAGGATGAACCCCACCCCCACCAAAAAAATCCATTTCCAGTATTTCACAAGCTCGTTCAAGTCCACCTGTGACACCACGATATACAGCACCGCCCCAAGGCACAGCGCCGCTGCCTGCACCAACACCAACTTATTGGTATGCATATACCTGGTAGCACTGGCGATCATTACGATGCCAAACAGGGACGCACCGCCGCACATAGCCAGCAGCAAAAGATCGGCCTGACGGAATACGTCATTGAAAAGCTCCCGTATACGGCGCAGCATGGCAGCACCTCCCTTCTCAGCAATTGCATATCATCTGCCTGTAAGTGTACCACAAGATGTTTTCTATGTAAACCGCCGTTTCACTCTTTTCTTTTTTCGAAAGCTGTGCTATAATAAATTGATTTGAGGCAAGGGAGGTTCCGCCCATGGAATATCTGTCCCACAGTCCGGAGGAGACGGAGCATATCGGCGAAATTCTGGGCAAGACGCTCCTCCCCGGCACTGTACTGGCCTATCGCGGCGGATTAGGCATGGGCAAGACCGCCTTTACCCGCGGCCTGGCCCGCGGACTCGGCTGCGCCGGGCGTGTCACAAGTCCCACATTCACCATCGTCAACGAATACAGCGGCAGCACGCCTCTGTTTCATTTTGACATGTACCGGCTTGGAAGTTCCGACGAGTTGTTCGACATCGGCTGGGAGGATTATCTCGCCCGCGGCGGCGTGTGCGCCGTGGAGTGGTCCGAACGTGTCACCGATGCCCTGCCGGAGAACACCTTATGGGTAGACATTGTCAGGGGCGACAGCGAAAACGACCGCATTATTACCATCACAGGAGGCGAGACACGTTGAGGATACTGGCTTTGGAGACCTCCGCCAAGAGCGTGTCTGTCGCCGTGACGGGAGACGGCGTTCTGCTGGCCCAGGCGTACCAGAACCGCGGGCTGACGCACAGCGTCACGCTGATGCCGCTGCTGGACGGCATGCTGAAAAGCGCTGGGCTGACGCTGGACGACATAGGTATGATCGCCGTGGCCCAGGGCCCCGGCAGCTTCACGGGCATCCGCATCGGCGTGTCGGCAGCCAAAGGCCTGGCATGGGCAAAGGATCTGCCATGCTGCGGTGTCTCCACACTGGAGGCTATGGCGTACGGTGTCAGCGATTTTGAGGGCATTGTCGTGGGCGCTATGGACGCCCGGCGGCAGCAGATATACAACGCGCTGTTCCGGGTGAAAAACGGCCAGGTCACGCGGCTGTGCGATGACCGCGCCGCAGCCATGGAACAGGTAGCGCAGGAGCTGAGGAATGCAGCATACCAGGAAAGCCTACTGATCGTGGGTGACGGGGCGCAGCTGCTGTACGACTATCTGCAAAGCGCCGGTATCACTTGCCGCCTAACCTCTCCCCTGCACCGCTTTCAGAGCGCCGCGGGCGTGGCGCTGGCGGCAGAGCATCTGGCAGCGCAGGGCATGACGTGCTCCGCTCAGGATCTGCAGCCTGTGTATCTGCGGCTCAGTCAGGCGGAGCGGGAGCGACTGGCCAAGGGATTGCCGCTGACCGCGGAATAATGCAAACAGGTATATCCTAAAATTTCATATACACGGAGGACAACATCATGTACAGCAACAAGGTACACATCATGGATCATCCCCTGGTAGCGCACAAGCTGACTATCATGCGGGATGAGAACACCAGCGTCAAGGATTTCCGTGAATTGGTATCCGAGATCGGCATGCTTATCACCTATGAAGCCACCCGTGACCTGCCCTTGACCACCAAGCACATCAAGACTCCCATCTGCGAAATGGACGCGCCGACGCTGGCAGGCCGCAAATTCGTGGTGGTGCCTATCCTCCGTGCGGGCCTTGGTCTGGTGGACGGCGTACTGCGAATGGTACCCTCCGCCCGTGTAGGCCATATCGGTATGTACCGCGATGAGGAAACGCTGGAGCCCCATCCCTACTTCTGCAAGATGCCCAAGGATGTGGCGGAGCGCGATGTGCTGATCGTGGATCCTATGCTGGCCACCGGCGGCAGCGCCGCAGAGGCCATCGGCGAGATGAAAAAGTTCGGCTGCAAGCACATCAAGCTTATGGTGCTGGTGGCGGCGCCGGAAGGCATTGAGCACATCCAGAAGCTGTACCCGGATGTGGACATCTACGCCGGTGCGCTGGATGACCACCTGAACGAACGCGGTTATATCGTGCCCGGCCTGGGTGATGCCGGCGACCGTATCTTCGGCACCAAGTAAATACATAAGTACTGCGCAAAGTCCCGGTTCTGTCTGAACCGGGACTTTCGTCATTACTGTTGGGCTTGTTATCCGGCGGTCTTTGCGGTATACTATCCCCAAAAACGCCGCGCAGAAAGGAATTTTCTTATGAGACGACATCCCAAAACACCGCCCACCAGTGCGCAGCTGAAGGCCATCATCCGACGGCAGCCCGCCGTGTTTGCCGTATATACCGTGCTGCGGCTGATCGTGCTGGCCACGCTGGTATCCTCTGTGATCCGCGGCGAATATGAGAGCGCGTTTATATGCCTGCTGGTGCTGGTACTGTTCGTCTTACCGTTCTTTATCCAACAGAACTTTGGGATAGAACTGCCGTCTACACTGGAGATCATCATACTGCTGTTCATTTTCGCGGCGGAGATCCTTGGCGAACTGAAGTGCACTTCATCACCTATCCCCACTGGGATTCCATGCTGCATACCACCACGGGTTTCCTGTGCGCCGCCACAGGCTTCGCGCTCATCGACATTCTGAACCGCAACAGCAGGATCAAGTTCCAGCTGTCCCCCATCTATGTGGCGCTGGCGGCACTCTGCTTCTCCATGACCGTGGGTGTACTGTGGGAATTCTTTGAATTCGGCATGGATCGGCTGTTCCTGTGGGATATGCAGAAGGACACCGTGGTGAGTTCCATCACCTCCGTGATGCTGGATCCCACCAACAGCAACATCCCCGTGACCATCGACGGCGTCACATCGGTGACGATAAACGGGCAGGAGATGGGCTTCGGTGGATATCTGGACATCGGGCTGTACGACACCATGGAGGATCTGTTCGTGAACTTCATCGGCGCGGTGGTGTTCAGCACTATTGGATACTTCTATATCAAGCAGCGCGGCAAGGGCAATCTGGCCAAAGCCTTCATCCCCACCATCACAGAGGAGGCGGAAAACGCCGCTGACCTGCCGGAGAACACCGGGGACAATGCGTAAACCCCGGAAAACCCGTTTGAATTTGCGCCGTCTTTGGATGGACGCTTATACTGCAAAAAGAGGGTGCCTTCCGCACCCTCTTTTTGCTGCTATCTCAGCGTATACGGTACTGCCAATCATCTCGCAAACACGGTCTCGCCGTTAAATGTCAGCTTACAGATGTTCTCCGGCTCAATGGGTTCATCGAACCGCGTCCAGATCATGCAGCTATCGTCGGTTTGATCCGCGATAAAGCTCCAATCGCACGGGACGGGCTCCCCGTCCGCGTCAAACGCCTTGAACGCGCTGAGGATGCCGGTAGTAGAATCAACATAGTCGGCGAAATACACCGCCATGGACAGCTTGGAGCACTCGATCTTTTCGGCCAGCAGCGTCTCGCCGGCATAGGACAGAAAAACATTCTCTGCCAGCACCTCGCTCTGCACGGTGACGGGCGTTTCATCCAGCGTGACTCGCCAGTTCCCCGGCAGCACAGTGGTAAAGATAT
>CAVGEC010000011.1:0-35111 GCA_963628195.1 Bacteroidaceae bacterium
AAACGGAATTTCACGGTGAAGTCAAGCTGCTTGGCCTTACCGTGCCGATGGTGGATTGTGTCAAAAATGCCTTTACCTATCAGTTCAAGGCTTCGCCAAAGCTGCCGTTTGGCGTATTGGAGGTCACGATCACCGCGGAAGTTCATGCCGATGGCAGTGTCACCGGCATTGCCAACGCCCCCCGGCACAAGTCTATGGAGATCAAAGGCCAGCAGGTGCAAGCGTGACAGAGAAGGATTCTGCGCCACTTTTGGGCAAATTTGAGAGAACACTGTGTCACACCGTTGCTCCGTATTTGTGGCAGACTGCATGGCAGCGCAAAAATGACCACGCTGTAACCAAAGAATAGCTCCCGCAGCCCTGCGGGGCCGCGACGCCGGAGAAAGCGGACGCACGCTGTAAACGCGCACATCCGTTTCCTCCGGCTTGTTGTATCATCCCACAAGCACCCTACACAGAAGTACCCACTGTTTGCCCCTGTGAGCCGCTGCGTGCGATTCTTTGGGGGAGGGCAGCGTCCCTGCCCCAAAGAGGGATTTTGAGCCGGTTTCGGGCGAATTTGAGCAAGCTTCCAGTGCGCTGAAAAAGAAGCAGGAGAAAGGCATTGGCGCTTTTCTGCGCCAACGCCCATTCACAGCAGCCCGCAGTGCGAGCTGCCACAAGGGTTTGCGGGTTTTGAAGATTGACGCTTTTTTCGAGGCTCCCGGAGTTGTTTGACGCTAAATTTGAGAAAAGTCGCCGCAAAGCCACGTGTCACAACGGTTTGCGGCGGCGCTTTGATGTGAAATCGGTACGTTTTACGCCGCTGTAGTCGGTGGAAGTCTCCGTGGCAGCTCAAATCTTGGTACGCCTTAAACAAAGATAGGCGGCGAGTGGAAATTGATAACTTTCTGATAATACTGCGGCTTTCCCATAGCTATTTGCTGCCCTTTACGGTATTGTGTACCGTTACAAAGGAGGGCGATACTATGCCAAAACGACGAGCGAACGGGGAAGGTAATATCCGTAAGCGCAAGGATGGCCGATGGGAGGGCCGCTACACCGTCGGCCACGATCCGGAAACCGGCAAGGCCATCATCAAGAACGTCCTGGGAAAGACACAGACCGAGGTCAAGGAAAAACTGAAGACGGCTATCGAAGAAAATGTGGGCATAGACTATGGCAAGGCGAAAAGCTTCACAGTCGGCAGTTGGCTGGAGGTCTGGATGGAGAACTATGCCAAAATCAAGCTACGGCCATCTACATTCAAAACCTCGCAAGGTTTCCTCAAAAACCACATCAAGCCGCAAATCGGCAGCATCCCGCTGGCGGAATTGACCTCTCTGGATTTACAAAAATTCTACAAGCACATGCTGGAAGGCGGACGGGTAGACCGTATCGAAGCGAAGAAAAAGCCGAAAGGACTTGCTCCCAAAACCGTCCGCAACATCCACCAGATGATCTGTTCGGCGTATAACCTTGCCATGGAGCAGAAGCTGGTGAACAAGAATCCCACACAAGGCTGCGCGCTGCCGAAGGTAGAACATAAAGAAATGAAAACACTGACCACCGACCAGCTGAGCGCCTTCTTTCGGGAAGCAAAAGAAACTGGTGTGTACGAACTCTATTATCTCGACCTTGCTACCGGCCTGCGCCGTGGCGAACTGTTGGGGCTGAAATGGACGGACGTAGACTTTGATCACGGCGTACTGAAAATCCAGCGAGCCATCTCACGGCAGAACGGCAGGGTGGAGGAGGCCCCACTAAAAACAAAAAACGCCTACCGCACGCTGCCGTTGTCGGCAGATGCGATAGACGTACTAAAAGCACAGAAACATAAGGTCAGCGGCAGCGAGTGGGTATTCCCGTCGCCCACGGGCGGCCCTATGTCACCGGACAGCGTCCTACATATGCTCCAACGGGTGCTGAAACGAGCCGGACTGCCAAGGATACGCTTCCACGACTTGAGACACACCTTCGCAACGATGGCCCTGCAGAACGGCGTAGATGTCAAAACGGTATCCTCCATGCTGGGACACTACTCTGCAGGCTTCACGCTGGATACCTATGCCCACGTCACCACCGACGCCCAGCTGAAAGCCGCCCAAACTATGGGGAATATCCTCTCCGGCGCTGTCTGATGCTTTCCGCTATCTGCTCCCATTGGGGTCAGCGTTTGGGTCAGAAAAAAGCAGCATCCAGAAATAACAACATATGCAAAACAAAAATCCCCGAAATCTTGCGATTTCGAGGATTTTTGGCACGCCGTGAGGGATTCGAACCCCCGGCCTTCTGGTCCGTAGCCAGACGCTCTATCCAGCTGAGCTAACGGCGCGTGTCTTTCAAACAGCTCATTTATATTAGCACATCATACTGCAAAATGCAAGAGGATTTTTCATTTTTCTTTGACTTTTTATAAAGCCGGACCCCGCCATAAGGCGGAGTCCGGCCTTGCTCACGATAGGGGAGATAGATAGACCTCAGTCGGCGTCCTTGCTAGTAGCTTTGTCAAAAATTTCCACAGCCTTGGCGTTAGGGGCGGCGGTGCACTTGGTGACTACAACTGCGGTGACGAAGCTGGCGATGAATCCGGGCACGATCTCGAAGATACCGGTGGAAGCGGTCAGGCCGGTCAGCAGCCAGCCCAGGTCCACTACAAAGCCGGAGACAACACCGGCCACGGCGCCCTTATAGTTGAAGCGCCGCCAGAACAGGGACAGCAGGATAGTGGGCCCGAAGGAGGAACCGAATGCGCCCCAGGCGTTTTCTACCATATCCATGATGGCCTGTGCGCCGCTGCCCTTGGAGCTGGCAAGGAAGAAGGCGATAACGGACAGCACCAGTACCAGAACACGGCCCACCATCAGCGTCTCTTTTTCTGAGGCTTTCTTGCGGAAGAAAGGCTTGTACAGGTCGGCGGTGAAGGAACTGGATGCCACCAGCAACTGCGAGTCAGCGGTGGAGATGGAAGCTGCAATGATGGCGGCCAGCAGCAGGCCGCAGACAGCAGAGGGGAAGAACTTGCGGGACATAACGATAAATACCAGCTTCTGGTTGCCGCTTTCCAGTAGCTCCTGCCCCACGATCATACGGCCGAAGTAGGCAATCAGCACGGCAGAGAGCAGGGAGATGATTACCCAGATAATGGCAACGGTGGAGGACTTCTTGATCATGGAGGGCTTCTCAATAGACATGAAGCGCACCAGGATGTGAGGCATACCGAAGTAGCCCAGACCCCAGCCCAGACCGCTGACGATATCCTGCCAGCTGGCATCAAAAATGCCGCCGCCAAAGGCACACTGGGTGACCACGCCGGTAGCAGCGTCGGTATATTCATACACTGTAGTCAGCGCCGTGGGATCCAGCAGCTCACGGTGTCCGAAAAAGATAACGATAGGCACCAGCATCAGCGCCAGCATCATCAGCATACCCTGGAAGAAATCTGTCCAGCACACAGCGGTAAAGCCGCCGAAGAAGGTGTATGCCACGATGATAAGCAGGAAGACAAACATGGCGATCTCCGGGGACACGTTGGGGAACAGGGTGGTGAACACCGAGGTGCCGGCCACCAGGGCAGAGGCCACATAGATGGTATAGGCAAACAGGAAGATCAGTGCGCACACCAGCTGAAGTGTGCGGGAGTCCACACCGAACCGGTTGGTCAGATACTGGGGCACGGTGATGGCGTCATCCGCGGCCTTGGAGAAGGTACGCAGACGCTTGGCGCACAGGATCCAGTTGGCGGCGGTACCCAGCGCCAGGCCGATGCCGATCCACATCTGGCCGAAACCAAAGGCGAGAATAGAGCCGGGAAGGCCCATCAGCAGCCAGGCCGACATGTCGGAGGCTTGAGCAGACAGGGCAGTAACCCAGGGGCCCATGGAACGTCCGCCTAAGAAAAAGTCCTCGGAGTTTTTATTGGATCCGTTGAAGTAAAATATCAACGCGACGCCCAAGAGAATAATAAAGTAACCTAAAAACGTAATGATTTCCCAGTTCATGATTTCTCCGTCCTTTTGCGTAAACTAAGTTCTGTCTTTTTCAAAACATATCAAATTGTAGTATACAGCAACGGAAAGCGTTTGTAAATCGTGATTTGGAACTTTTTTGTTTTAATTTGGTATATGCCGGTATTTTTACAGCCATTCTCTTGTCATAGAGCGGAATTTGTGGTATGCTGGGAGCAAGAAATCGAGAGAGAAGGTACTTGCCTATGGATGCCAGCTTCAAGACGTGTATGTTCGGAGGGTTTGACCGTCAGGATGTGATCGCGTTTATCGAGAAAACAGCGGAGGAACATCGCGTTTCTTTGGAGGCGTTGCAGGCGGAGAATGATACCCTGTGCAGAGAGAGGGATGATGCTGTCGCCGAGAACGGTACGCTGCGCGTTCTGGCGGAGGAGGATGCCCGTCTGCGCGAGGAGAATAGCCGGTTGGAACAGCAGGTGCAGACCTTACAACAGCAGTTGGCGGAGGTGCAGACTGAGAATAGTGCACTGCGTGGGCCGGCGCGGGAGTACCAGTCCCTTAAGGAACATGTAGCGGACATTGAGATCAGTGCCCACCGCCGCACAGAGGAGTTTCGCGCCCGCGCTATGGAGCGGCTGGAGCAGTGCATTGCCCAGCAGAGGCTATGGTGCAGCCAGCGGCGCAGCACTTACTTGAATATGAACGCCGCGTTGTCGCAGCAGCTGCGTGCTACGGTGGATTCCGTGGATAGCGCCGACTTTACCGCTTTTGATGACATGATCGTCGAATTGCAGCGGTTAGAGGATGAATTAAAGAAGCCAGATCCGCAGATCTGAACAAAAAAGAACCGCCGTACGGCGGTTCTTTTTTTGCTTGTTACAGGATCATGACGCCGACTTTCTCGCAGGCTTCCATAGTAGCTTTATCCCAGAGACTGGCCTGCACTTCACCGATGTGGCAGGTGCCGATCATCAGCATGCACAGACGGCTCTGGCCGATACCGCCGCCGATAGTCAGGGGCAGCTGGCCTGCCAGCAGCATCTTGTGGAAGGGAAGCTCGCGGCGGTCATCACAGCCGCGCTTGTGCAGCTGATAGTCCATGGCGGCCTCGTCCACGCGGATGCCCATGGAGGAGATCTCAAAGGCGCGATCCAGCACGGGGTTGTACATCAAAATGTCGCCGTTCAGGGACCAGTCGTCGTAGTCGGGAGCGCGGCCGTCGTGAGGCTTGCCGCTGCCCTTTAGGTCATCACCGATCTGCATCAGGAACACGGTGTGGTGCTCCTTGCAGATGGCATCCTCACGCTGTTTGGGCGTGTAGTCGGGCCAGCGATCCTCCAGCTCCTGGGTGGTGACAAAATACACCTCGCGGTCCAGCTTGGTATGCAGGCTGGGGAAAGCGATCTGCAAAGCATCGTTGGTCTCCACCACAGCGCCGACGATGGCGCGGACGGTTTGCTCCAGATAGGCCACGTTGCGGTCGCGGCGCTCGATGACCTTTTCCCAGTCCCACTGGTCAACGTACACAGAGTGGAGGTTATCCACTTCTTCGTCGCGGCGAATGGCGTTCATATCGGTGAACAGACCTTTGCCGGGTTTAAAGTCGTAGCGCTTCAGCGCCAGACGCTTCCACTTGGCCAGGGAGTGTACTACCTGGCCCTGTGCGCCCACATCGGGAATGTCAAAGGACACAGGGCGCTCCACGCCGTTGAGGTTATCGTTCAGACCCGAATTTTCCTCCACGAACAGGGGAGCCGAAACGCGCCGCAGATTGAGCGCTTGCCCCAGATTCACTTGGAAATTGCTCTTGATGAACTCGATTGCGCGCTGCATTTCATAAGTGGACAGCGGCGTCTTGTACCCAGCAGGGATCGTCACTTTGCTCATGCGTGAAACACCTCTCTTATAAAAAATATTGTTGCCATTATAGGCGAACACTCCGTAAAATGCAAGAGGAATAACCGCAAAAATTCACAGGATATCCATCGTATGTTTGTGAACTATATCACAAAAAGCGTCCGCAGCTTATGCTGCGGACGCTTCTGCTTATGACAGGGATAAATCAGCTTACTTATAGCTTTCGATCATGGCCTTGAAGGCGGGCAGGCTGCGCTGGATCATATCATTGGCCACGCAGTAGCTCAAGCGGAAGTAACCGGGGCAGCCAAAGCCATCCGCGGGCACCACCAGCAGATTGTGCTCCAGCTTAGCTTTTTCGGAGAACGCGTTGGCATCGCCATTGGGAGCCTTGACGAACAGGTAAAAAGCACCGTCGGGTTTGGCACACTCGTAACCCATCTCACGCAGGCTGTTGTACAGCAGATTGCGGTTCTCATCGTAAGCCACCAGGTCAGGACGTTCCTCGGCACAGTACTCAATGACCTTCTGCATCAGCGTGGGCGGGCAGACATGGCCCATGATGCGGGCGGCGCCGGAGATGGCGGCGTATACAGCATCGGCGTCCTCAGCGAAGCCGGGGACATACACATAGCCGATACGCTCGCCGGGCAGGGACAGGGACTTGGAATAAGAGTAGCATACAATGGTGTTTTTGTACAGGCAGGGGATGAAGGGCACCTTCACGCCGCCATACACCAACTCACGGTAGGGCTCATCGGCAATGATGTAAATAGGATGGCCATACTCGGCGTTCTTACGCTCCAGCAGGGCAGCCAGGCCTTTCAGCGTCTCCTCGGTGTACACAACGCCGGAGGGGTTGTTGGGAGAGTTGATAATGATACCCTGGGTGTTCTTGGTGATACGCTTTTCCACCTCGTCCAGATGGATCTGGAACGCCTTGGTATCCGCGGGGACGACCACCAGCTTGCCGCCGTTAGCGTTGACAAAGGGACGATACTCAGGGAAGAAGGGAGCCACGGCCATGATCTCACTGTCGGCATCCACGATCAAAGCCTTGATAATGGAGATCAGTGCGGGAGCGGCGCCGCAGGTAAAGAACAGTTCGCTGGCTTTGACATCCAGGCCGAAACGAGCAGACAGATCCTTGGCCACGGCGGCGCGGGCGGTGTCAAAACCGGCGGCCATGGAATAACCGTGAAGTTTGATGGAATCCATCTCGTCCACGATTTTTTTGATGGACTCGTTTACCTTTTTGGGGGCGGGGATGCTGGGGTTGCCCAGGGAATAATCGTAGACCTTGTCCGCACCAACCTTGGCGGCCTGTTCAAGACCGTAGGCGAACAGCTGGCGGATGACGGAGGGTGCTGTACCCAGGTTGTAATACTCCTGATTTACCATAACATAATCTCCTCTTTTACGTTATTGTACTATGTCCATACCGCGTCGCGGCAAATGAACTATATTAATGATAGGCTCCAAGTTCTGAATTGTCAAGCATTTATCAATCTGACCGAATAACTTTGTGAAATATGTAGTTATAGGAAACAAAAGCTTGTGCAATTCGCCTTTAAGCCAGCTTCATACGGCTGGAAAGAACGCTGCCCAGAGCGATAGAAGCCAGTTTGGAATAGGCGCTGTCCGCACGGCTGACCAGCACTATGGGTACCTTGGCACCCAAAATGATACCGGCATTCTTGGCATTGCCGAACAGATTGGCGGCCTTGCCGATGCCGTTGCCAACCTCGTAGTTGGGCACGAGGAGAATGTCTGCCTTGCCCGCGCCGGGGGCGGTGTAGTGCTTGTGATGGCAGGCTTCTTCGCTGACGGCCAGATCCAGCGCCACGGGGCCGCACACGTCCATGCTGTACTTGGACCAGCGATCGGTCATGTGTGCCAGAGCATCGGCATCCATGGTGGACTGCACTTTAGGGTTGACCTGTTCCGCGCCGCATACGCAGGAGGCATTGATGTGCTCATAGCCCAGGGCCTGCAGAACCATAGCGGCATTTTCAAGGATATCCGCCTTCTTTTCCAAGTCGGGGAAGGTGTTCACGCCGCCGTCGGTCAAGACCAGCATGCGGCCCAAAGCAGGGATCTCATACAGCATGCAATGGGTGGTCAGACGGTCAGTGCGCAGGCCGTGTTCCTTATTGAATACAGCGCGCATCAGATCTGCGGTGCCCAGAATACCCTTCATAAGGAAGTTGGCCTTACCCTCGGCACACAAGGCCACGGCCTTGGCAGCGCAATCCTGGTCGGTGTCGCCGGCGATGATCTGGTAGTCGGCGGAGTTTTCACCCAGACCGGACAGCATGGCGGTGATCTCATCCACATGACCGACCAGAATAGGAGTAGCGATGCCCTCCTTGCGGGCTTCGACCACGGCTTCGATAACGGGTTGGTCGTGGGCGGCGGCCACAGCAATGACGCCGGTCGCCCCGCCCTTGGCTGCCGCAATGATGCCGTCAATAGTGTTTATCATAAATTCTCCTCCTGTACACTTTCTTTTGCCGTTTAAAGCAATATGCGAACTAAAACGGGTGCTTTTTTCGATAATAGTATACAACATATTGCCGCCAGCGTCAACGAAAAGCCGAAGCATTCAATGAAAGATTTTCCGACAGCCTATCAGAAATTCCCGTATAGTTCAGCGGGGGTTGACGGGCGGAATGAAGTTCGATATAGTAATTAGACAGAATGATGACAGGAGAGAGTATACACATATGAAGCAGATCAAGACATTGTCGCTGGCATTTACTTATGTCGGTTGCTTTTTAGGCGCCGGATTTATCTCCGGTCAGGAGCTGTGGCAGTTTTTTGGCGCTTTCGGCAATTGGGGCTATGCGGGATTTATTCTGGCGGCGCTGTTGTTCACGATCATCGGTATCCTGTTTGTCCGGCTGACGCAGATGACACAATGTGCGGATATGGACAAGCTGCTGGTGCCGTGGGACATCAAATGGCTGCGAGCAGCTACCGGTGTTATCGGCGCGGTATTTCTGTTCTTTGTGGTGGTGTCCATGTCGGCAGGCGTAGGGGCCATGCTGACGCAGCTGTTTGGTGTACCTACCTGGCTGGGCAGCGCTGTATTCATGCTGGCAGTGTTTTTGGTAGCGCTGTTGGGCGTCAACGGAATGGTCAATGCTTTTTCCGCCATGATCCCTGTTCTTGTACTGGCTACGGTGGGGTTTGCGGTGGCTGCCTGGTGTACTTTTGGCACGGAAGGTATTCTGCGGCTGCAATATACCAATACGAACCCTTTGATGCCGAACTGGTTTATCGCCACACTGACTTTTGTTGCCTATAACATTTTGGGCGGTATAGGCATCATGTCTCCGGTGGGACAGTATGTCAAAGAGAAAAAGCACGTCTATGCAGGTATTGCTCTATCGGGCATTATGCTGCTGGCGGTGGCGGGGAGCATACTGACCAGCCTGGGAACTTACCCGGAGGCGGTGCAGGCAGAACTGCCTATGGTAGCATTGGCGTCGCGGCTCAACGGCACGTTGGGTACGCTGTACGGGATCATGCTGCTGGTGGCTATGTTCTGCAACGCGCTGGCCAGCCTTGTGGGTATGAGTGCCTATGTGGAACAAAAGTCCGTCTTTGTCCGAAGGAACAAGAAGCCTGTACTGCTGGTGGTTTCTGTGTTGGCTTGGGCGGGAAGCCTGTTGGGATTTGCAGAGATCATCGGCACGGTCTATCCCATATTCGGTTATATCAGTATTGCATTTGTTGTGTTTCTCGTCATCCATTTTGCCCATGCGAAAAAGCAGTCGGCCGGTTCATAATTTCGGATGGTGTCACAGCCAAGGCCCCCGCCTTACGGCGGAGGTCTTTCTTTTTGCGCATATTCCGGGACGAGCTCTCATACGTTGAGGTAAGACCGGCAAAGGAGGCGACGTCATGGAAATAGGTGAGGCTGTAGGACGTTATGAACAGGCGGCGGCGCTGCTGCCCAGCCGATGGCAGCAGGCGGCGCGGCGCGTACCGGAGTACCGCAAGGCGCAGACTGAGGAGTTCCGGCTGCGGACGGGGCGTCCAATGACACTCCTTACATGTGAAGGTGAAGTGCTTGTCAGCGATGAGACACCAAGGCAGAGCGTTACCCAGGCGGACTTAGAGCAGCTGTGCGATACGGTGACCGGTTACTCTCGTTATGCGGCAGCAGAGACCATGGGGCGGGGATATCTTATTGGCCGGGGTGGCTTCCGTATCGGCTTGTGCGGTACCGTTGCGCGGCGTGAGGACGGCGGTACTGCTCTGCGGGATATCTCATCCGCTGCGGTACGCATCAGTCGGCAGGTACGGGGGTTATGGAAAGAAGTGCCTGCGTTGGAAGAGGGCGGCTTTGACAGTACGCTGATCGCCGCGCCGCCAGGTGCCGGAAAGACCACGCTTTTGCGGGATATGATCGTCACCCTTTCCAACGGAACTGATGATCGTCTGCCTTTACGGGTAGGCGTAGTGGATGAGCGGGGGGAGATCGCCGGTATGTACCGAGGCGTGCCGCAGTTGGAAGTAGGGTGCCACACGGATGTACTGGATGGCTGTCCAAAGTCGCTGGGGATGGCAATGCTGCTGCGCAGTGTTAATCCGCAGGTCATTGCCGTGGACGAAATCACGGAAGATGCCGATATTCTGGCTATGACCGCGGCGGCCAACTGCGGTGTAAAGCTGCTGGCCACGATCCATGCTGAGGATGCGGCGGATCTCCGGCGTAAGCCGCTGTTCAGCAAGCTGGACCAGGCGCGGGTATTTCGCAGGCTGGTGGTCATTGAAGCTGCGGACGGCTGCCGGCGCTACAAGGCAGAGGAACTGTGAACAACAGGATAATAGGATCGCTGCTTTTGTTGATGGCGGCAGCTGCCGGATCATACATTTATTGTGCACGGAAGAGGCAGCATCGGGCGCTGCTGTGGGCCGTTGCATCCGCACTGGGAGAGATGGAAAGCGGTATCCGATGGCAGAGAACGCCGCTGCCGGCGCTGCTGGAAGCGTTGCGGGACAGGAAGTCCTGTGGGCTCTGGTTCCAAAGGGTGTTGGATATGCTGAAAAGCGAAATTGCCTTACAGAATGCTTGGGAAAACGCCTTTATACATTTTCCGGATAAAGAAGCGGGGGAGATACTTCGGCGAATCAGCTGGAGTGGCGATAGTCAGAGGCTGGTAGGCGTATTGACTTGTGCGCGTGAGGAAATAGAGCAGCTATATCGGCACAGGTGTGAGCAGGACAGGTGCAGCTGCCGGGTGACATGTACAGCGACCTTGTGCGGCGCTGGCTTGCTGATCATTTTACTGCTGTGAGGGACGAACCATGGATGTGGATCTGATTTTCAAAATAGCGGCCATCGGCATACTGGTGGCGGTGCTGAACCTGCTGCTGGTACGCAGCGGCAGGGAGGAGCAGGCCATGATGACGACTTTGGCGGGCCTTATCGTGGTGCTGATGATGCTGGTACAGCAGATCAGCGACCTGTTTGACCTGGTCAAGACGCTGTTTTCCTTGTGATATGGAGACGGTGTTGCGTTTGACTGCCTTGTGTCTTGTCGGTGCACTGCTGGCGGCGCTGCTGCGGCGCGGCAACGGAGAACTGGCGCTTTTGCTGGCGCTGGCGGTTTGCGGGGCAGCGCTGGCACTGCTGCTGGAGCCGCTGGGCCAGTTGAGGGATTTCTTGGAGGAGACTGCCGGCTTGGGAGAACTGCCGGTACAACTGTTCCGTCCGCTGGTCAAGACCGTGGGTATTGCGCTTATCAGCCGGACAGGCTCCGATCTTTGCCGCGACGCCGGTCAGGGGGCAATGGCATCCGTACTGGAGACGGCGGGTGCTGTGGCGGCGATTGTGGTGTCATTGCCTCTGTTTCAGTCCGCATGGGAGCTGTTGAGGTCGCTGCTATGAGAAAGCTGCTGCTGTGTCTGCTTCTGCTGGTTCTTTCCATGACTTGTGCCTGGGGCGTGGAGCTGCCGTCGGACATCACGGAGGCCGTACCGCCGGAGGCAGCGGAATTGCTGCCGGAGACAGACGGTGCTGCTCACGAGACATTATGGCAGGGCCTTGGAGATTTGTGGCGCAGTGCTTGCGCCTACGTCGGCACGGCGCTGCAAAATCAAGCCTCTGGTGCGGCACTGCTGCTGGGCATCGTTTTAGTATGCAGCTTGGCAGAGAGCTGCTTTGCGGCGGCGGAGGCCCCCGGTGTACCGCGATATGTGTCGGCTGCGGGTGCTCTGGCCATTACGCTGACAGCGGCAGGGGACTTCCGACGGATGATGGGATTGGGCGTTGAAACGATGGAACAGCTGGACGTGTTCGCCAAAGCACTGTTTCCCACGTTGGCGGCAGCGGCAGCTGCCGGGGGTGGGTATGTAACGGCGGGTGCAAAACAGGTGACCACGGTGTTCTTTACCAACCTGCTTATCAGCTTTATTCGCAAGGTATTACTGCCCTTGCTGTATGCGTGTGTCGCAGCAGCCGCGGCAGATGCCATGATCCCCGGACACAGTTTGCAGAAGATCGGCGAGGGGATACGCAAGGCCGCCGCGTGGGCCTTGACGGGGCTGATGCTGGCCTTTACAGGGTTTCTGTCCTTGACCGGGGCGGCCACATCGGCGGCGGATGCGCTGGCGACACAGCTGACACGCTCGGCTATTGCCACGGCGGTACCGGTAGTCGGATCCATTATCTCCGATGCTGCCGGTACGGTATTGGCTGGTGCTGATATGCTCAAGGGAGCGATCGGCGTGTTCGGCCTGCTGGCGGTGTTGGCGATATGCCTGACGCCTTTTATCACGATGGCGGTGCAGTATCTGCTGTACAAGCTGGCGGCGTTTCTATCGGGATTGGTGACGGAGGAGCCGTTGGCGGATCTGGTCAATGCTCTGGGCTCCGCTTTTGGTTTGATGCTGGGAATGACGGGCAGCTGTGCGCTGTCGCTGCTGATCTCCATTATTTCTTCTGTATCGGTGGTGAGTATATGATCGCTGAAACGCTTCGGACGTGGCTGTTGGGCATCATTGCTGCGGGGATGGTGGTAGGTATATTGTATGCGCTGCTGCCTCGCGGCAGGACAAAGACCATCGCGCATGCTGCCGGCGGAGTGGTCGTGCTGCTGGTTATAGTGCAGCCGTTGGTCGGTCTCGATCTTGCCGAACTGGCGCTCCGCTATGATGATTTTGAGCAGCAGATCCAGGAGCTGACAGGGGAATACCGCCGGACAGGGAACGCGGAGATGGCTGCGCTCATAGCGGACAAGACTGCCGCATATATTTCCAGCAAGGGTGATGCAATGGGACTGTCCTGTACCGCTCAGGTGGAAACAGAGCTGCGCGACGGCATACCCTGGCCCAGTGAGGTGACACTGGACATTCCCCGGAATGAGGCGCTGGCCGTATGGCTGAGTACAGATCTGGCCATAGGCGACGAACATCAGCATTGGCATGAGGTGGACGAATGAAGGAAAAACTGGCGGATTTTCTGAAAAAGTACCGATTTGCGATCCTGGTTGCGCTGGCGGGCATAGTGCTCATGCTGCTGCCCAGTGGGAAAAAGGACGGTACAGTGGAGGCGGACATATCAGAGGAAAGCACATTTTCTTTGACGGAGATAGAGTCGCGCATGGCGGAGATACTAGGCGCCATGGACGGAGTAGGCCGTGTGCAGGTGATGCTGACACTGCGTAGCGGAGAAACGCTCTCTCTGGCGGAGGACAGCAGCGCTACATTGGGCAGCGGCGGTGATGTGCGGCAGGACAGTCAGGTGTTGACAGTGAATCGCGGCAGCGGCAGGCAGGAGGTGGTGGTCACCCAGCGGATGTACCCTACATATCAAGGCGCAGTGGTGGTGTGCCAGGGGGCCGGTGACAGTCGGGTGCGATTGCGTGTGATGGAGACAGTGTCCGTACTGACAGGGCTCAGCAGCAATAAAATATCGGTAGTCCAATGGAAACAGTAACAATAAATGGGAGGAACGACAGTATGAAGCAGGTATGGAAACGCCGCGCTGTGGCGGCGGCCGTGGTGGTGCTGGTGGGAACATCGGTGTACTTGAACTGGCGCTATGCGGGAGACGTGGCGGACACATCCAAGGTACTGGGGCAGTCTACACTGGTAAACGGTGAGACGACGGAAGCCCAGAATGATGCCGCCGGTACTGCCGCGGACGATTATTTTTCCACAGCACGTCTGAGCCGCAAGCAGGCCCGTGACACGGCCATCAGCATGCTGGAGGAAGCCAAGGGAGAGGAAAACGCTTCGGAGGAGGTGGCCAACGAGGCGTCGGAGACACTGCAGGTGTTGGCGGGATACACCGTAGCAGAGACGCAGATCGAGAGTCTGGTGGTGGCCAAGGGATATACCGATTGCGTGGCGTTTATGGGCGCGGACTCCATCAGCGTGGTAGTTTCGGCTCCTAACGGATTGGAGGCCGAGGATGTGGCGAGAATCAAGGACATTGTTATTGCGGAGACATCTTATACGCCCGGACAGATCAAGATCATGGAAGCCGGTACGTCCGGCACAAAATAAGTGTTGTATTCCGGCAGAAAAAATGGTATAATCCTTAAATGCAAAAATGTGTACCAATGACAACTGTGAGGAGACTGACAGACCATGGCTGAGAATAAAGAATATATGATCCATCAAGAGGAGAGCGGCAGTATCCAGATATCCGAGGATGTGCTGGCCTCTATCGCAAGCACCACCGCACTGGAGGTGGACGGAGTCAGCGCTTTGATGAGCGCCAATGTATCCGATATCATGGGCGGCAAGAAAATGACCTGCAAGGGCGTTCGCGTGGAACTGGACGGCGAGCAGATCGTTGTGGGACTGTTTATCGTGGTGCGCTACGGCAGTGCCATCAGCGACGTGGCTAAGAAGGTGCAGAAGAATGTCCACACGGCGCTGGAAGGAATGACCGGATTTAAGGTCGCGGCGGTAAACGTCCATGTGGGCGGAATCAGTTTCAACTGAGAATTTGACGAGAGAGAAAAGGACGAACGCTTATGACACGCAGCACCGCACGGGAGATTGCCATGCACTTGGCGTACCAGCTGAGTTTTACCGAACTGCCGGTGGAGGAATTTCTCAATCAGCAGCTGGACGCAGATCGTTTTGCCGAGCTGGTGGCGGAGGATGATCTCTACGCCGATCGGCCCAACACCAAACAGGAAGGGTACATTCGCCGTCTTGTCTCCGGTGTGGCGGAGCATGCCGCCGAACTGGACGCGGATATTGAGAAATACTCCCACGGCTGGCGATTTGAACGTATTTCACTGGTGGCCTCCGCCATTATGCGTGTGGCCATGTATGAGATCCTCTATATGGCGGATATTCCGCAGGGAGCCGCGATCAGTGAGGCGGTGGAGATCGCCAAGAAGTATGAAACGCCGGAAGTCGTCAAGTTCATCAACGGCATCCTTGGCAGCTTTGTTCGCGGCGAGATCAAAGAAAAGGACTGACTTGACGAGCGGAAAGGCAGAGCGTAAGCTCTGCCTTTTAAGGTTGTGTACGAAAGGAGGGTACGCTGTGACCGGTCAATACATTTTCACTGTGTCCGAGGTCAACCAGTTTATCAAAGATCTGCTGGACAATGTGCCGCCGCTGCAGGAGATCCTGCTGCGGGGTGAACTATCCAACTATAAGATATATCCTTCCGGGCACCACTATTTTACGCTGAAAGACAGCCAGTGCAGCCTGCGCTGCGTTATGTTCAAGAGCAGTGCCATGCGCCTGCGTTTTCGCCCGGAGAACGGGATGCAGATCATTGCCGCGGGGCGCATCAGCGTATATCCCCGTGACGGAGCGTATCAGCTGTACTGCACCGGACTATCGCCGGAGGGCGTAGGAGATCTGAGTGTGGCTTTCGAGCAGCTGAAGGAGAAGCTGCTCAAGGAGGGATTGTTTGACGAGAGTCACAAAAAACCGCTGCCGAAGTATCCAAGGCGCATTGCTATTGTGACATCTCCTGCAGGTGCGGCGGTGCACGATATGATCCGTATCCTGCGTCAACGGTATCCTATTGCCAGGATACTGCTGCTGCCCGTGCGTGTGCAGGGAACGGGGGCACCGGAGGAGATCGCTGGCGCTATCCGCTATGCGGATCGATGCAAGCTGGCGGATGTGCTGATTACCGGACGTGGCGGCGGTTCATTGGAAGATCTGTGGGCTTTTAATGACGAGCGGGTAGCCCGCGCCATCTACGATGCGGAGATACCCATCATCTCCGCCGTGGGCCATGAACCGGACGTGGCTATCAGTGACTTTGTGGCGGATCGTCGTGCGTCCACCCCCTCCAATGCAGCGGAGATCGCCGTACCGGATATGGCGGAACTGCTGCGGATGCTGAACGGCACTCAGCAGCGTATGATACAAAGTCTGCGCCGCAGCATCGGCGCGCAGTGCCAGCGTTTGGATACGCTGGCCGAAAAGCGCGTGCTGACTGAGCCGACTGCTTTTGTGGAGGATCGGCGGCAGGATGTGGATCACCTGACGCGCCGTCTGTGCGCCGCCATGCGGGCGGTTACGGATGGCCAAGCCTGCCGCTTCAGCACGGCGGCCGCGTCGCTGGATGCCTTGAGTCCGCTGAAGGTGCTGGGGCGCGGCTATGCGCTGGCACAGACAAGCGGCGGTGCGCTGCTGCGCAGCGCGGAACAGACGGAAATAGGGGAGAGTGTCCGTCTGCGGCTGGCTCAGGGAGGACTTGTGTGCGAAGTAAAAGAAAAGGAGAACTGATATGGCAGCCAAAAAGACATTTGAGGAGAATATGACACGGCTGGAGGAGATCGTCGCTCTGCTTGAAAAAGGAGATGCCACCCTGGGGGACAGTCTGGCGCTGTTTGAGGAAGGCGCAAAGCTGGTGAACGTCTGCCGTAAGGAACTGGACACCGCTGAACAGAAGGTGGTTAAGCTATCCAAGGGGCCGGACGGTATGCCGGTGGAGAGTGATTTTTTAGCGGAGGAATAAGCGATGGACTACGAAAGACAGTACGAGCAATACCGACAAGCGGTGGAGGCGTATCTGAATGATCTGTTTACCGGCCACGCACCGTATGACCGACTGTACGAGGCCATGCGCTACAGTGTTCTGGCCGGAGGGAAGCGCATCCGCCCTGTGCTGACATTGGAGTTCGCCCGTCTGGGCGGTATCGATTGGCATTTGGCCCTGCCCTATGCCTGCGCACTGGAACTGGTGCACAACTATTCCCTGATCCATGACGATCTGCCCTGTATGGACGATGACGATCTGCGCAGAGGTAAGCCCACCAATCACAAGGTCTACGGCGAGACGTTGGCGATTCTGGCAGGAGACGCCCTGCAGCCAGAGGCCTTTCGCTTGATCGCGCAGGCTCCCGGTCTGTCTGCCGAGAGCCGCATCGCGGCGGCAGAGGTGTTGGCAAAGGCTGCCGGTGCCGACGGCATGGTGGCTGGGCAGGTGCTGGATACCCTGTGCAATATAGTTGACGAGGCTGGGCTGACACAGCTGGATCGGCTCAAGACCTGTGCTATGATCTCCGCCGCGGCGGAATTGGGATGTGTGGCCGCTGGACTGGATGAAGAAAAACGTTGCCAGGCTCGCGCCTTCGGCGATGGCCTGGGCCTGGCCTTCCAGATCCGGGATGATATCCTGGATGTGACGGGCGCACAGGATGTGTTCGGCAAGCCCATCGGCTCTGACAAGGCGGAGGGCAAGGTCACGTTCGTGGATGTGAAAGGCCTGGAGCAATGCCAACATGATGTGGAGCAATACACCGCGTGCGCCAAGGCCGCTATTGCCGCTTGGCAGGATAATGGATTCCTGTTGGAGTTTGCTGATCGCATGGTTGAACGTGTAAAGTAATATTGCATTACAATATATGTAAAACAGCGCCCTGTGCCATATGGCGCAGGGCGCTGTTCTGTTCAAACGATCAATTCTCGGTGCTGCCGTAGTCACACAGCGCCTGCAATGCACAGTGCTCACAATCCGGCTTGCGCGCCATACAGAGAGCGCGGCCATGCAGTACCATCCTGTGGCAGAAGTTGTTGGCTTCCTCAGGAGGGATGACTTGGCGCAGCTGTTGTTCCACCTTCAGCGGATCCTTACTGCCGTCGGTGAGTCCCAGCCGCCCGGTGATGCGGATACAATGGGTGTCACAGACATAGCCGTCTTTTCCATAGATATCGCCCAGAATGAGGTTTGCCGTTTTGCGCCCCACGCCGGGCAGAGAAAGCAGATCCTCCATGTTGTCCGGCACTTTGCCGTTGAAACGCTCTATCAGCATCCGGGCCGAACCTACGATATCTCTGGCCTTAGCCCGCCAAAAGCCGCAGGACTGGACATACCGGCCCACCTCATCTGTGTCGGCGTCGGCAAAGGCCTCCAGAGTAGGATAGCGCGCAAAGAGGGCAGGTGTCACCAGATTTACCCGCGCATCTGTGCACTGAGCGGCCAGCCGCACGGAGAACAGAAGCTCATAGTCCTTTTGGTAGTCCAATGAACACAGCGCATCCGGATATAGTTCCTTCAGCGCCGCGATAATGGCGTTGACCTGTGTTTCCGACTTCATGCGACATCACCTCACGCCTATTGTAACAGAGGTTGCAGAAAAAGGCAATCGGTGGTATAATACTTTTCGACTTTCAGCAGGAGGGAGGCTTTACTATGCGCCCGTTGGCAGACGAGATACGTCCCCAAACACTGGATGATGTGGCAGGGCAGAAGCATCTGCTGGGGGAGGGTGCGCTGCTGCGCCGATTGATCGAAAACGGCACTGACGCCAACCTTATTTTTTACGGGCCCTCCGGTACCGGCAAGACCACCGTGGCCAATATTATTGCAAAACAAGCAAAAAAGACACTGTATACACTGAATGCCACCACTGCCTCCCTGCAGGACGTAAAAAACGTTATGGCCGACGTGGGCACTATGATGGCACCCAACGGAATATTGCTGTATCTGGATGAGATACAGTATTTCAACAAAAAGCAGCAGCAGAGTTTGCTGGAGTTTCTGGAGAACGGTAAGATCACGCTGATCGCGTCTACCACAGAGAATCCGTATTTTTACATCTATAACGCCCTGTTGTCCCGCAGTACGGTCTTTGAGTTCAAGCCGCTGTCGGTGGAGGACACTATTCCCGCTGTGGAGCGGGCTCTGCGTATCGAACAGGAGCGCAGTCAGCTGCCGTTTACCTGGGCGGAGGATCTGCCGCGGACGGTGGCTGCGGGCTGCGGCGGCGATGTGCGCAAGGCGGTCAACGCCGTGGAACTGCTGTATCGCTCCGCCAAGCCGAGTGACGGCGGATTATATGTGACAAGTGATGACGCCTTACAGCTATCGCAATGCAGTGCTATGCGCTATGACAGGGAAGGGGATGACCACTACGACCTGCTCTCCGCTCTGCACAAGTCCATTCGAGGCTCCGATCCGGATGCGGCGGTGTATTATCTGGGCCGCTTGCTGGTGGCGGGCGACTTGATCTCTCCGTGTCGCCGGCTGCTGTGTATCGCGGCAGAGGATATCGGTCTGGCTTATCCGCAGGTCATCACCGTGACAAAAAGTTGTGTGGATGCGGCACTGCAGCTGGGGCTTCCGGAAGCACGGCTGCCCTTGGCGGAGGC
Source organism: Bacteroidaceae bacterium (assembly GCA_963628195.1). Taxonomy (GTDB): domain Bacteria; phylum Bacillota; class Clostridia; order Oscillospirales; family Oscillospiraceae; genus Vescimonas. The sequence continues at coordinate 19,401 of CAVGEC010000011.1, forward strand.
GGCGGTGCTGCTGGCCACCGCGCCAAAATCCAACAGTGCGCACAATGCCATCATTGCAGCCATGGAGGATATCCAGCGCGGTGCGGTGGGGGATATTCCCCGGCACTTGAAGAATGCTCACGCCGACAGTGCCGGGGTGGATAGCGTACCGGCCTACAAGTACCCGCACAACTACCCGGATCACTATGTCAAGCAGCGCTATCTGCCGGAATCGCTGGGGGATAAGACGTATTATGAATACGGTGAGAACAAGACCGAACAGGCGGCTAAACGGTACTGGGACGACATAAAGGGGAAATGATATGGACTTGCAGCTGAACGACATTCTGGAACTGAAAAAAGAACACCCCTGCGGGAGTAAGCGATGGCAGGTGCTTCGCGTAGGCATGGACATCAAGCTGAAATGTCAGGGCTGCGGTCATGAAGTCATGCAGCCCCGGCGCAGGATAGAAAAAATGATACGGCGCATCGTGCCGAAGGAGGAAGCATAATGAGACCAAAATGGACAAGATATTTTGCTATGGGCATAGCCTTGCTGCTGGCTATCGTGCTGGCTGTGTCGCTGATCCTGCCGTATATCGGACTGTGAGGCGGCTATGAAGCACTGTATTCTGGCCAAGTACACCTCGGAAGCCTATGCCCGGCGTGAGGTGCTTCTGCCCCGTATCCGCGAAATATTTTCCGTCGCTTCGGACATTTCCGGTGTGCATGGAGCGGAGGTGTTTCCCAACTGCGTGGACCGCGAAAACCGTTATGATGTGCTCATCCGCCTGGATATGGATGAGGAGGCCCTGCCGCGGTATGACATCTCCGCTATGCATCATCTCTGGAAAAACGAATTTGGCCCTCTGCTGGAAAAGAAGGCCATATTTGACTATGAATAAAAAGATATCCCCCGGCATAGCCGGGGGATATCTTTTTATCCTTTAGGATGCTTTTTACGATGAATATGCACTATCAGTACAGCGCATAGCGCCAGCGCCGCTGCGCCGCCGGAAGCCGCCCATACCCATACGGGCAGACTTTCATCCTGTACTACGGCGAACTGTCCGCTGCCAGCCATCTCAAAACGCAGATAGCTTCCCGCTTTATCGCTGTCCGCGGTGAACCAGCCGCTGCCGGTGTTGATATACACCTTTAACCGCTTTGGGGCATCTTCCGGCAGCAGCCATCGGATAGTATGGCTGTCTGCCGCGTCTTCGGGGATGACCACGGTCATGGCTCCCACAGGGTTGCCCTCCAGCTCATCTGGATTCTTTGTGTTGGAGGCCAACAGTTTGTCGCCCTCGCAGAACTTGCCCTCTACCAGCAGTGCAGGCCGTCCGTCCGCGCCCACGGACCAGTCCAGTGTGGTGATGTACGGTTCATACACTGCCGTGACTACTGTATCAAACCGCAGATCGTTCAGGTCGGTCTTATCCCAACGGATGTAGCAGCCGTCCTTGGCCGGGGCAGAGGGGAATACGGAATCATCGAAGGAGTCCCCGTAATCAAAAGTCACCTTTTTCAGCGTGGTGCCATTCGCCACAAAACCCAGTGTCAGATGCCGGAAATCGTCGGGAACGTCCTGCTGTTCCAGCAGCTGTTCGTAGGTCATCGGTTCTGCCTTACCTTGATAGCTGACACGGTCTACACCGGCCAGCGTTCCGGAAACAAATCGGTTGCCGCTGTACGTTCCGGTGATTTCCCCAGCAATGCCGCCGGAGAGCTGCGTGGCCGCCGTTATGTCCGGCATAGCAATGCAGTCGGTTACGTTGCGGCCGGAGCCTACGATTCCGCCAATGTATTTGCCGCCGGACAGACTGCATTTGGCATAGCATTTCCGCACAGAGGTCAAAGACAGACCGGCTACGCCGCCTGCGTAATCGCCGCTTTCCACTGTCACATCGCCCCAGCCGCCGCAGCCGGACACTGTACCCAGATCCATACGTCCTGCCACACTTCCCGCGCAGCTTTTTTTAGCGGTCACCGTTCCGTAGTTGTCGCAATCCAACAGAATAGCTCTGGTCAAATAGGTGTATTTCACCGTCCGCGTACCACTGGGAAGCAGATCGTCCTCACGGTCATAGTCATACTCAATGGCCAGTGCGCCGGAGATACCGCCCACGTTCCGGTCTCCATCCACAGCGCCGCGGTTGACACAGTCCACCGCCTTGCCGCGTTTGGCGCTGTACAACGTATCTTCGGATACATCCTGCACCACGTCGGAGGTGTCGGACATCTCATCTATCAACGTAAGAAACAGATTCATGGTGGTGTTCAACTGATTATTGACAGCCTTAAGATCTGCGGACAGCGTCTTGTTGGCACTGCTCAAGCCGTTAGTCAGGCCGTCCATCTCATTGCTGATACCGCTCAGATCGCCGTGGATCGAGTCGGAGCTTTCACCTACTTTTTTCATCCACTCCTGGAATTCCTCCAGCGTCATGTCCTGTTTTAAATCGTCCATCAGACCGCTGATCGTTCCTTCAGCGCTGTTGGCGTATTTGTTGATACGGTCAAGGCGTGTGGTCACCATGTCGGAAGTATCTGATATGTCATTGGTGGTCTGCTCGGTCAGAGAGGTCAATGTTCCCAGTTCGCTCCTCAGCTGCGAAATACGATCCGGGCCGGCCTGTATCGTCACATCGGGGATCATCTGGCCTACGATGCCGCCAACATCCTTGCGCCCCTGCACGCTCCCGCGGTTCACACAATCAGAGACAAGGCCGTCCTGCCGCCCGGCGATACCCCCTACGTTATATCCCACATGCGGATAGCCAACGGTACCGCTGTTGGTGCAGCTTTCAATGGTACCCGTAGAATATCCGGCGATGCCGCCCACGTCAGTGTTCACTCCGGTCTCGACAGTCTGCTGATCCTTCACTAAGCTGTACAGCGTGCTCTCCAGATCAGCGGTAGAGATATCGCTCTCATTGACCTCCGTGTCTATCACTGCTTCATTCCGGCAGTTCCGTATGCTTCCGTAGTTTTGTCCTGCGATACCGCCGGTGGAGGCAGTGCTCTGCACGGCGCCATTGACAGTGCAGGATGTGATCACCGCTTCCGCCGCGTTGTACCCGGCGATGCCGCCTACAGTATCCGAACCGCTTACGGTACCGGAGAATTTGCAGTTCTCGATGCTGCCGTAGTTTTCGCCGGCCAGTCCGCCAATGCGGCTTTGCGTCCCGGCAGGGGCCACATTTCCGCTCACATTGAGATTTTTCACCGTTCCGCCCGGCGCAATGCGGCTGAACAGCCCGTATCCCGTGGCGCTGTCCGTCAGATTCAGTCCGGTGATGCGGTGACCTTGCCCGTCAAATGTGCCCAGAAATATGGGGACAGACAGCGCCGCGCCATTCAGATCGATATCGCACTCCAACTTGACAGTCAGTCCCTTGGAGTAGGCATCATAAGAACACGAGGAAGCGAAGATCTCCAGCTGCTCCGTCGAGGAGATACACAGTGTTTTCTCTTCCGCCAGGGCCGGGGTACATAGCCCGACCGCGAGTATCAGCGCCAGCAGGAGGGAGGCAGCGCTTATGTGTATGTTATTCTGCTTTACCGGTCTCGTCATCTCTGCCAGCCTCCTCTCCGGTGTGTTCGGGGATCATATTCTCCGCACTCTCGTTGGTAATATCTCCCGATATCAGGTTCAGATCTACGTCTCCCTCCACAGTGGCCCGCATGATGCCCGTGACCGTTCCGCGGATCTCACCGCTGACCACGCCGTTGACCACTACGCGTCCGCTCAACTCACGCCGGTGGATGACTCTGGGCACCGCGAAAGAGGTCTTGTCGATCACCTTGCTGCCGATGAGCAGGATCTGCGGCAGAACGAACAGCACCAGGAACATAGACAGGATGGTGCCGCGTCCCAGACTCTGTCCGATGCCGGCGATTGTCGGTTCGGAGGTCATCTGTCCGATCAGCGTGCCTGCCACCGTTAAGATCGTACCGGAGGTAATAATAGTGGGGAAAGCGAAATTCAATGTTTCGATGATCGCCCGCTTATGTTCTATGCGGCCCTTCAGCTCTTGATAGCGGCTGGCAATAACAATGGCGTAGTCAATATTTGCACCCATCTGGATGGAGCTGACCACCAGATAACTCATAAAGAACAGGGGGGAGTTGGTCAGCGCGGGGATAGAGAAGTTGATCCAGATACTGCCCTGGATCACCAGGATCAGCAGCAGGGGCATACCGGCGGAGTTGAAGGTGAACAGCAGCACCACCAGCACAATAAGAATGGATACTATACTGACCACTGTATTATCCCGCGCAAATGACTTCTCAAAGTCATATTCATTGGTGGAGTCGCCTGCCACAAATACATTGCCATCCGGGTAGAAGCCCTTGGCGATGTCACGGATGGTGTCTGTAAAGGCATATGTTTCGTCGCCGCTGACCGGCAGCGTCAAATACAGCAGCATGCGGCTGTACTCCGTGCCCTGCAGCTGCGCTTTAGCGCTCTCGATCTGGCTGCGGGCATCCATCAAAGTCTCCGTTTGCTCATCGCTTAAGCTGACCACACCGGCATCTACCTGATCGCAGACGAACAGGAACATATCCATCAGCGGTACCCGGTAGGTACTGATGTTTCCGGCTAATTTGCCGTAGTCGCCCTGCTCCAGCGCATAAGCCCCATACAGCACCTGCGCCATCTCGTAATCCAGGTCAGCCAACTCCGCAAACTGCCGGGGCGTCAGCTTGTCGGCCAGCATGTAGCCGTCCATGGCCTCCACATTGGCCAGGCCCATGGTATAGTCGATCTCACCGTAGCTTTCCAGTACATGCAGCAGCTGCGCCTCTTTTTCATAGTCCCCGGCGGGCACTACCAGCGCCACCATGTTTTTGCTGGTAAAGGTGTCTTTTATGGTGTTCTCTGCGATCTGTGTCTCATTCAGCTTTGGCGTGGTCAGATTGCTGTACCCGTAGGCATAGGGACATTTACCGGAGAAATAGATGCCGCCGATGACAATAGCTGCAAAGACAACAGGGACAATAAAGCGAGTTTTATAGGCGATTTCGCCCACAAAGGATATCTTGGGAACGAAGCTTTTGTGTTCGCTTTTTTCAATCAGTGGCCCAAAGAGTACCAGCAAGCCGGGCATGACGATAAATACAGACAACAGGGCATAGAGAATGGCCTTGATCAGGCAAATGCCCATGTCGGGGCCGATCTTGAACTGCATGAACAGCATGGCCGCCAAACCACCGATGGTCGTCAGCGAACTGGCACAGATCTCCGGAATGGCACGGCTGAGGGCGGCGATGGCCGCCTCCCGGACGGGTAAGGTCAGATGTTCCTCGCGGAAATGGTTACTCAGGATAACGGCGTAGTCCAGGGACAGCGCCAACTGCAGGATACTGGTGACAGAGTTGGATACGAAGGAGATCGTGCCCAGCAGGAAGTTGCTGCCTTGGTTCAGGATCATGGCAATAACGAACGTCAGCAGAAGAACAGGCACTTCACCGTAGGTTTGACAGGTGAAAAGCAGTACAACGACCACAATAACGGCCACATAGATCATAATAACGCTGACTTCGGAGGCGATGGTTTCCTGCAGAGTGTTGCCCAGATCCGTGGAAATGTAGAGGTCGTAGCCATTCAAAGTATCCTTTACGGCTTCCAGCGCGGTCAGACAATCGTCATTGCTTTCATCGTAGTCAAATGTCACACTGTACAGCGCCGATGCGGCGTTGTAGTGATCGGTGGTGTCGTCAAATGTGACGCTCTGTACGCCCTTGACACCTTCTAATTTTTCGCATAACCGCTGTGCCTCGTCGTAGGTGATGTTCTCCACCATTACATCCGCCGTGCCGTATGTGACAAATTGATCCTCCATCACATTCAGCGCCTGTTTCGTTTCGGAATCATCGGGGAGGAAGGCGGTCAGTTCATTTTCCACCTTTACCCAATTGCGGGAAAATGCGGAGAATATCAGCAGTATGATGGTAAACAGAAAAAACAGATTACGTTTATCAACGATAAATGTAGCCAGTTTTGTCATAAAACTCGGTTTTTGCACCGCATTATCAGACATAGCTGCACTCCTTCCGTATCGTTATCGTGCCACTGTGCCGTGCAGCGGCATAGTCACGCCGCCGATCTGCACAACGCCATTGACGGTGCCGTCCAGGAGACGCAGCTCCGTGCGGCACGTCAGCTGGTTGAGCAGCGTCTGCAGCTGGTGTGTCAGGTAGACTGTATTGCCCTCCCGGTGTCCGGTCACCGCGTTTTCCGTGTTTAAAAGGGACAGCGTGCCGGTAACAGCGCCGTCCAGTGTTTCCAGCAGCAGCATGCCTCGTCGTTCACCCAGCGGACTGCCCACAGTAATGCTGTACCGAGTTGCCATAAAGGAACCACCCTTTCGTATAGAGTTCTAAGCGTTCACAGAATACGCCGCCGTGTCAATAAATGCAAAGGTCAAACCGGCCCGCCGTGTCATAATTTTTGCCGGGGGAAATACAGGAAAAGCGCTGGAAATTCCGGGAACGATATGGTATCATAGGTCCATCAGGAGGACGCTATATGGATAAACGTGCGTACGCCGCTTCTGACCAGACCAAGCAGGCGCTGGCGGCAGCTCTAAAGGAATTGATGGCTCAGAAGCCCATCGACAAGATCACCATACGCGACATCACAGACCGCTGCGATATTCGCCGGCAGAATTTTTATTACCATTTTGAGGATGTCTATGACCTCATGCGCTGGATGTTCCAGGAGGAGGCAATGTCCCTGCTGCGTCAGCATGAGGGCGCGCTGCTGTGGCAGGAGGGCCTGCTGCAGCTGTTCCGATATATCGAGGAGAACCGTGCTGTGTGCCTTTGTGCCCTGCGTTCCGTGGGCCGCGAGCACCTCAAGCGCTTTTTTGAAACGGACATACATAATATCATCTACCGTACTGTGGAGCAGATCGGCCGTGAGATCGGCGCAGCGGACCGGGAGGCTGACTGCGCCGATATAGAGCTGACCACGCATTTCTATGTGGTGGCCATGAGCGGCATGCTGGAGAGTTGGCTGCTTGGAGAGATTGAACGAACGCCGGAGGAGCTGATCGCCTTCGCGGATCGGATGCTTCAGGACCACGTCCGCGGCGCGGCGCTGCGGATACAGGCATTACAGCCGGAAAAAGAATAGTACAAAACCGCTGCGGACATCCACCGCAGCGGTTTTTCTTATTCTCCATCGGCCTTCGGTGTATTCAGTACAGCAAGGATATCTGTCAGGGATACGTTAGGGCTGCCCCCGTCAAGAAGAAACGGCGGGATATTCGGCGTCGTTTTCCCGTCTTCTATGAGCATCACCGCCTGCGTGGGATTTAGCGGCGAGCAGGGGACATTGTCATAGCTGGCTAAAAACAACAGCACCTGATCCCCTTTTGCCAGGAAGGTTTTCCCAGCGGGAAATAAGTAGTTTCCCAGTTCCTTGACCGTCACCGTGTCCCCAGGCTGTACATCGCCATTGACCGTCTGTGTCACCCGGATCTCCGACAGTGTATAGATCAGCCGCGTCCCGCCGCCGATATCCAGGCAGCGCACTTTGTGCGCCGAGACAACGTCGCCCACGACCACCAGGTCGGCCGTCTCAGCCATATCCCGGATGTCCGTGTAGCTGGGATAGTCGCCGTCCCGGTTCTCTTGACTTTTTGCGGCCAGAAAAGCGATGAGCAGACACAAGAGCGCCGCCGCGGCTATCACTGCCATGGTGACACGCAGCCATTTTGCTCTTTTTTTCATAAAACCTCCAGATGTATGAAGAAAATACAAATAAATTACAAATAGAGTACATATATAGTACAGAAAATGATAGTAAAAGTAACAATATTTATACAATAAAGTGTACCCAAAAAACGTAAAATGTCAATTACAAGCGGTGACGGATAGATTATAAAGCGGTAACGAACCGGTTACAAATGCTGCTGCGTCCGCCCGGTTGCGACGCTTTTTTTCGTCCCGATGCCCTATAATAGTGGCAGCGAGGTGAGGCAATGACTGTGGTGTATCTGGATCGCGTTTTCTTGCTCAACAGCGCGGTAGACTACCTGCTTTTCCTTGGTACGGCAAGGCTTTCTGGTATTCCGCTGCGCCGCAGAAGACTGGTGCTCTGGGCAGTTTTGGGAGGTCTGTACGCCGCTGCCGTGTTCATTCCAGGGCTGTCTTTTCTGGGGCATCCGCTTTTTCGCGTGATAGCCGGCATTTTGATCGCTGCCGGCGCTCTCCGCTGGCGTTGGCGTTCCGCCGCGTTGTTTTTCTTGTTGTCCGCCGGCTTGGCCGGAATCATTTTAGCACTGGGTTTAGCCTTCGGTTCCGTAGCTGGCTTGGCCCAGCGCCTATATTATGCGGATATCAGCTGGCAGACTCTGCTGTTTGTCAGCATGGGATTTTATGTGCTTATTCGCTTATTTATGGGGCAGGCAGCACGACATGGAGGAGGAGAACTGTTGCAGATCACTATTTCCCTGGGCGGACGAACAGAAACCGTTACCGCCCTGCATGATACAGGCAATACACTGCGGGATCCTGTTACCGGCTGTCCGGCATTGGTACTGGAACGCCGCGAAGCGGAATCGCTGTGGTCCCCAGAGGTGGCAAGGCTTTTGGCAGAACCGCTGCCGCCAGAGGAGAAAATGGCACGTCTGCACCGCATGGGATGCCCCATCCGGTTCACATTGCTGCCCTTCCGCGCAGTAGGTGTTTCCTGTGGGCTGCTTCTGGCTGCCCGCAGCGACTACATAGAAATCGGCGGTAGGCGCTATCCGCGGACGCCGGTAGCTCTGTCGGAACAGCCGCTCAGTGATGGCGGTGGGTATCATGCCCTGTGGGGCGCAGCGGAGAGGGGGACAGACTGTGAACAGAATAGTTCGGTGGCTGAAACGTCTGCTGTACAGCGTATGCAGGCGGGATAAGATCATGTATATCGGCGGCAGTGACACACTGCCGCCGCCGTTGCCCCGCAGTGAAGAGGCTGTATTGCTGGAAAAGCTGAATACCGGGGATTTTCAAGTGCGGCAGACGCTGATCGAGCGCAACTTGCGCCTGGTGGTCTATATTGCCCGCCGTTTTGAGAATACCGGCGTACATATCGAGGACCTGATCTCTATTGGCACCATAGGGCTTATCAAAGCAGTAAATACGTTTCGCACCGATAAGAACATCAAGCTCGCTACCTACGCCTCACGGTGTATTGAAAACGAAATTCTGATGTATTTGCGGAAAAATGGTGCCCAGCGAACGGAGGTAAGCTTCGATGAACCACTGAATACCGACTGGGATGGAAAAGAACTGCTGTTGTCTGATGTGCTGGGGACGGACAGCGATGTTGTTATGCGGCCTATTGAAGCCGATGTGGATCGTCAGTTGCTGCAGACGGCGGTTTCACACCTTAGCCCACGGGAACGGGATATCATTACCATGCGTTTCGGCCTGGGCGGTGTCAAGGAATTGACACAGAAGGAGGTCGCAGACCGGCTGGGGATATCTCAAAGCTACATATCACGACTGGAAAAACGTATTATTCTTCGCCTTAAGCGCGACCTGCAAAAAATGAGTTAAAAGCAGTTGTGAAGGTATAAACCTTCACAACTGCTTTTCGCTGTACATTATTGCAGAGAAAGGGGGGCGGGACGGTTAACTACCATCATGTTGTAGTACCGAAGCAGATGATAGTCGTCCTTGTCCAGCTTCACCGTGTTTAGCAGACGGTCATTTTCCTCCAGAGGTTCCTTGGAGATCAGTGCTTTCAGCGCAATTGGTGCAAAGAATGGGGAGGAACCTATGCCGGATACCAGACCGACGGCGGGCATACGGTTCTGCATGGGGTTAAGCATGCAGATATACATTTTCTCCGCTTCGTTGATCTGATTGGTCAATACCATGTGGGTGATGGTATCATACGCTTTCATCTCTCCGGTGAATAGGTGCTGGCAGCGATCCGGATCGGAGAAAGAGGCCACGCCCATATACAGCGTGACTTCGACGCTCTCGTGATCCACTGACTGAGAGAACCGCAGAAGTGAGCGTACCATCTGGCGGATACGGCCATCATAATAGTACATATAGGCCAAAGTTTGGTTAAAGTAGCTGTTTTTAGGCAGAGCCGGCTCTGCATGGAACATAGGGGGCTGATAGTCGATAAAGCATTTCAAATCAATATCCAGCGCCTGCGATATCTCATATAATGTTTCTATGTCGATAGTGATCGCGCCATTCTCATACTTAGACAGTGTCGCTTTGCTCTTGTTGATCATGGCGGAGAATTGCTCTATAGTATACCCGCGGCTTTTCCGGTATTTTTTGATACGCTGGCCCACAAAATAGGAAAAAGAACTCAAAAGCGACACCTCCTTATTAATGGAGTAATGATACCAAACGTTTGGGAGGAAGTCAACCATTAATTTCGGTATGAGAAACCTTTTTTGATTGACTTTTCGCTTTAATAAACGATTCGGTGAAATAATTCACAATTCGACGCAAAAATAGCCCCCAGTATCCGTCAAGATACCGGGGGCTATTGCGCATATATTGAATATGAACTGCTTACTTAGCGGCTTCCATACCGGCCAGCAGAGCTTTCTTGTTGCCCTCCAGGAAGCGGGCTTTTTTCTCGCCCAGCTCGATCCGGATGGCTTCCATCATGCTCTCCACGGAAGTGACAGGAGCCTTGGCCAGGGTGGCACCCAGAATCGCCACATTGGCACCCTTGGGGTTTCCGATAGACTCGGCAATACCGTTGGCATCACAGTACACCACGGTGATGTCGTCACGAACAGCCTTGCGATCGATGATGGAACTGTTGATCACCAGCACACCGCCGGGCTTCACATGCTCCTCGAACTTGTCCAGAGAAGGACGGTTCATGGCCACGATCACGTCAGCCTTGTCCACCAGAGGAGAGGCCACGGGCTCATCGGAGACGATAACAGAGCAGTTGGCAGTACCGCCGCGCATCTCAGGACCGTAAGAGGGCAGCCAGGAGACGTGCTTGCCATCCAGCATGCAGGCCATGGCGACGAACTTACCGATCAGCAGCATACCCTGGCCGCCGAAACCGGCGAAAATAAAGGTCTTTTCCATGTTACTTCGCCTCCTTGTCTTTGTAAACACCCAGAGGATAGTAGGGGATCATGTTCTGCTCCAACCAATCCATAGCCTCCACAGGGGACAAACCCCAGTTGGTGGGGCAGGTGGACAGGACTTCGATCATGGTAAAGCCCTTACCCTCCATCTGCAGGCGGAACGCCTTGGCGATGGCCTTCTTGGTCTTGGCGATATTGGCGGTGTTGTTGACCGCCACACGCTCAATGTAGTAAGAACTGGGAACAGCCGCCAGCATTTCGCACATCTTGATGGGCAGACCGCTCCACTCCTCACTGCGGCCGGCAGGGCAGGTAGTAGCCTTCTGGCCGATCAGCGTGGTGGGGGCCATCTGGCCGCCGGTCATGCCGTAGATCGCGTTGTTGACGAAAATGGTGGTGATCTTCTCACCGCGATGGGCGGCGTGAACGATCTCAGCGGTACCGATGGAGGCCAGGTCGCCATCACCTTGATAGGTGAACACCAGGGTGTCCTTGCCGACGGAACGCTTGATGCCGGTAGCGACAGCGGGAGCGCGGCCATGGGCAGCCTCATACATATCGCAGTTAAAGTAGTCATATGCGAACACGGAACAGCCCACAGGGGCCACGCCGATCACCTTGCCGTCCAGGTTCATCTCGTCGATGACTTCAGCTACCAGACGGTGGATAATACCGTGGTTGCAGCCGGGGCAATAGTGGAACTGCTTATCAGTCAGCAGCTTGGTCTTTTCAAACAGAACGGCCATCTTATTTACCCTCCTTCATGCTCAGGATCTTGGTGACGATCTCGTCGGTAGAGGGCATCTGGCTGCCGCAATGACCGAAGAAGTCCACCGGCTTATCGCCGTTGATCGCCAGTTTCACGTCTTCCAGCATCTGGCCTTCGTTCAATTCGACATCCAGAACGGCCTTTACGCTGCTCTTGCAGCAGGCCTCGCGCACGGCGTCATAGGGGAAGGGCCACACGGTGATGGGACGAACCAGGCCGACGTTGATGCCCTTTTCCTTCAGCTCGGCAATAGCGCTCTTGGCGATACGGGCCACGGTGCCGAAAGCGGTGATGATGTACTCGGCATCCTCGCAGTTGTAGCTCTCCCACATCTGCTCGTTAGCCACGACTTCCTTGTACATAGCCTGCAGCTCATCGTTGTGAACAGCCAGACTCTCGGTATCGATATAGATGGAGTTGATAATGCCGCGCTTAGCGGGATCATCACCGGGCTTCCAGCCGGTGCAGGCCCAGGGCTTCTTTTCGGGATCGACCTTGTAGTCCACCATTTCGGGCAGTTCCACAGGCTCCATCATCTGAGCGATGATGCCGTCCGCCAGGAACAGCACGGGGATGCGATACTTCTCAGCCTTATCATAGGCGATCATCATCAGGTCAATAGCCTCCTGCACGGAAGCGGGAGCAAAGGTCAGCAGGTGATAGTCACCGTTGCCGCCGCCCTTGACGCCCTGAAAATAGTCGCCCTGGGAGGCCTGGATGTTGCCCAGACCGGGGCCGCCGCGCATCACGTTGATGATGACAGCGGGAACCATGGCGCCTGCACAGTAGGAGATACCCTCCTGCTTCAGAGACACGCCGGGGCTGGAGGAAGAGGTGATAACGCGGGCACCGGTACCGGCAGCGCCATACACCATGTTGATCGCCGCCACTTCGCTCTCGGCCTGCAGGAAGCAGCCGCCGATCTCAGGCATACGGGCGGACATATATTCGGGGATCTCCGTCTGCGGAGTGATGGGGTAACCGAAGAAAAAGCGTGCGCCGGCACGAATAGCGGCTTCCGCAATTGCTTCGCTGCCCTTCATAAGAGTCAAAGCCATATTCTTTCTGCCTCCTTAGTCTTTTTCGATTCGGATCACCACATCGGGACAGGTGCGGGCGCAGGACGTGCAGCCGATGCACGCTTCCATGTTCGTCACTTCTGCCGGATGATAGCCCTTTGCGTTGATGCGTGTCTTGGACAACTCGATGATGTGCTTGGGACAAGCTCTTGCACACAGACCGCAGCCCTTGCAAAGATTTTCGTCGATGGTAACTCTTACCACTCTCTTTACACCTCTTTTCTTTTTCCTTTTCCGTTGCTGTGTTTGCGTTTATTACAGCCCCAAACAGCCGCAAAAGCCGAATCATATGCGGCTGTGGAGGAAGTAACCGGAGTCAATACATATCCTTGTGGGGATTTTTGGTGTTCAGACCGTGCTCAATGTAGGAATCCCAGTCGCGGTGCATATACACATCGATGGGAATGGGCCGACCTACATATTTAGGATCGGGGTTTCGGGCCAGAAAAGCGTCCAGAAACTCCTTTTTGCCGGTGGTGTAGGAAACCGGGATGCCCGTGAGGTCGCTGACCTCACGGAGCATCTCGTAGCCGTCCCACAAATCTTGTTCCGTGGTGGCAGTGGCGAGGTTTGTGTTGTTGATCATACCGGTGATTTTCAGACGCGCATGAGTCTGCATTCCGTCCTGCAGACGGAGAAGCTTTTCCACCGTGCCGGCCAAAGGCCGCCGGATATTTACCACATTCAGCACCTCAAGTGCGCCGGGTTCCAGATCCACAAAGTCCTGATGATACCGGCCCAGCGCTGTGGCGCCCACATCATCACCGCCCACGTCAAAAATAACGGTGTCCCAGTCCAGCACAAAGGCGGATGACACCTCGGCAGGGAGAGAGAGCGTTTCGATACCGGAGCAGGCAAAGTTGGGAGATACTAAGCGAATCTCTTTCTGCTCTACCAGCTTACCCCGCTCAGTCAGACGGAAGTAGGTGTTGACCATATCCAGATCCAGCAATTCCGTACGGTCTCCGCGGGCTGCCGCCTGCATGGCGAAGTTCAGCGCCAGTTCGCTCTTGCCGCTGCCATAGTTGCCAATGAGGACTTTAACGTGCTTCATGGGATACGTCGTCTCCTTACTTTCTTAGCGCAGATTCTCGCGGATAGTCTCGCACAGAGCGGTGATGCCCTTGACGATCTTGTCCTCCGGCATGCAGCTGTAGTTCAGACGCAGTGTGTTTTCGTGGCCGCCATTGGGGAAGAAGGAGCCGCCGGGAACAAAGGCGACCTTCTTGGACAGGCACTTCATCTGCAGTTCCTTGGCGTCCATGTATTCCGGCAGAACAACCCAAGCAAACAGACCGCCGTCAGGACGGGTAAAGGTGCAGGGTTCGGGCAATTCCTTGGCCAGCGTCTCCAGCATCACAGCGCGGCGCTTCTTGTAGCACTCGCGGATGGTGTTGACATGAGCATCCAGATCGAACATGTCGATCCACTTGGAGGTCTCCATCTGACCGATGGTGGACGCCTGCAGGGAGGCAGCCTGCTCCATGAAGTTGTACTTAGCCAGGATCTCATCTTCGGCACACACCCAGCCCAGACGATAGCCGGGGGCCAGGATCTTGGAGAAAGTACCCAGGTAAACGACCAGGCCCTTGGTATCCAGGCTCTTCAGCGCGGGCATGAACTCGCCCTCGAAGCGCAGTTCACCATAGGGGTTATCCTCGATAACGGGGATCTCATAGCGATTGATGATCTCCATGAACTTATGACGGCGATCCAGATCCCAGGTACGACCGGTGGGGTTCTGGAAATCGGGGATGACATAGATCATCTTGACACGCTCGGTGGTGGCCAGGATCTTTTCAAGTTCCTCCATGATCATGCCGCCATTATCAGTGGGCACTTCAATGAAGGTGGGCTCACAGGCCTTGAAAGCGTTGACAGCACCCAGATAAGAGGGACTCTCCAGCAGCACCACATCACCGGGGTTCAGAAATACGCGGGCAGAGAAGTCCAAACCTTGCTGAGAGCCGGAAGTGACCAGGATGTGATCCTTGTCGGTGTGAATGTTGTTCTTCACCAGCATGCGCTCGGCGATCTGCTCACGCAGACGAGGGAAGCCCTCGGTGGTGGAATACTGCAGTGCCTCGCGGCCGTGCTCCTTCATAACAGCCTCAGAAGCCTTCATCATCTGTTCTACGGGGAACAACTCGGCCGCCGGCAGACCGCCGGCAAAGGAAATGATGTCGGGCTGTGCCGTCAGCTTCAGCAATTCGCGGATCTCGGAACCCTTAAGCTGATCCATTCTGCTTGCAAACTGTACCATGTACTTTTCCTCCTCAAATTCTGTCAGGGCGCCATTTGCGCCTAAACGTACAGCCTTATTAAAGCACATTTCCAATGTAAAGTAAATAAAGAGGTATGGCTGAAATCCGTGCGGCGCTGATTTTTGGTGAACCCGCCAAAATTTGAGCCCGCTGCACCGTCAATTCCACAATGAAAATTCAATCAGTAAGTCCCACAAAGTGTGAATAACCGCGCTGCACTCCACAATATATTGAACCGTTCGGCGAAATTCATACACGTCGGCTTTACAACCGATTGTTCTGTGTGCTATACTGTCTCAAACAAAAGGATAAAGGGAGCATGTACATGAAGAAAAAAGAATTTCTGGCGGGATCCGCACTGTTGGCTGTCAGCTCGGCGTTGTGCCTGCGCCTTATGAAAAAAGTGGGCGATAGGTTAAAAAAGCAGTATGAAAAGGCTGACGAAAAAAACAAAAAATAAGAGAGGGTACACCCTCTCTTATTTTTGTATATCGAAAACCACTCGCTGGGCGAGTGGTTCAAAAAAGGCTGCTGCCGAT
>CAVGEC010000012.1:0-32935 GCA_963628195.1 Bacteroidaceae bacterium
CTCACCTTCCACGCCGGTGCCGGCGGCACCGAGGCCCAGGACTGGACAGAGATGCTCTACCGCATGTACACCCGCTGGGCGGAGCGCCACGGCTACACCTATCAGCTGATGGACTATGAGGCCGGCGACGAGGCGGGCATCAAGTCCGCCACCATCCTCATCGAGGGCGAGAACGCCTACGGCTACCTCAAGAGCGAGAACGGCGTGCACCGCCTGGTGCGCGTCAGCCCCTTCGACGCCAACGCCCGGCGGCAGACCAGCTTTGCCGCCTTGGAGGTCATGCCGGAGCTGGATGACGACAGCGAGATCGAGATCCGTCCGGAGGATATCGAAATGCAGGCCTGCCGGTCCTCCGGCGCGGGCGGCCAGCACATCAACAAGACTTCCTCCGCCGTGCGGCTGACTCACCTGCCCACGGGCATCGTGGTGTTCTGCCAGACGGAGCGCAGCCAGTTCCAGAACCGCGACAACGCCATGAAGATGCTGCGCGCCAAGCTGGCGGAGCTGAAGCTGCAGCAGCACGCGGAAAAGATCAGCGACCTGAAGGGCGTGCAGATGAAGATCGAGTGGGGCAGCCAGATCCGCTCCTATGTGTTCATGCCTTACACCCTGGCCAAGGATACCCGCACCGGCTACGAGATGGGCAACATCCAGGCGGTGATGGACGGCGATATCGACGGCTTCATCAACGCCTACCTGACCGCGGCGGCCAACGGCGAGATCAAGAAGTAAATCGACAGGGAGACCGCTGCGCGGCCTCCCTGTTTTTCGGTATACAATAAAAACGCCCCGGTTTCGCCGGAGTGTCTCTCATGCAAAAAAGAAGCGGCTCTTACGAGCCGCTTCTTTTTATTTATCACTTCAGCACTTCTCGAACACCACGGCAGTACCCATACCGCCGCCGATGCACAGAGTGGCCAGGCCCTTCTTGGCATCGGGACGACGCTGCATCTCGTGCAGCAGGGTGACGATGATACGCGCACCGGAGGCGCCCACGGGGTGGCCCAGAGCGATAGCGCCGCCGTTGACGTTGACCTTGCTCATGTCAAAGTGCAGCTCACGGGCCACAGCGATGGACTGAGCGGCAAAGGCCTCGTTAGCCTCGATCAGATCGATATCGTCGATGGTGACGCCGGCCTTGGCCATAGCGTTGCGGGAAGCGACCACGGGGCCAACGCCCATGATCTTGGGATCCACGCCGCCCTGGCCCCAGCCGATCAGCTTGGCCATGGGCTTCAGGCCGTACTTGGCGACAGCCTCGCCGGAGGCCAGCACGATAGCGGCAGCGCCGTCGTTGATGCCGGAGGCATTGGCGGCGGTGACGCGCTGGGTGCCCTTGTCAGCGGCATCCTGGCAGCCGGTGGGCTCGAAGGTGTTGACCACCTGGGGATTGGGGGACTCAGGGCCCACGGGGAAGGCGCCCTTCAGCTTGGCGATGCTCTCAGCGGTAACGCCGGCCTTGGGATACTCATCCTTGGCGAAGGGGACCATGTCCTTCTTGACCTTGACCATCACGGGGACGATCTCGTCGTCGAACTTGCCGGCGGCCTGGGCGGCCTCGGTCTTCTGCTGGGAGGCAGCGGCAAAGGCGTCCTGCTCGGCACGGGTGATGCCCCAGATATCGTTGATATTCTCAGCGGTGGTGCCCATGTGATAGTTGTTGTAGGCGTCCCACAGGCCGTCCTTGATCATGGTGTCCACCAGCTTCTTGTCGCCCATGCGGGCGCCCCAGCGGGCATCGGGAGCGGCATAGGGAGCGGCGCTCATGTTCTCGGTACCGCCGCAGACGACGATGTCACTGTCGCCGGCCAGGATGGAACGTGCGCCCTCGATAACGGACTTCATACCGGAGCCGCAGACCATACCTACGGTATAGGCGGGGACGGAATAGGGGATACCAGCCTTGATGGAGACCTGACGGGCCACGTTCTGGCCCTGGGCCGCGGTCAGGATGCAGCCGAACATCAACTCATCCACGTTTTCGGGGGCCACATTGGCGCGCTTCAGCGCTTCCTTGACCACCACGGCGCCCAGATCGGCGGCGGGAGTGTTCTTCAGAGAACCGCCAAAGGAGCCGATAGCGGTACGACAGCAATTGACAACATACAGGTCTTTCATGAAAGTTACCTCCTATAAAATATGTTGAAAGTATTATACAACAAAGGCTCGCGCCTGTCTATCCCCTATGATAGTCACAAATTTAACAATAGTCAATCCCAAATTGCAACTTTGTTAAAAAATCGTCAAATAGAGCAGAAACTGTCCCGGTTTCCCGTCATTTTGACGAACCGTCGGTCACCTTACGCGGCGGGTATATCCTGCGCGCCGCCGCTGTCCGCATCACCGTCGGGCTGGGTATCCTCCGGCGTATCCGTCTGGGCCTCGTCGGCGGCCATGGACGCCATCAGCTCCTGGCGCAGCTGTGTGAGCTTCTCATAGAAATCCCCCACATCCAGGCCGTTGTACAGCTTGCTGTTGGGGATTGCCGCGGCATTGTCCAGCTTCTCCTGGAACATCTGCTCGAAATAGGGCTCGGCCACGGCGGACAGATCCAGCTCCGTGCGCAGCGCCAGATAGCAGCTTCCGTCCTCATAGGGATCGATCACCGCGGTCAGCTCCTCTATTTCCAGCGCCGTGATCGCATCGCTGAGAGGATCTCCCTCCATAGCAGCCAGGGTGACGGCGCTGCCCGCCTCCTGCTGCAGCTCATCGCACATAGCGGCATACTCGGCAGGCTTGTCCTCGGCATTCTGCCAGCGCTCCAGCAGATCAGCCGCCATCGTCTCGGCGTTCTCTCCGGAGAGCGTCAGAATGTAGAACGTACCGTAATTATGCTGGGCGGCATAGGCGCTGAGCGCCGCCTCGTCATACAGGGCGCCGCCGGGGGTGCAGACGCTCTGGTACAGAGCGCGGGAGAGGTACTGCGCCTCCATCATGGCGTCATTGGCCTCGCGGCTGATGCCCACCAGCGCCAGCTGGCGCTGATAGCCCTCCTCGCCGCCGTAGTACGTCACCAGCTGCTGGGCAATGGACTGGCGGTCCTCGTCGCTGAGGGCGATGCCTGCCTGCTGGGCCCAGGACCGGGTGACCGCATATTGCTTGACGGAATTGACGGCCTCCACCTTCACATACTCGCCGTAGGTCATGCCGTCCTCTGTAACGACGGCATTCCAGTCCACATCGGGAATGCGGCTGGAGATGTAATAGCAGGTGTAGGCCACCCAGTACAGGTACTCCTCACAGGAGACGGTCTGGCCGTCGATGACCAGCATCTCGCCGTCCGGGTGGAGGCCGCTGGCCTGGTACATAAGGCCGTCGGTGCTCTTGCCGCTCTTCATGCCGCCGGTAAGGGCAAAAGCGCTCACCAGCAGCACGGAGGCCAGAACGCCCGCCGCAAATCGGATCCAATTACTCTTGTTCATGTGCTGTTCCCTCCATAGGGGCCGCGGCCCCGTCTGCTTGTTGTGTATCTGTACGGTGCAGCCGCAGGGCGTCCACCAGACCGCCGGCGGCGGCCAGGGGCTCCTCTCCCGGCTTCAAATACAGCGTAAGGCGCGGGGACGTGCCCGCTGTCAGTTGTGTGCGGCTGCGGTAGGCCGCCATGGTGCACACCGCCAGCAGTGCGGCGGGATCCACCCGCTCATCAAAGCTGAACAGCAGCTGCCGTCCCTTCTGGGTGATGTCGGTAACGCCGCTATCCATCGCCGCGGCGCGCAGCAGCGCCACGCGCAGCAGCGCCGTCACCGGCGGCGGTACGTCGCCGTAGCGGTCCAGCAGCTCGTCGGTGAGCTCGGACTCATCCTCCGGCGTGCGGAGGGCCGCAATACGGCGATAGAGGTCCATGCGCTGCCGGGCTGCGGGGACGTAGGATTCCGGGATATAGGCCGCCACGGTGATGTCGGCGGAACACTCCACACGGGCCGGGGCGGGCTTGCCCTGCTGCTCCAGCACGGCGTCGTTCAGCAGCTTCAGATACATGTCGTAGCCCACGGACATCATGTAGCCGGACTGCTCCGGGCCCAGCAGATTGCCGGCGCCGCGGATCTCCAGATCCCGCATGGCGATCTTGAAGCCGGAGCCAAACTCCACATATTCTCGGATGGCGGTAAGCCGCTTGGCCGCCACCTCCGTGAGTACCTTGCCGGTGCGGTAGGTCATATAGGCATACGCCCGGCGGGCGGAGCGGCCGATGCGCCCGCGGATCTGGTGCAGCTGACTGAGGCCCATGTTGTCGGCGTCCTCGATAATGAGTGTGTTGACGTTGGGAATGTCTATGCCCGTCTCGATGATGGTGGTGCACACCAGAACATCGATATCGCCCTCGGCCATGCGGGCCATGACGCGGCTGAGCTCGCCTTCCGCCATCTTGCCGTGGGCCGTCTCCACAACGGCGTCATCCCCCAGAATATCGCGGAGGCGGCCCGCCGTGGCATCGATATTGTCCACACGGTTGTGAAGATAGTACACCTGCCCGCCGCGGCCCAGCTCCCGGCGTATGGCATCGGCCAGGATCCCCCAGTCGTGTTCCAGAACGTATGTCTGCACCGGCTGGCGGTCCTGGGGCGGCTGCTCTATGGTGCTCATATCGCGGATGCCGGACATCGCCATATTCAGCGTGCGGGGAATAGGCGTGGCGGAAAGCGTCAGCGTGTCCACCTGCCGGGCCACCTGCCGCAGACGCTCCTTGTGGGTAACGCCGAAGCGCTGCTCCTCGTCGATGATCAGAAGGCCCAGATCCTTGAACTGCACGTTCTTTCCCAGCAGCTTGTGGGTGCCGATGAGCAGATCCACGCGGCCATCCTTCACACGCTCCAGCACATCCTTGACCTGCTTGGGGCTGCGGAAACGGGAGAGCACCTCCACCGTCACCGGGAAAGCGCGGAAGCGGGCGGCGGCGGTGGCGTAATGCTGCTGGGCCAGCACGGTGGTGGGCACCAGGATCGCCGCCTGCTTGCCGTCCAGGATGCATTTCATAGCGGCGCGCAGGGCCACCTCCGTCTTGCCGTATCCCACATCGCCGCACAGCAGGCGGTCCATGGGAACGGGCTTTTCCATATCCGCCTTGATATCGCGTATCGCGGAGAGCTGGTCCTCCGTCTCCGTGTAGTCAAAGGCGTCTTCAAACTCCTGCTGCCAGGGGGTATCCGGCGAAAAGGCGTAGCCGCCCAGACGCTGGCGCTGGGCGTATAGTCTGATGAGCCCCTCGGCCAGGTCCTTGGCCGCGGCCTTGGCGCGGCGGGTGGTCTTTGTCCACTGGTCGCCGGAGAGCTTGTTCAGCTTCACCCTTTCGGTATCGTCACCGCCGCCGATATACTTGCTGACAAGGTCAAGGGATGTGGCGGGGACATAGAGGCAGTCGCTGCCGGCATACTGGATCTTGATGTAATCCTTTTCCACGCCGTCCACCGGCAGACGGATCATCCCGGCAAAGCGGCCTATGCCGTGGTGGATGTGCACCACCAGGTCGCCCACCTCCAGATCCGCGTAGCTCAAGAGCCGCTGGCGGTTGTCTGACTTGGGCGGACGGGGCCTCTTCGCCTTGCCGGACAGGGCGCGTGTCAGCTGCCCCTCGGTAAGCACGGCCAGCTTCAGCGTCGGCCATTCGCTGCCGGCGGATAACGCCCCCACAGAGATGAACGCCTGGCCGGGTGCGGGCGCGGCAGCGCCGTCCAGCGCCAGCGCCGCCGGGATATGGCGGCGCTGAAGGAACTCCTGCATATTGCGGCAGCGGACCGCGCCGCCGCAGAGCACCAGTACGCCGAAGCCGGCGGTCAGGTAGTGTGTGATATCCGTGGCCGCGGCGTCCAGGCTGCCGCCGTAGCCGGACAGCTGCTTGGCGCTGATGTCCAGCAGCAGGCGGGGCG
This sequence comes from Bacteroidaceae bacterium, assembly GCA_963628195.1. Classification (GTDB taxonomy): domain Bacteria; phylum Bacillota; class Clostridia; order Oscillospirales; family Oscillospiraceae; genus Vescimonas. Next base: position 5,865 of record CAVGEC010000012.1, read on the forward strand.
GCAGCAGATAGCGGCTGGTGGGCAGGCTCTCCAGTTGGCAGAGGGCAAAGCGCGAGAGCACAGTCTCCAGCTCCGGCTCATTGAGTGTCAGATCGCCGAACGCACCGGCCATGACGCCGCTCTCCACCGCGGCGGCCACATCCTGACGTGTCTGGAACAGGAACGCCCGCAGGGACTCCTGCACACGTCCGGCCTCATTGGCGCAGATAATGCAGTCCGCAGGCAGATAATCAAACGCGGTGGTCTTGTCCGGGAAAACCGCCGCCATATAGCGGTCAGCGCCCGGCGGCACCATCCCCTGCCGCAGAAGCGCCGCGTCATCCAGAAGGCGCTGGCGGGCGGCGGCGTGCTCCTTTTTCAGCCGGCGGGCCTCCGCCTCCATCCGGTCCGCGGCATCGGACGCGGCCGCGTCACCGGCAAAGGGCAGCAGCTCGGCGGCGGGCAGCAGGCGTATGCTCCGGCGATTCATCACACGGCGCTGGGTGGCCGCTTCAAATTCGCCCATGCTATCCAGTTCATCATCAAAAAACTCGCAGCGCAGGGGGCGCTCCTCTCCGGGGGAAAACACGTCGAGAATGCCGCCCCGCAGGGCAAACTGGCCGGGCCCCTCCACCTGGTCGGTGCGGGTATACCCGGCGGCGATGAGACGGCGGCATATGTCCTGCACATCGTATCGTCCGCCCACCTCTAAGGAGAACGATGTCTCCAGCAGCACATCGCGGGGCAGGCAGCGCTGCGCCATGGCGGCGGCAGTGGCCACCACTACGGGCGCATCGCCCTGGGCCATGCGGTACAGCGCGGACAGGCGGGCGTTTTCCCACTGGCGGCTGTACGCGGCGGGCCGCAGCTGCAGCTCACGCTCCGGCAGACGCACAGGCTCCGTCCCCAGCAGCACCTGGATATCTGCCGCCTGACGGGCGGCGTCCTTTTCGTCGGCACACAGAAGCAGCAGGGGGCGCTTTGTCTCCGCCGCCAGCGCGGCGGAGAGCATGGCCCGATGGACGGGGGACAGCCCCGTGACCGCGGCGCACCGCTCCCGGCCCGTCAGCGCCTGGGCCAGCTCCCGTACCTGCGGCAGCGTCCGTATCTGTTCCACCGCTCCGTTCACAGGACTCACCTCCTTCCGCATTTTTCAAGCTCCTTACCGATCTGCATTTCAAAATTTCAAAATGTATCTACCGTTTTTATAATAAAAATCTACACTCAATCTACAATTAATCTAAAATTGATCTACAATAATCTATGCTTAATTATAACGGTTCATCGCTTTTTCCGGCCCGTTTTCCACCAGATACAGCGCCGCCTCCGCCGCCCGATCCAGCGCCTCCCGCAGCATCTTGGCCTCCTCGCCCTGTGGCTTGCCAATCACCCAATCGATCATTTCATGATCGGGATGTTCGGGCATGCCCACGCCCACCTTGATACGCGGAAACCCTTCTGTACCAAGGTGTTGAATGATATTTTTCAATCCGTTGTGCCCGCCGGCGGAGCCGCTTTTGCGGATACGCAGCTTGCCCACCGGCAGGGATACATCGTCGGAAATGACCAGCACATGATCGGCGGGCACTTTATAAAAACGCGCCGCCTCTCCCACGGACTCGCCGGAGAGATTCATGTACGTCTGCGGCTTCATCACCAATATTCTATGCCCGTTTTTCTTCAAAATGCCAGTCCAGGCCTTAAATCTCAGCTTGGAAAGTTTGAAATTTTCCTTTTCCATCAAGCTGTCCAGCGCCAGCCACCCCATATTGTGCCGGGTGGATTCATACTTGCTGCCGGGATTTCCCAGCCCCACCAGCAGCCATTCCACGCCGCCGGAAGCTCCGTTACGATTAAAAAACAAGGCTGTCGCCTCCTTGCACACGAAAATAAGAGGACTGCAAACGCAGTCCTCTTATTATAGCACTGTTTCGCCAGTTTGGAAAGTGTTTTAGTTAAACAGCTTGGCGATGGAGATCTCCTGATAGATGCGCTCAATAGCCTCGGCGAACATGGGCGCTACGGACAGATACTTGATCTTGTCGCAGCCCTCCCCCATGGATTCGGGGATCGTGTTCAGCAGGGCAACCTCTTTGATGACGCTGCTATTCAAGCGCTCCAACGCGGGCCCAGACAGCACACCGTGGCTGGCGCAGGCATAGACGCTGTTGGCGCCGCCCACCTCGACGATGGCCTTTGCAGCATTGCAGATGGAACCGGCAGTGTCGATCATATCGTCGAACAGGATGCAGTCCTTACCCTCCACGTCGCCGATAACATTCATGACCTCGCACTGGTTGGCCTTCTGGCGGCGCTTGTCCACGATGGCCAGGCCCATGTGCAGCTTCTGGGCAAAGGTGCGGGCACGGGCCACGGAGCCCACGTCGGGGGACACCACTACCATATCCTCGCACTTCTCGCCGAACTTTTTGGCGTAGTAGTCCACGAACACCGGGTTGCCCAGCAGATTATCCACGGGAATATCAAAGAAACCCTGGATCTGGCTGGCGTGAAGGTCCATGGTCAGCACGCGGTCAGCGCCGGAAGCGGTGAGCATGTTGGCCACAAGCTTGGCGGAGATGGGATCGCGGGACTTGGCCTTGCGGTCCTGGCGGGCATAACCGAAATAGGGAATCACAGCGGTGACACGGCCTGCGCTGGCGCGCTTGCAGGCATCGATCATGATCAGCAGTTCCATCAGACTGTCATTGACAGGCTTGCAGGTAGAGTTAATGAGGAACACGTCGCTGCCGCGGACAGTCTCGTACAGGGAGACGGATGCCTCGCCGTCAGCAAAACTCTTGACCTCCGCCTCACCCAGCTTGATGCCAATAAGCTTGCAGATCTCCTGAGCCAACGCGGGGTTAGCATTGCCGGTGAAGATCTTCATATCCTTGCCGTGAGAAATCATGGTGCGCACTCTCGCTTTCTATCCAATATTTTTGTAGGTACAGATATATTGCAAACAGGGTGACTGTTTCGCACTTGTTAAAAAGAAAACAAAAATGCCGTCCCGCTGCCCTCCGCGTTACAGCGCGGCGTACAGCGTAGACGGCACGGCACCCGAAAGGCGGGCGCGGTCACGGACAGTATTCCCCTTGTCAACACGAATACGGCCCATGGGAGTTCACCTCTCTTTCCGTTTTGTTCTCTGCCCCTATTATAACAGGTCTTACAGGAAAATCCAGTATTTTTCCTGTTTTTTTCGGCAATAATTTTCCAAGCGGCAGACAGCGGCGGAAATAATCGCCTTTAACATCTCAAAGGGGAGCATTTCGAATGTTTCGGAGAAATATTGCCTGTTTTTCCTATTTTAGAGTTGCATTTTCATTTTGATTGCATTACAATAGCTGGTGCTTACAAGGCGAGGAGGTGCCGCACCGTGCTGCATATCGTGTTGGTGGAACCTGAGATACCGCAGAACTGCGGCAACATTGCCCGCACCTGTGCTGCCACCGGCAGCCAATTGCACCTGGTGCGCCCCCTTGGCTTCGACATCTCCGACCGGGCGGTGAAGCGCGCCGGTCTGGACTACTGGCATCTGGTAAATGTGCAGGACTACGACGGACTGGGCGGCCTGTTCGCGCAGCACCCGGAGGCGGCTGGCGACCTTTGGCTGGCCACCACCAAGGCACCGCAGGCGTACACGCAGGCGCGGTTCTCGCCGGACTGCTGGCTGTTCTTCGGCAAGGAGACGGCAGGCCTGCCGGAGGACTTCCGCATGGCCCACTATGACCGGTGCATCCGGCTGCCCATGCGCACCGAAGCCAGAAGTCTGAACTTGAGCAATTCGGTGGCCATCCTCACCTATGAGGCGCTGCGGCAAAACGGATTTCCCGGTCTGAGCGGCACCGGCGAGATGGCGGATATGTGAATTCTTTCGAGAGGAGCGATCCCATGAATTACAATAAAAAAACCGTACAGGATGTAGACGTAAAGGGCAAGAAAGTCCTGCTCCGCTGCGACTTCAACGTACCCCAGGACAAAGCCACCGGCGCGATCACCAGCGACAAACGCATCGTGGCGGCACTGCCCACTATCCGGTATTTGCTGGATAACGGTGCGGCAGTCATCGCCTGCTCCCATCTGGGCAAGCCCAAGGGCGAGTGGAAAGAAAAGCTGAGCCTGGCCCCCGTGGCCAAGCACTTGAGCGATCTGCTGGGGCAGGAGGTCATCTTCGCCAAGGACATCGTGGGCGAGGACGCCAAGGCCAAGGCCGCGGCCCTTAAGCCGGGGCAGATCATGCTGCTGGAAAATCTGCGCTTCGACATTCGCGAGGAAAAGAATGATCCCGGCTTTGCCAAAGAACTGGCCGATATGGCGGAGTTGTATGTGTCCGATGCGTTCGGCACCGTGCACCGGGCCCATGCCTCCACTGCCGGTGTGGCGGCCTATCTGCCCGCTGTGTCCGGCTTCCTTGTGGCCAAGGAACTGTCCGTCATGGGCAAGGCGCTGGACGATCCCAAGCGGCCCTTCGTGGCGGTGCTGGGCGGCGCCAAGGTCAGCGACAAGATCGCCGTCATCAACAACCTGCTGGACAAGGCCGATACCGTCATCATCGGCGGCGGCATGGCCTACACCTTCGCCAAGGCGCAGGGCGGCTCCATCGGCAAGAGCCTGTGTGAATTGGATAAGCTGGACTACGCGCTGGAGATGATCGAGAAGGCCAAAAAGAATGGCGTAAAGCTGCTGCTGCCCACGGACACCGTGGCGGCGGACGACTTCTCCAACGACGCGCACCGCCAGGTGGTCAGCACCGTGGCCATCCCCGACGACTGGGAGGGCATGGACATCGGCCCTGACACTATCAACGCTTTCTGCAGCGCCGTAAAGGGCGCGGGCACCGTGGTATGGAACGGTCCCATGGGCGTGTTTGAGTTTGACAATTTTGCCGCGGGCACCCGCGCTATGGCGCAGGCCCTGGCCGACAGCGGCGCCGTGACCATCGTGGGCGGCGGCGACAGCGCAGCGGCGGTGGAGCAGCTGGGCTTTGCCGACAGGATCACCCACATCAGCACCGGCGGCGGCGCTTCTCTGGAATTCCTGGAGGGCAAGGAGCTGCCGGGCGTAGCCTGCCTGCTGGACAAGTAAGGATACCATTGCGCATACAACACATAAATATAGAGGAGTAACTTAATTATGAATCGCAGATACCGCAAGACCATCATCGCCGGCAACTGGAAAATGAACAAGACCGCCAGCGAGACAAAGAAATTTGCCGAGGAACTGAAAGCCCTGCTGCCCAAGGCCAAGTGGTGCGACATCGTGGTGTGCGTCCCCTCCGTGGACATCGCCGCCGCCATCAAGGGCTTCAAGGACGCCCGTGTGTCCGTGGGCGCGCAGAATGTATTCTATGAAAAGAACGGCGCATACACCGGCGAGGTGTCTGCCGACATGCTGAAGGACCTGGGCGTGAAATACGTCATCATCGGCCACTCCGAGCGGCGGCAGTATTTCGGCGAAACGGATTTCACCGTGAACCGCAAGGTGCTCTCCGCGCTGGAGGCAGGTCTGCATCCCATTATCTGCGTAGGTGAAACACTGGAGCAGCGCGAACTGGGCATCACCATGGAGCTGATCGCCCTGCAGGTCAAGTCCGCTTTGGCCGGCGTGCCCGCCGAGAAGCTGCGCAAGTGCGTCATCGCCTATGAGCCCGTGTGGGCCATCGGCACCGGCAAGACCGCCACCGCCGAGCAGGCCGCCGAGGTCTGCACCTTCATCCGCACCACCGTGCGCCACCTGTACGGCGCCCGTATCGCCCGCAGCATCACCATTCAGTACGGCGGCTCCATGAAGCCTTCCAACGCGGCGGAACTGCTGGCCCAGCCGGACATCGACGGCGGCCTCATCGGCGGCGCGTCTTTAAACCCGGAAGACTTCATCGCCATCATTAACGCTGCCAACCAGGGTTGACATCCCAAGGAGGAACGTCATGAACAAAACCCCTACTACCCTCATCATCATGGATGGCTTCGGCCTCGCTCCCGCGGCCGCGGACAACGCCGTTACGCTGGCCCAAACGCCGGTGCTGGATAAGCTGTTCAAGGAGTACGCCCACACCACCCTGTCCGCCAGCGGACTGGATGTGGGGCTGCCCGCCGGACAGATGGGAAACAGCGAGGTGGGGCACACCAATATCGGCGGCGGCCGCGTGGTGTTCCAGGATCTTCCCCGCATCAGCCGCGCCATCGAGGACGGCAGCTTCTTCAAAAACGAAGCCTATAACAAGGCCATGGACGACTGCCTGGAAAAGGGCACCAGTCTGCACCTGTACGGTCTGCTGTCCGACGGCGGTGTGCACTCCCACATCGAGCACCTGTTCGCCCTGCTGCAGATGGCCAAGGACAAGGGGCTGACCAAGGTATACATCCATTGCTTTCTGGACGGGCGCGACGTGTCCCCCACCAGCGGCAAGGGCTTTGTGCAGGAACTTGCCGACAAATGCGCCCAGTTGGGCGTGGGCAAGATCGCCACGGTGATGGGGCGCTACTACGCCATGGATCGCGACAAGCGCTGGGAACGCGTGCAGATGGCCTATGATGCCATGGTGTACGGCGAGGGCCATCACAACAGCGACCCGGTGGCTGCCGTGGCGGAGAGCTATGCCAACAATATCACCGACGAATTCATGGAGCCGGTGGTCATCGACGGCGACGGCACCATCAACGACAACGACAGCGTGATCTTCTTCAACTACCGCCCCGACCGCGCCCGCGAGATCACCCGCGCCATCGTGGATCCGGAGTTTGACGGTTTTGCACGGGAATTCTTCCCCACCACTTATGTGTGCAACACCGAGTACGATGCCTCCATGCCCAATGTACTGGTGGCCTGGCCCCGCATTGCCGTGAAAAACGGTTTGGGCGAGTATCTCAGCAGCCTGGGCATGACGCAGCTGCGCATCGCCGAGACGGAGAAATACGCCCACGTCACGTTTTTCTTCAACGGCGGCGTGGAAAAGCAGTATCCCGGCGAGGATCGGGTGCTGGTGCCCTCCCCCAAGGTAGCCACCTACGATCTGCAGCCGGAGATGAGCGCATATGAGGTGTGCGACAAGTGCGTGGAACGCATCGAGTCCGGCGCGTATGATGTAATCATCCTGAACTTCGCCAACTGCGACATGGTGGGCCACACCGGTGTGCTGGAGGCCGCCGTCAAGGCCGTGGAGACCGTGGATACCTGCGTGGGCAAGGTGGTGGACGCTACACTGAAAATGGGCGGCATCGCCATGGTCACTGCCGACCACGGCAACGCCGAGGATATGAAGCAGTCCGACGGCAGCCCCATGACCGCCCACACCACCAACCTGGTGCCCTTTATCCTGTGCGGCGCCGGGACAGAGCTGCGGCCCGGCCGTCTGGCGGATATCGCCCCCACCATCCTGGACGTAATGGGTTTGGCCTGCCCGCCGGAGATGGACGGCAAGACCTTGATCGTCAAGTAACGACTTACTTCTCTGCGAAGTCCCGAAGCGTGGCTTCGGGACTTCCTTATAAGGAGACATACCCATGAACATATTCGTCATCGGCTGCGGGCGCTGGGGCTCGCTGATCACCTGGTATCTGGATCACATCGGCCACCGTGTCACTCTATACGGGCGGCAGAGTTCGCCGCGGATGCAGTCCTTTCTGGCCACGCGGCAGAACGATCTGCTGACACTGCCCGCCTCCGTGGGGCTGACCACCTCCCTTGAAGACGTGACACGGGCGGAGACAGTCATCATCTCCATCGGCTCCCAGAGTCTGCGCTCCCTGCTGGCGGAGGCCCCAATGCAGGCCCTGCGGAACAAAACCGTGGTACTGTGCATGAAAGGCCTGGAGATGGGCACCGGTGAGCGATTGAGCGTGATTGCGAAATCACTGCTGCACGAGAGCAATACCGTAGCCGTATGGCTGGGGCCGGGCCATGTGCAGGAATTCTATCGGGGCATTCCCAACTGCATGGTCATCGATAGTGAAAACGACGAGGCGAAGCGCCGCCTGGTGCAGGAATTCTCCAGTGATCTGATACGCTTTTATTACGGCGGCGACATGATCGGAAACGAAGTGGGCGCCGCGGCCAAAAATGTGGTAGGCATCGCCGCCGGCTTTCTGGACGGCTTTGAGATGTCCAGTCTGAAGGGCGCACTGATGAGCCGGGGCACCCGCGAGGTGGCACGGCTCATCAAAGCCATGGGCGGCAGCGAACTGTCCGCCTACGGTCTGTGTCATCTGGGCGACTATGAGGCTACGGTATTCTCCCCCTACAGCCATAACCGACAGTTCGGCGAGTCATTCGTCCGCCGTCAGGACTACCATCGGCTGGCGGAGGGCTATTACACTGTGGAGGCCTTAATGGTACTCAGTGGAAAATACGGCGTGGAGCTGCCCATCTGCAAGGCGGTGCACAACATCCTGTATGAAAACGCCGAGCCTCGTGCGGAACTGAACGACCTTCTGCGGCGCGGCCTGCGGGCGGAATTTGATGACTGAAAACGAATAAAACATCCTCTGTCCGGCGACAATACGGACAGAGGATGTTTTATTACGGCGCGCCGCCCGCCGAAAGAGGCGGCGGCGGGGTATCCCGCCAGGAAAGGGACACAGCATGAACGATCCCAGAAAAGAACGGATAAAGGCCATGTTCAGCGGGCGGGGCTATTACATAGCCGTCGCCCTGTGCCTTGTGGCCGCAGGAACGATAGGCTATTTTGCCCTAAGAGAGCGCCCGGCGACGATACAGCAGACGGACACGCCGCCGGTACTGGACATCCAGCCCATTACCCCCACCCAGCCGGTGATCCAGCCGGCTCCGGTAGTGGTGCCAGACCCGGTGGAGGAAACGGAGATCACCGAACCGGCAGAGCTCCTTCCCCAGGTGGTATCTCCCCTGGACGGCACTACGGTAACGGTGTTCAGCATGACGGAGCTGCTGTATGATCCCACCATGGCTGACTGGCGCACCCACGACGGCATTGATGTCCAGGCTGACGAGGGCGCGGCGGTGAAAACCGCCGCAGGCGGCACGGTGCAGTCCGTTACCAATGACGAACTGATGGGCACCACGGTAGTCATTCAGCATGACGGCGGCTACACCACCCGGTACAGCAGCCTGCAGGCAGACGTACCGGTAACGCAGGGCCAGACCGTGGCCGCCGGTGAGATCATTGGCCGCGTGGGCAGCACCTCCGCCGCCGAGAGCCGCATGGGGCCGCATCTGCACTTCTCTGTCAGCCGTGACGGGGCGGTCATCGATCCCCACGACTATGTGAACGGCGGCGAATAAAGCAAAAAAGAACCGCCCGCAGGCGGTTCTTTTTTGCTTTATTCCACCGAGGTGACGGTGCCCATGAACAGGGGCACACAGGCGTGGGTGTCCACGATCATGTACAGGAAGGGACGGTCCAGCGTGACGGTCTTGACGTCCTCCGAGGGTGCACTATCTCCGTTCACGTCCACCACCGTAGCCGCCGCAGCCCTGGTGCCGTTCTCATCCAGCTCCAGATGCGTCTTGTGCAGCACGGAACTGACATAGAGCGCGTCATTGGCGGCGCTGCCAATGTTCCGCAGATCCGCTCTGGACACATCAAACAGATCCGTGATGCCCATATCCTTCAGCGGCTCCTCCAACTCCAGTTCCGACTGTGCCGTGAACTTCGGAATGGACACCTGCACATTGGCGTAGTGATGGTCGGTGATCAGCTGGTACAGGTGCTCACCGGTCAGATTCTCCAAATAATCCGTCAGCGTCACACCTTCATCCGGCAGCAGCGCCACAAAGGCATACTTCCCGCCGTCATAGGGCTTCAAGAATCCCGTTGCATTGTTGCCGGACAAATAGATGCTCTCCTCACTGACGAGATAATCCGCTGTCTGCCGCGTACCGTCCGCGGCAGTGAACGCCTGCCCAGTGTGAACATCCTCCTTGGCATAAGCCGTGTCCCACCGGGCCTCGAAGCAGGCAGCATTGACCAGATACAGCACTGTCAAGGCATCGGGTTCCTGTTCCAGTAGCTGGTCAATCACGCCGTTGGTCTCCTTGTCCACCCATCGGTTCAGATCCGTGACAAGACTGCCGTCAAAGGCGGAACGGTAGATCTCCGCACCGTAATAGTTAACACAACTGCGGAGGAAATCATCCTCTACCCGGAAATCCTCCCGGATCCACGCAGAGTTGGCCAAAGAGGCAGCACAGCTCTTGTACACGGCGGGCAGGCTCATACGGTAGGTGTACAGGAAGTCGTTGAGTTGATTGACACTCATGCCCGCCGCCGTCTCCAGCTGCTTCAGCGTATCGCCGGAGGCCCCGTTGGCCACCATCCCCAGCGCATTCAGAACAGACACCGGTGATATGAGCATACCGGCCTTTCCGGCCTGCTCGCTGCGCAGCAGGGACAGTGCAAAAGCCGTGACCGCCTCGCCGCCGGCAGTCAGATCAGTGGTGGTATCCAAAGGCTGGGGAGAGATATCCTTGGTCAGTTCCTGGGCACGGACGCCGCAGCCGGGCAGTGCCAGTACCACCAGCAGCGCCAGCATCAGCGCCGCAGCACGTTTTTTCATAGGGCTATGCCTCCTTCCAAAAGGCTCATCTACCATATAGACGCACCGCCGGCGGGAAAGGTTTCCCTTTTTCCGGGAAAAAGCGCCGCCATCGGCGGAGATGGCGGCGCAATATGTTATTTGCAGTACTTTTCGATGTAGGCGTCCTGGCACTTGATGATGATGTCCACCGCCGCCTGACGGCCCAGCACATCGCTGACCACGGTCTCTTTTCCCTCCAGGCTCTTGTATACCCGGAAGAAATGCTTGATCTCGCTGGCCACATGGGCGGGCAATTCGGAGATATCGGTATACAGATGATAGGTGGGATCCTCAAAGGGGATCGCTATGATCTTTTCGTCCAGATCGCCGCCATCCTCCATAGTGATAACGCCAATAGGGAAGCACCTCACCAGGCTCATGGGGCGGATAGACTCGCTGCACAGCACCAACACGTCCAGCGGGTCGCCGTCATCCGCCCAGGTGCGGGGAATAAAGCCGTAGTTTGCGGGGTAGTGTGTGGACGTATACAGAATACGATCCAGCCGCAGCATGCCCGTGTCCTTATCCATTTCGTACTTGTTCTTGGAGCCCTTCTCGATCTCGATGACCGCCCAGAAATCCTCCGGTTTTACGCGGGCGGGCGCAATATCATGCCAAATATTCATAGGATGCCCTCCTGTTCCAGTTTGTTCCGTGGTGCTATTATAGCGCAGAAATTCCCGGTGCGCAACGGGATTTATCAACTTTGTCGAAATGTTTTTCACGAAAGGTGTTGACAGGCCCGTGCCCGTGTGGTATTCTAATAAATGCCGAATCCGCCGGTGTGGTGGAATGGTAGACACAGGAGACTTAAAATCTCCCGGCAGCAATGCCGTACCGGTTCGAGTCCGGTCACCGGCACCACCGGTACAACAAAATATCGCGGAGTAGAGCAGTTGGTAGCTCGTCGGGCTCATAACCCGGAGGTCGGAGGTTCAAGTCCTCCCTCCGCAACCACAAAGACACCGTTTTCTGTATGAAAACGGTGTCTTTCCTGATTTTGAGCAAAAGCAGAGATGCGCCGACCTGCGCATCTCTGCTTTGCTAAACGTATTGTATCACTCCGCCCGATCCGCCTTTACCAGCGCTTCCGCCTCCGCCAGAGACAGCCCGTTCTCCCGCGCGATCCATGCCAGATCCTCATATTCGTACTTCGTACGGGTAACGCCATAGCCCGTGGAGGTCTTGCAGCGCACATCGCCCAAAGGCGTGTGCAGCGTGTTCTCCGTCCGTTCCAGCGTATAACGGCGGCACAGGCTCTCCCGCACACCGATAGTGGTGGTATGGCGGAACAGCAGCTCTGCCATTCTCTCCCGGTCAGGCTCACGGCACAAAACAGACAGCAGCGTACCGGGGCGGGACTTCTTCATGGTAATAGGTGTGCACCACACGTCCAGCGCACCGGCCTCCAGCAGCATCTCCATGGCGAAGGCTATGGCCTCCGCCGTCATGTCGTCCAGATTGCAGCGCAGCTCCGCTACAGCGTTACCGGTCTCCGCCGTCTCACCCCAAAAGGCCCGGACGCAGTTGGCGGCATCAAATTCCTTCGTGCCCATGCCGTAGCCGATGCGCTCCGTTTTCAGCACCGGCATCTCGCCGAACTCGGCAGCAAAGTGCCGCAGCAGCGCCGCGCCTGTGGGCGTGCACAGCTCGGTCCTGATCTTGCCCTCGTATGCGGGGATACCCCGCAGTAGATATGCCGTGGCGGGGGCGGGCACCGGCAGGATGCCGTGGGCGCAGCGCACCTGTCCGCCGCCGGTGCAGACCGGCGAGGCGGCGATCTTATCCGGCGCCAGCTTGTGCAGCAGCAGGCACACCGCCGCAACATCCGCCAGGGCGTCCATAGTGCCCACCTCGTGGAAGTGTATGCCCTCCACCGGGACGCCGTGGGCGCGGCTCTCCGCCTCCGCGATCATGCCGTACACCGACAGCACGTCGTCCTTCACCTTCCCAGGCAGGGCAAGGTGATCCCGCACGATATGCTCGATAGCATGCATGCCGGTATAATGATGGTGGTGTCCCTCATGGTCATGATGGTGCACTTCATGCTCGTGGTCGTGATGATGGTCGTGGTCATGGCGATGGTCGTGCATGTGCTCCGATTCCTCCCGGCCGTCCACCCGCACCGTGACGTGGGTGCCCAGGATGCCGCAGCGTGTTACCGTTTCATAGCCGTACACCACGCCGGGGATGCCAATGGCGTTCAGTTCCGTCAGGGCCGCGTCCTTGTCCGGCAGCAGCTCCAGCAGCGCCGCCGTCAGCATATCTCCCGCCGCGCCCATACCGCAGTCAAGATACAATGTTTTCATAGGGATACCTCCGCATTTTCCGGCGGGCTTCCTACGCCGCCCAGCAAGTTCTTTCCAATCATACACAATACGTCCGCCTTTTTCAACCGCTATCTTCCCTTCTTCCCTTCCCAAAACAGATAAGCCACCGCTTCTTACCTTGTGTGGTGACTGTTATCAGTATTGATTCTTGAAAAAACACATGGTACAATTAAGCCGTTCCAGCAAAAAGCAAAGGAGCCACAAATCGTGAAAAAGCGTTCTCTGAAAAATCTTGTTCTTTCGGCCATGTTTCTGGCGGTAGGACTGGTACTGCCCTTTTTTATCGGGCAGATCCCCGCCATCGGCAAGATGCTGCTGCCCATGCACATTCCCGTGCTGCTGTGCGGGCTGATCTGCAGCTGGCAGTACGGCTTGGGCGTGGGATTCATCCTGCCCCTGCTGCGCTCCCTGCTGTTCGGCATGCCCGCCATGTACCCCACCGCCGTGGCCATGGCCTTCGAGCTGGCCGCCTACGGCGCGGTCATCGGTTTCCTGTACGCCCGCAGCAAATGGCAGTGCGTCAAGGCGTTGTACAAATGCCTTATCCCCGCCATGCTGGCCGGTCGGCTGGTCTGGGGCGGCGTTATGTTTCTGCTGCTGGGGCTGGGCGGCAGTACCTTCACCTTTGAGGCCTTCCTGGCCGGCGCTATCCTGAACGCCGTGCCCGGCATTGTGCTGCAGTTGGTGCTGATCCCCGCCGTGATGGTACTGCTGGATCGGACAAAGCTGGTCTGTTTTGTCCGTCCCGCCGCCTCCCCTGAGCTGGCATGAGCCGCATCGATTACCTCCGCCTGGTGCTGGCCATTTGGCGTCAGCTCCTGCGCCGGAGACGGGTGATTGTGGCCATCGACGGACGGTGCGGCTCCGGCAAGACCACTCTGGCCGCAAAACTGCAAAAGCATCTGCACTGCAGCGTATTCCACATGGACGACTTCTTTCTCCGTCCGGAGCAGCGGACGGAAGAACGGTTCGCCGCCCCCGGCGGGAACGTGGATCACGAACGGTTTCTTGCGGAGGTGCTGCTGCCGCTGCGCAGCGGGCAAGTCGTCACCTATCGGCCATTTATCTGTGCACAGCAGCAACTGGGTGAGATGGTGATCGCAGGCTCCAGCCGCCTCGCTATTGTAGAGGGCGCCTATGCTTGCCATCCCGATCTATGGGAGTATTACGACCTGCGGGTGTTTCTGACCGTCGACTCAGAGACGCAGATGCGGCGCATCGAAGCACGCAACGGTCCGGAGAAAGCACAGCAATTCCGCGACCGCTGGATACCTTTTGAGGAAAAGTATTTCAAAGCCTTCGATATTCAGACACGCTGCGATATGTGCATCAACGGATAATTCTTACACTACCTGCTTGTTTTGAACAGCAGAAAAGCAGACATCCCCCATGGAAACAAAAAAGTTTTTTGTTACCACGCCGATCTACTACCCCTCGGACAAGCTGCACCTGATGCTCATCGACGGCGGCGTCCCCGTCGGCGGCAAGATGTGCTGAACGAAAGAGCTCCCCCTCCGGGCAATGTCATTAAATCAAGAACCAGGCCATTGGGCCTGGTTCTTGATTTAATATTTTTCTACTTTTTTCGACTTCTTTTCTACAATATTGTTACATTTTTTAACATAATTTTGACAAAAATACTTAACTAAACCACATTGCCCATTCGGGGTACTCCCCGCAAAACTTGTACGGGCTCCATGTAAATGGTATACTATTCAAAACGCTTTGGGAGGGATGAAGGCATGGGCAGCACCGCCGATCTGCGGACTTTGGTCAACGATCTTAAGAATGCCGCTTACGATGAACAGATAAGCATCCTGCAGACGCTGGGCAGCAAGCTTATCAACGACTGCCGTATAGAAACCTTCGGCGTAATCATCGAGCCGCTGTGGGTGGAGGCCTACTACTACGATGAGACGCAATTTCCCGACCGCAACACCCACCGCAGCAGTAAGCAGAAAAAACGATTCGGGCAGCTGTACTTCCACGAACGCGGTTACGGCGGCGTAGACATCTGCCTGTCGGATTCTGAGGACTTCTGCCTGTCCTTTTTACTGAAAGCCACTCTCACCAACGGACATTTCCTGACACAGACGCAGCTTCCCCGCTTCTTGCTGGACACAGGAAAAAGAAAAGCAGACTTTGAGCATCTGAACAATGTACTTGTCCCCGCAGATGTCCGCCACACCATCTGCCACACGAGCCGCGTAAACCTGGCTAAGCCCTGTTACCGTGATGCGCCGCTGACCTCATTTGCGCTGGATGCGGTCCCCCAGTATGACTTCCGGTTCGCCAGAAAGGCCCTCCGGAAGAATGTGCGGGAGTACCTGCTCACCTATATGACCGCGCATCCGGGCGGCACCGAGCAAGAATACCGTGCCGAGTGCCGCCGGGTGTTCGGATGGGTGCCCGACCTTGTGCAGGAGTTGGTACACATCTGATGTGCAGCTTCCTGCCGCCGTGGGAGGCCTTTTGATATGCATGGCAATTGCTGAGCCAAACCCCCAGTCAAAGGCCACCTGACATAAGGCGGAGGTTTTGATTTCATTTACTTCGCTACCGGCGCGTCCAGCCAGTAGATGACATAGCACTCCTGCATCTCACCCATATAGAAGAATATATTTTCACCCATCTCGATGTGCTCACCAAAGGTCAAATCAGGCACGAACAGCCGCCCGCTGGTGCGTTTCGGGCCTTTGATGGTAAAGCCCTCCGCCGTGGGGTGCTGCCGCAATTCATTGGCGGCCTCTTCCAGGCCAGGGAAATGCAGCGTTCGCTCCAGCTCCGCAAGCTGCGTCGCACCGTTGATATATACGAGGTGATTTTCGTCCTTGAACCAGTTGATACGCATAGTACGCCTCCTTTGTGGTGATAGGGACAGTATAGCATATGGCATAGCTGTTGTCATCACCCTCCGATAAGCGGCAAACCTCATCCTATAAAAAGCCGCCCCGGAACCACTGGTTCCGGGGCGGTGCGCTCCATGCTGCTCTATATTACTGGATAGAAATGGAACTGCTCTTGGGCAGCTGCTTCTTCACGTTCTTGGGCACAGAGATGGTCAGAATACCATCCTCAAACCGGGCGCTCACGTCCTCCGGCTCCACAGCGTCGCCCACATAGAAGCTGCGGCTGCAGGCACCGGCGTAGCGCTCCTGGCGGATATACTTGCCCTTCTTGTCCGTTTCCTCCTTGTCCAGTCCCTTGACAGCCTGGATCGTCAGTACGCCGTCCTTCAGTTCCAGCGTGACCTCATCCTTCTTGAAGCCCGGCAGATCCACATCCAGCTCATAGCTGTCCTCGGTTTCGCGTACATCGGTGCGCATCAAATTCTTGGCATGCTTCCCGTACAGCGGATCACGTCCGCGGGGCATCATACCAAAGGGATCGCCAAAGAAATCATCAAACAAATTTTCACCAAAAATGCTGGGCAACATACTTCATTCCTCCATTCGAAACTCTCCCCGCGCCGCGGTCCAACACCGCCGGCACAGG
The DNA here is from genome assembly GCA_963628195.1 of Bacteroidaceae bacterium. Taxonomy (GTDB): domain Bacteria; phylum Bacillota; class Clostridia; order Oscillospirales; family Oscillospiraceae; genus Vescimonas. The sequence continues at coordinate 22,228 of CAVGEC010000012.1, forward strand.
GCTGTCACCACTGATTTGTATACATATCACGCCTTCGGAGGTTCGCTCTCGGTTTCCCTCTCTCAAGGTTCGGCTTTATTATAACGCCGTTTTTAGCACTGTCAATATATGAGTGCTAATGTTCACAAAACTTACCATCTTTGTTCACAAAATATGCAATTTCTCTGGCACGGTGTCTCTCTCCATGGTACAATAGCGCCAGCAAATCATTCAGGAGGGCCATTATGGAACAGTTCTACAACAAAGTCAGCGCCTCCGCCGACTACATCCGGCAGCACGCACCGCTGACTCCCACTGTGGGCATCATCCTGGGCAGCGGCCTGGGTGCTCTGGTGGACGCCATGACGAACAAGATCGTTATCCCCTACGGCGACATTCCCCATTTTCCCCGCTCCACTGTGACCGGCCACGCCGGGAATCTGGTCATCGGGCAGCTGGGCACGCAGACAGTGGCCGCACTGCAGGGCCGCTTCCACTACTACGAGGGCTTCACTATGAAAGAGGTCGCCTATCCGGTCTATGTGATGGCGCTGCTGGGCGTGAAGACACTCATCGTCACCAATGCCTGCGGCGGCATCAACCGGAAATTTGTCCCCGGCGATCTGATGCTGCTGTCGGATCATATCAACATGCTGGGAAGCAACTCCCTTATCGGCCCCAACGACGAGCGCTTCGGTTCCCGCTTCCCGGACATGACCGAGGCTTACTCCCTCCGCCTGCGGGAGAAAGCCCACGCGGCCGCCGCCTCGTTGGGTTTCCAGTGCAGAGAGGGCGTCTATGCCATTTTCTCCGGCCCCTGCTATGAGACAGCGGCAGAGATCCGGGCCTATGAGCACCTGGGCGCCGACGCCATCGGCATGTCTACCGTGCCGGAGGTCATCGCCGCCAATTACCTGGGCATGGAGGTACTGGGCATCGCCTGCATCACCAACATGGCCACCGGCATCGCCAAAGAAAAGCACTCCCACGAGGAGGTACTGCGCATCGCCAACGAGAGCAGCCAAAAGCTGTGCGCTCTGACTGAGCGCGTGATACTCTCTCTATAACGTAAAAAGCCCTCCCTTAGACCGCCTGGTCCAAGGGAGGGCTTTTTGCTTATTTCTCGTTGACGCGCAACTCCAGCACATCCGGGCGGGCGTAGTGTCCCACGCAGTCCAGCTCCATACGGCTGGCGGGGACCTTCTGCATATCCAGATCGGCGTAAATGATGTCCTCCTTATCCCACACGGTCACGGAGGCTTCATGGCCAAAGGGATCGATCACGCAGCTGCCGCCCCGACAGGCAATATCCGGCAGCGCCGCAATCTCCGCAGTTCCGCTGACGGTCTGCGGATAGTCGCTGCGGCGGAACACCAGATCGGCGTTGATGAAATAGCAGTGCCCTTCAATAGCGATGTGCCGAATGGTGTCCTGCCACTCCGGATTGTCATTGGTGTTGGGCGAAATATAGATAGAAACACCCTTCTGGTACAATGCCACGCGGGCCAGCGGCATATAACTCTCCCAGCAAATCAGATTGCCCACGGGCCCCCAGGGCGTATCCATCACCGGGAAATAGTCCCTGTCCGCGTCACCCCACACCACCCGCTCGCTGCCCGTAGGCTTGAGCTTGCGATGATTCATGGCTGTGCCGTCCGGCGCGATCATCATATTCGAGTTGTACAGTGTACCGCTGACAGCATCCCGCTCAGAATAGCCCATGCTCAAGTACACATTTTTTTCTCCGGCTTTGCGTATGAGCCTGCGCATCTCCGGCCCATCCGCCAACAGGGAGTTGTCGCAGTACATTTTCCAGTCCTCACGGCCCACGGCCTTGCGGCTGCCCACAGTAAAGCCAAAGGTCATGCCGTAGGGATAGCCGGGAATGAACAGCTCCGGAAATACGATCAGTTCCGCGCCCTCACCGGCAGCCTCATCGATCAGCCGCAGAGCCTTCTCCAGGCATTTGTCCTTATGGAACATCACCGGGGTGGCCTGTATCACCGCCACACGGCAGGTATCTTTCAGATCTCGCATGGTTCGTCCTCCTTGCAGAATGTACGCTTAGATTATAGCAGATATACGCCGCAAAGCAACCGTTTTACGGCACATCCGGCAGAAAAAGCGTGTCCCCGCCGCAGCGCACAATCCTGCGGTGCAGGGACTGCGCCGTTTTCCCCACTTGCTTTCCGTCCGGTTTCGCGGTACAATAGCGCCACAAACATTATGAGGAGGGCAACGATATGATCTACCGCGATTTCAAGGGCCTGCGGCTTTCCATGCTGGGGTTTGGCACCATGCGCCTGCCCACCACGCCTGACGGCGCCATTGACGAACCGGCCACACAAGCCATGATCGACTATGCCATGGCCCACGGCGTCAATTATTACGACACCGCCTGGCCCTATATGCAGAATAAATCCGAGACGGTGGTGGGCTCCTGCCTGAAGAAGCACCCCCGTGAAAGCTTCTATCTGGCCACCAAGTTCCCCGGCCACATGCTCACCGGCACTCCCGATCCCGCCGGCATTTTCGAGCAGCAGCTGCAAAAGTGCCAGGTAGAGTACTTCGATTTCTATCTGCTTCACAACGTATACGAAAATTCCGTAGACGTATATACGAACCCCCAGTGGGACGTGATCGGCTATTTCCTGGAGCAGAAGCGGCTGGGGCGCATCAAGCATCTTGGCTTTTCCACCCATGCGGACATTCCCTGTCTCGCCGAATTCCTGGAGCGGTACGGCAGCGAAATGGAATTCTGTCAGATCCAGCTGAATTATCTGGACTGGACTACCCAGCGCGCTAAGGAGAAATACGAGCTGCTGGCCAAATACCACATCCCCGTATGGGTGATGGAACCTGTGCGGGGCGGCAAGCTGACCGCATTGGACGAGGACAGCGAGCAGAAGCTGCACGCTCTGCGTCCCGATGCCAGCATCGCCTCCTTCGGTTTCCGTTGGCTGCAAGGGCTGGATAACGTAGACATGGTGCTGTCCGGCATGTCCAACATGGCGCAGATAGCAGATAACATCGCGACTTTTGAAAAGCCGGATCCCCTGTCCCCCGCCGAGGAAACCATTCTCTTTGCCGCGGCGGAGAAAATGAAGAACGCCATTCCCTGCACCGCCTGCCGCTATTGCTGCGACGGCTGTCCCCAACAGCTGGACATTCCCGATCTGCTGCACAAGTACAACCAACTGCGCACCGGCAGCGGCTCCACCATCAAAATGCAGCTGGACGCGGTATCCCGCGACAAATGGCCCCAGGCCTGCCTGGGCTGCGGCGCCTGCGCGGCGGTCTGTCCCCAGAAGATCGATATCCCCGGCCATCTGGCAGCCTTCGCTGCCGAGCTGGACAAGCTTCCCGACTGGGCTGAGGTCTGCCGCCAGCGGGCGGAGGCCGAAGCAAAAGAGCGCGCCTCCCGCGGGCTGTAAGGATACAGGAAAGTCCCTCCCCGATGGGGAGGGACTTTTTTACAGCTGATACTTTGCCGCACAGGCCCGGTACTGCGTCTGGAAGTCCGGATCCCGATGGCGCGCCGCGTCCAGCGTCGCGTGCAGGTTCAGATCGTGATGGGCGGCGTCGATAACACAACCCGCGATATTGGAACAATGGTCGGAGGTACGTTCCAGATCTGTCAACAGGTCAGACCAGACAAATCCCGCCTCAATACTGCACTGCCCCTGCTGCATCCGCAGGATATGCCGTGTGCGCAGTTGTTCCTTCAGATCGTCGATGACCTCCTCCAGCGGCTCTACCCGGCGCGCCGCAGCCACATCCTGCCGGCAGAAGGCGTCCAGCGCCTGGGACAGAATGTCCTCCACAGCGGCGGACAGCACCGCCAACTCACGCTTTGCCTCATCGCTGAAAACAAGATCCTTCCCCCGCAGTTCCTCCGCCGATTCCAGCACATTGACGGCATGGTCCGAGATACGCTCAAAATCGCCGATGGCCTTGAGCAGTTCCGCGGCCTCCTCGCTCTCGTCATCGCCCATTTTCTGAGCACTGAGCTTCACCAGATAGGTGCCCAGCACATCCTCATAGTGGTCGCAGCGGCTCTCGTCCTCCCGGATGGAGGCGGCCAGCTGGTCAGTGTAGTGGTCAAAGCTGCGCAGGGCGTTCCGCAGCGCCCGAATCGCCGCCGCAGCCATGTCGCAGGTAACCACGCGGCAGCGCTCCAGCGCCAGAGAGGGCGTGGCCAGCAGGCGCTGATCCAGCTCCACAGTCTCCTCGGCGCTTTGCGCCCTGTCCGGCACCAAGCGGATCGCCAACTTCTCCAAAAACCCACCACAGGGAAGCAGCATAGCCGTGCACAGAATGTTGAATGCCGAGTGGGCCACAGCAATACCCGCCATGGAGGCAGGCTGGCTCAACAGTGCCGGAGCAAAGACGGCCTTGATGATGCAGAACACCGTCAGCAGCACCGCTACGCCGATCACATTAAACATCAAGTGCACCACCGCAGCGCGCTTGGCGTTCTTGTTGGTGCCCACGCAGGAGATCAGCGCCGTAACACAGGTACCGATATTCTGGCCCATGATAATGGGCACAGCCGCGGCATAGCTGACCTGTCCCGTTCCGGCCAGCGCCTGCAGAATACCCACAGAGGCGGAGGAGGACTGGATGATCGCCGTCAGCACAGCGCCTACCAACACGCCCAGCAGCGGATTGGTAAATGCCAGAAACAGTTCCGCGAACCCTGGCACGTCCTTCAGCCCCGCTACAGCGCCGCTCATGGTGTCCATACCAAACATCAGCGTGGCAAATCCCAGCAGAATGGCACCGGTCTCCTTCTTGCGGCCGTCCCTGCAGAACATATAGAATATAATGCCGATCAATGCCAGCACCGGCGTGAATGATGTCGGCTTCAGCAGCTGCACCCACATATTGCCGCCGTCGAGCTCCGCCAGACTCAGCAGCCAGGCCGTCACCGTAGTGCCCACGTTGGCGCCCATGATCACATTGATGGCCTGCCGCAGCCCCATCAAGCCAGAGTTCACAAAACCCACCACCATGACTGTGGTGGCCGATGAGCTTTGAATGATCGCGGTGATACCCAGTCCCGTAAGAAACCCGGTCCCCACACTGCCGGTCATCTTGTCCAGCAGCGTCCGCAGCTTTCCTCCGGCACGGCGCTCCAGCGCCTGGCCCATGAAGTTCATGCCGAACAGGAACAGACACAGCCCGCCCAGCATGGTCAGTACATCAAAAATATCCATCATTCTCTCCTCGATTTTACATAGTTTTGATATCACATTCTCGTCCATTTACATAGTACAAAACGCATGTCAAATCCGCAGGAGCATTTTTGTAAAATCCCTGTAAAACCGCAAAAGAAAAGCACCCGGAAGGGTGCTTTTCTTTTGACTTTTGTTATCGCTGGCCCTTGTCGTAGGGGATACCCTCCGCCTTGGGTGCACGGGACTTCTTGGATGTAAAGGCCAGCACCACCAGCGAGATAATATAGGGCATCATGTTGTACACCGGGCTGGGAATGTTCATCGCCTTGAGGAAATCGAATCCGGTATAGACATTGGACAGTGCGCGGAACATACCAAACAGCAGTGCCGCCAGGGCGATGCGTGTGGGCTTCCACTGGCCGAAGATCATGACCGCCAGGGACAGGAAGCCGAAGCCGGCCACGCCGTACTCGAACCGCCACTCGGACACGCCGGCGGTGATGAACACGATGCCGCCCAGGCCGCCCAGCATGCCGGAGATCAGCACACCCGCCCAGCGCATCTTATACACGTTGATACCCACGGAGTCCGCCGCCTGGGGATGCTCGCCGCAGGCCATGAGCCGCAGACCGAACCGTGTCTTGTACAGCACCACATAGGCCGCGATCAGCAGCAGTACCGTCACCAGCATGAACCAGCTGAACTCGAAGGAACCGATGTTCACCAGGAACGCCTGCTTGGCACCGGCGTATTGGATAGCAGAGGACACATCGTCGGGATTGGCCGCTGTGTTGATGGCCTTGACGATGACCGTGGCACCCGCGGTGCCCAGCATGTTCAGTGCCGTACCCACGATGGTCTGATCCGCCTTGAAGTTAATGCAGGCCACGGCCAGCAGGCTGGAGTACACCGTACCGGCCAGCGCCGCCGCCAGCAGCACCACGATCAGCATGGCAAAGGCCGAGGAGCTGGCAGGCATATACCGCATGGCTAGCGCGCCGCCCAGTGCGCCCATGATCATGACACCCTCAAGGCCCAGGTTGATGACACCGGAGTGCTCGGAGAAACACCCGCCCAACGCCACCAGGATCAGCACAGAGGCGAAGGTCAATGTATATTGCAGCAGCAGTACCATTACTGATCGCCCCCTTTCTCCGTATCAGAGGCCGCAGGCACGTCGGCCTGCTCCTTTTCCTTAGCCGCCAGCGCTGCCTTTTCCTCACGCTTGGCGATGGCGGAGTTCATGGCGTACTTCATGAACAGCACGAAGCCGCACAGATAGATGATGATGGCAGAGATCAAATCGGAGATCTGCGCACAGTACATGCTCTTATCCACATACGCGCCGCCGGCAGTGATATGCTGGATAAAGAAAGATGCCAAAATTGCGCCGAAAGGATTCAGTCCGCCCAGGAAGGCCGCGGCGATACCGTTGAACCCCATGCCCGGCACGGAGGAGGTGGAGCACTGCCACTGCTCATAGCCCGTCAGGTACAGCATAGCTGCACCCAGACCGGCCAGCGCGCCGGAAATGGCCAGCGTCAGGATGATGTTCCGTTTTTCCGCCATACCGCAGTACTTGGCGGCGTTCTTGTTGCCGCCGGTAGCCCGCAGCTCGTAGCCGAAGCGTGTCTTTTCCAGCACCACCCACACCAGCACCGCGATGAGCACGGACAGGGGCAGTGCCAGTCCCACATACTGGTTGCCGTTGAACAGGCTGCCCAGCCCCAGGGAGGGCAGGATAGCCGAGGCGTTCTTGTGGGACAGGACGAAGGTATAGGGACTGGTGTCCTCCTTCACCTGCGTCAGAAGCATATTGGTCAGATAGAGGACGATCCAGTTCAGCATGATGCCGGAGATGACCTCGTTGACGTTGCAATAGGACTTCAGCAGGCCGGAGATCGCGCCCAGCAGCGCACCGCCCACCATGGCCAGCAGCATGCAGGGCAGCCAGCTCCAGCCCCAGGCCAGCGCGGCGTACAGGCTCAGCGCCACGCCGATGCAGTACTGACCGGCCGCACCGATGTTGAACAGGCCCACCTTATAGGCAAACAGGATGGCCAGGGAGCACATCAGCAGCGGCGCCGTCTTGACCAGGGTGTTGCCCAGGTACTTTACCTGTGTTTCGGGCTTGCTGTAGGTCATGAAGTTCTTCACAACGGCAGAAATGGCCTCACCCGCGCCGTCGGGATTGATGAACAGCAGCACGATATAGCCGATGAGCATACCCAGTATCACGCACACCAGGGACGCCAGCAGCGACTGCACCCCGTTACTCTTCAGGATGTTCTTTTTCATGCCGTCACCTCATCTCTCTTGGCGCCCGCCATGTACAATCCCAGTTCCTCCTGGGTGGTGGTCTTGGGATCCAGCTCGCCCACGATCTCGCCCTCGTACATCACAAGAATGCGGTCGGGCACGTCCATGACCTCGTCCAGCTCCAGCGACACCAGCAGCACCGCCTTGCCGGCGTCGCGCTGCGCCACCAGCTGCTTGTGGATATACTCGATAGCACCCACGTCCAGGCCGCGGGTGGGCTGCACCGCCACCAGCAGTTCCGGATCCTTGTCGATCTCGCGGGCCACGATGGCCTTCTGCTGGTTGCCGCCGGACATGCTCCGGGCGGCGGTAATTGGCCCCTGACCGCTGCGGACATCGTACTGGTCGATGAGCTTCTCCGCGTACTTGCGGATATTGTCCCGCCGCAGGAAGCCCGCCTTATCGGTGAACTCCGGCTCGAAGTACCGCTCCAGCACCAGGTTGTCCTCCAGGGAGTAATCCAGCACCAGGCCGTGCTTGTGACGGTCCTCCGGAATATGGGACATTCCCATGATATTGCGCTTGCGGATAGATGCCTTGGTGATGTCCTGTCCGCACAGGATGATCTTGCCGGACACCACCGGCTCCAGACCGGTCAGACCGTAGACGAACTCCGTCTGGCCGTTGCCGTCGATACCGGCGATGCACACGATCTCGCCCCGCCGCACCTGCAGGCTCACGTCCTTGACGGCGTTGTTCTTATGTACCTTGCTGGCCACGGTCATGTGCTCCACGTCCAGTACCACCTCGCCGGGCTGGCTGGGCTTCTTCTCCACATGGAAGCTGACGTCGCGGCCCACCATCATGGCGGACAGCTGCTCCACGCTGGTGTCCTTGGTCTCCACGGTGCCGATGCACTTGCCCTTGCGCAGCACGGTACAGCGGTCGGACACCGCCATGATCTCGTTGAGCTTGTGGGAGATGAACAGGATGGACTTCCCCTCGGCAGCCAGGTTCTTCATAATCACCATCAGTTCATCGATCTCCTGTGGCGTCAGCACCGCGGTGGGCTCGTCGAAAATGAGGATCTCATTATCACGGTACAGCATCTTTAAGATCTCGGTGCGCTGCTGCATACCCACGGTGATGTCCTCGATCAGTGCGTCCGGGTCGATCTGCAGCCCGTACTTCTCGCTGAGGGCCATGACCTTCTCCCGCGCCTCCTTCTTCTGCAGGAAGCCGCATTTCGTGGGCTCCACGCCCATGATGATGTTGTCCAGCACGGTGAAGCACTCCACCAGCTTGAAGTGCTGGTGGACCATGCCGATGCCCAGCGCGTTGGCATCGTTGGGATCCTTGATGGATACCTCCACACCGTCCTTCTTAATCACGCCCTCCTCGGCCTGGTACAGGCCGAACAGCACGCTCATCAGCGTGGACTTGCCCGCGCCGTTTTCGCCCAGCAGGGCGTGGATCTCACCCTTCTTCAATTGAAGTGTGATGTCGTCATTGGCGATGATACCGGGAAACCGTTTTGTAATGTGCAGCATTTCGATTGCATACGGTGTGTCCAAGTTTTCGCCCTCCCTTCCGTTTTATGGCCCGCCGCATTTCGCACCCGCGGGGACGGAAACCACAATAGATAATGACATTATACTATACCCCTCGGCATAAAGCAAAGACAATTTCGTGGAAATTGCCTATTTGGCCGTCATTTTTCGATTTCCGGTAACAGGAAAAGCAGCACCCACCCTACGGGGCGGGCGCCAGCACGGTTTCTTTTCCGACGGAACGCCCCGTGCACAAAAAAGGAAGACCGCCGAAGCGGTCAGCTTGCCGAAAAGTCCCTATGGACTTCCCCGCCAAGCTGAAAGCAAAATGGCAAAATAAGTGCAGGATTTATTTTGCCATTTTGGTCGCTGCGGCGGACGATCAAACGCGAAAGGGAACCCTGACGGTTCCCTTTCACACTATCCCTCCCTCCGATATCTGCAACCGTGCAGGCTCTCAGCGGGCCGGACAGAAAGAAAGACCGCTCTCGCGGTCTTTCTTTTTTCAGTTCGGTTCAGACTTACTTAATCTTGCCCTGATCGTCGAAAGCGATAGAGGTAGCAAGTTCAGCAGCGAAGTCCTTGGGCTCCTTGGTGGTGTCGTTGCTGACGGTCAACTCGCCGTCGAACATAGCCTTCACCAGAGCCTTGTAGTCATCCTGAGTGAACGCGCCGTCAGCCCACTGAGTGCTGTCCATGGGGATCTGGACATAGTTCAGAGTAGGATCGTCAGCGGACACCAGACCCAGAGTGGCGATCTTGCCGGCATAGTTGTCCCAGTTGCCGTTCACGATGACATCGGTCAGGGTGTCATAGGTAGCGGGATACAGGCCCTTCATAGCGGAGGTGACGGTCAGAGCCTTGAAGCTATCAATGGTAGCCTGATCAGCGCCCTCACCGGCAGCATAGTTGGCGATCACGCCAGCCTGGTCAACGTCAACACCGATGACCTTGGCGCCCTCGACCTTCTTGGCAGCGTCAACAGCGGAGGTGTAGATACCGCCGCCGCAGGCGAACACGATCTCAGTGCCGCCGGCATACCAAGTGTCCATCTTAGCGGTGATATCGGCATCGCCGAAGAACTGGCCGCCGTACACATAGTTGACCTTAACATCGGTCAGCTCCATATCGGCAGCAGCGGCGTCAACGCCCTGCACGAAGCCGTAGCCATAGCGGACAACAGCGGGGACAGCCATGCCGCCCAGGAAGCCCAGATTCTTGTAGCCCAGCTTCACAGCAGCGTAACCGGCCATGTAGCCGCACAGCTCTTCCTGATACACGGCGCAGTACACGTTGCTCATGTCAACGTAGGTGTCCAGATCCCAGTTGTCGGGATTGTAGTCATAGGTCTCGCCCTTGGCAGCCACAGCCGTCTCCAGCAGGTCGCCCTTGCCCACGTCCAGCGCAATGAACTTGACGTCCTTGTGCTGGGGAGCAGCCTCGACGATAGCGCCGCCGAAGGCATAGCCGGGCATCACGATGACGTTGTAGCCCTGGTCAACAGCGCTCTCGATCATAGCCACACGGTCAGCGGTGTTGTCGCCGGCGGGCTTGAAGTAGGAGAACTCCACGCTGTTGGCATCAGCAAACGCCTTGCAGGCCTCGTAAGTAGTCTGGTTGAAGGACTGGTCGGTGATATCGCCGTAGTCGGTGATCATAGCGACCTTATAAGTGGTCCCCGTGGCGTCGCCCTGGTCATCGGTCTTGGGCTCATCCTTCTGACCGCAGGCGACCAGAGAC
>CAVGEC010000013.1:0-32266 GCA_963628195.1 Bacteroidaceae bacterium
GCGGCGCGCTGTCCGGAGCTTACGGAGGGCCTTGCCGCGCTGCGCGCAAGGCTTGACAAGCGGCGGGAAAGAACGTAAAATATCAATTTGTCAATACACCCGCCGCGCGGCAGGGAACGGTTCCTGTTGGCCGTCCGGCGGCAGAAATAAGGAGAAGATCAACATGGCACAGGACAAGAAGGTCGAACAGATCACCAATATGGAGGACGATTTTGCCCAATGGTATACCGACATCTGCCGCAAGGCGGAGCTGGTCGAGTACGCCAGCGTTAAGGGCTTCACCATTCTGCGGCCCTATGGCTACGCGATCTGGGAGAATATCCAGCGCATCATGGACGGCGAGTTCAAGAAGACCGGCCACGTGAACGTGGCCATGCCCGCCCTGATCCCCGAGAGCCTTTTGAAAAAAGAAGGCGAGCTGGTCAACGGCTTCGCTCCCGAGGTGGCCTGGGTCACCCACGGCGGCAGCGAGCCGCTGGAGGAGCGCCTGGCGTTCCGCCCCACGTCCGAGACCATGTTCTGCGACCACTGGTCTCACGTGCTCCACAGCTACCGGGAGCTGCCCATGCTGTATAACCAGTGGTGCTCCGTCATCCGCTGGGAGAAGACCACCCGCCCGTTCCTGCGCAGCCGCGAGTTCTGGTGGCAGGAGGGCCACACCATCCACGAGACGGCGGCCGAGGCCGAGGCCGAGACTGAGCAGCAGCTGAACTGCTACGCCGACGTGTGCAAAAACGCGCTGGCCATGCCCGTGGTGAAGGGCCGCAAGACCGACAAGGAGAAGTTCGCCGGCGCCGAGGCCACCTACACCATCGAGTGCATGATGAAGGACCACAAGGCCCTGCAGTCCGGCACCAGCCACTTCTTCGGCGACAAGTTCTCCCGCGCCTACGACGTGACGTTCACCGGCCGGGACAACACCCTGCAGTACCCGTTCCAGACCAGCTGGGGCTCGTCTACCCGGCTGATCGGCGCCATCATCATGACGCACAGCGACAACCACGGTCTGGTGCTGCCCCCGGTGATCGCCCCCACCCAGGTGGTGGTCATTCCCATCGCTCAGCACAAGGAGGGCGTGCTGGAGGCCGCCGCCGGTCTGCGCGACCGTCTGAGCGCCGCGGGCATCCGCGTCAGCATGGACGACAGCGACCAGTCCGCCGGCTGGAAGTTCGCCCAGTATGAGATGAAGGGCGTGCCCCTGCGGGTGGAGATCGGCCCCAAGGACATGGAGAAGGGCCAGTGCTGCATCGCCCGCCGCGACACCGGCGAGAAGACTTTCGTGCCGCTGACGGAGCTGGAGAGCGCCGTGAAGCAGCTGCTGCAGGACGTGCACGACAACCTGTACAACATGGCCGCCAAAAATCTGGAGGACAACACCTTCGACATGACCTCCTGGGAGGAAGTCAAGGAGATGGCGCAGGGCAAGGGCGGCTTCGCCCGTACCAAGTGGTGCGGCAGCCTGGAGTGCGAGCTGGCCATGAAGGAAAAGGCCGGCGTGTCCAGCCGCTGCATGCCGCTGAAGCAGTCCGGCACCACCGGCAAGTGCGTCGTGTGCGGCAAGGAGTGCACCACCGACATCTACTGGGGCGTGGCGTATTAAGAGAACAGAAAAAGGCCGTCCTGAGGGACGGTCTTTTTTTGCGTTTTCCGGCCTTTGCGGAAAAATTCCGCCGGGCTCTTGACAACGGCGGCGGGTGGTATTATAATCGGCGCTCTGGAAGAATGTTTTGTCCATACTATACAAAGAAAGGGAGCGATTTCTGTGAAAACAGCACATGCGAAAAGGGAGCCCATCGATTTGACGCAGGGCAAATGCTGGCGCGTCATACTGCTGTTTTCCCTGCCGGTGATCCTGTCCTATCTTTTGCAGCAGGTGTACTCCATCAGCGACGCCGCCATCGTGGGCCAGACGCTGACCGCCGCCGAGGTGGCCGGCGTCAACGACACCACGTCCCTGGTGTTCATCTTTCTGCAGTTCGCCTTCGGCGTCAGCGCCGGGTTCTGCGTCATCACCTCCTACTATGTGGGGATGCACGATGAGCGCGGCGTGCGCCGCTCCCTGGCCACGCAGATCCTCCTGTCGGCGGCGCTGACGGTGGTGCTGACGGCCCTGGCGCTGTCGCTGCTGGATCCCATGCTGGCGTGGATCAACGTGACGCCGGACAACCACGAGGTCTACACCGCGGCCTACACCTACTGCGCCATCATCTTCGCGGGTATCGGCGCGCAGCTGTTCTACAACTTCATCTGCTCCTTCCTGCGGGCCATGGGCGACTCGGTAACGCCGCTGGTGTTCCTGCTGTTCTCCACAGTGCTGAATGTGGGGCTGGATCTGCTGTTCATCCTGTCCTTCCGCTGGGGCGTGGCCGGTGCGGCGGGCGCCACGGTGCTGGCGCAGCTGGTCAGCACCGTGGGCTGCTTCGTTTACGCTTTTATCCGCTACCCGGTGCTGCGGCTGCACAGAGCTGATTGGCGCATCACCATGATGGACGTCAAGCGGCATCTGATCCGCGGTGTCCCCCTGGGGCTGCAGTTCTCGGTGCTGGCCGTCGGCATTATCGTCATGCAGGGCGGCGTGGTGCAGTTCGACATGCGGGACGGCGTGATGGTGTCCAACGCGGCGCAGAACGGCTTCGGCGCGGCCAACAAGCTGAACAATCTGCTGATGACGCCCATGAACGCCTTCGGCGGCGCGCTGACCAGCTTCACCGCCCAGAATCTGGGCGCGGGCCACTACGACCGCATCCGGCGCGGCACGCTGCAGTCGATGATCATCGTATGCATCCTGGCTGCGGCGGCGGTGGGCCTGGGCTTCCTGTCCATGCAGGGCGACTTCTTCTACCACATCTTCCTCAGCACCGACAAGGTGACGGCCGAGGCGGTGCGGTACGGCAATTCCCTGCTGTATGTGGACTTCTCCATGTACCTGTTTCTTGCCTTCATCTTCGTGGTGCGCAACTGCGTGCAGGGCATCGGACGCAGCGGCTTCGTGCTGGGCGCGGGCGCGGCGGAGCTGGTGGCCCGCATCGCCGTATGCACCCTTCTGCCGCCGCTGGTTGCCGGCGGCGCGATCAGCGCGGACGCCCCCGCCGCGGCCTTCTATGCCCTGAGCGCCGCCGATCCCATGGCCTGGATGGCGGCGGACGCGGTGCTGTGTGTCCCGTTTTTCCGCAACATTCTCAAAAACGACTACCGCTATCTGCGCCACAGCAGAGCGTAAGTCCCGCCTTCCTGCTCCCCGGCGCGAACGCGCCGGGGAGCTTTTCATATGAGGAAACAAATTGACAGGGAGCTTCCCCACTTGCTCCGGAAATAGCGTTAAAAATACGGTGATTTTCGATAATTTCTCCTTATGAAAACAATCTTTTTTGTTTGTTGACTTTTGCCGCGTTTTGTGTCATCCTTATGAGTAACATAGATTTCGGTCCGCATGCGCAGGACACTTGTGCGCGATATGCAGACGGAAGGAGGTCTTCTGCTTGAGCAGACTCGATATCAAAACCGCCAGCCGCGCCCAGACTGTGGTGGATAACCTCTACCGCGACGTGGAGCGCCGCATCGCCGCCAGCCCTCCGGGATTATGCCCGGTGGATATGTCCCTGTCGTTTCTGCAGCTGTGCCACGCGCAGTCCTGCGGCAAGTGCGTGCCCTGCCGCATCGGTCTGGGCCAGCTGAGCAAGCTGATCGCCACGGTACTGGACGGCACCGCCGACATGGACACCCTGGCCATCATCGAAAAGACGGCCCGCACGGTGGTGAACACCGCCGACTGCGCCATCGGGCGCGACGCCGCCCGTCTGGTGCTGGATGGGCTGGAGGGCTTCCGCGACGACTACGAGGAACACATCCTGCACCACCGCTGCCTGGCCGGACTGCAGCTGCCGGTGCCCTGCGTGGCGCTCTGTCCCGCCGGGGTGGACGTACCCGGCTACATGGCGCTGGTGGGCGAGGGACGCTGTGCCGATGCCGTGCGCCTGATCCGCAAGGACAACCCCTTCCCCACCTCCTGCGCCTATATCTGCGAGCACCCCTGCGAGGCACGGTGCCGTCGCAACATGATCGACGACGCCATTAACATCCGCGGTCTGAAGCGCTATGCCGTGGACCACGCCGGGGATGTGCCCCAGCCGGAGTGCGCACCGTCCACCGGAAAGAAGGTCGCCATTATCGGCGGCGGCCCCAGCGGCCTCAGCTGCGCCTACTATCTGGCCCTGATGGGCCACAAGGTCACGGTATTTGAGGAGCGTGAAAAGCTGGGCGGCATGCTGCGCTACGGCATCCCCAGCTACCGCTTCCCCCGGCACCTGCTGGACGCGGAGATCGATTCCATCCTGTCCCTGGGCATCGAGGCCCACACCGGCGTGACCGTGGGCGTGGACATCTGGGTGCAGGAGCTGCAGAAGGAGTACGACTGCCTGTATATCGCCATCGGCGCACACCAGGACAAGAAGGTGGGTATCCCCGGCGAGGACAGCCATCATGTCATGTCCGCCGTGGAGATGCTGCGCTCCATCGGCAACGATGTGATGCCGGACTTCACCGGCAAGCAGGTGGTGGTCATCGGCGGCGGCAACGTGGCCATGGACGTTACACGCAGCTCCATCCGCCTTGGGGCGGAAAAAGTGACGTGCGTCTACCGCCGCCGCATCGAGGACATGACTGCCCTGCCCGACGAGGTCACCGGCGCCATGGCCGAGGGCGCGGAGCTGCTGCCGCTGATGGCCCCTGTGCGCATCGAGGCGGACGAGGACGGCAACGCCGCCCTGTGGGTGCAGCCCCAGATCATCGGCGAGGCGGACAAGTCCGGGCGGCCCCGGCCCAACAGAGCCGATCTGCCGGAGGTGCGCATCCCGGCGGACATTATTGTGGTGGCCATCGGCCAGGGCATCGAGATCCAGGGCTTTGAGCAGGCCGGCGTGCCCATCCAGCGGGGCACCTTCGTGGCTGGCCTGTCCGGCCAGGTGGGCGACATGGACAACGTGTTTGCCGGCGGCGACTGCGTCACCGGCCCCGCCACTGCCATCCGCGCTATCGCCGCCGGCAAGGTGGCCGCGGCCAACATCGACGAGCATCTGGGCTTCCGCCACGAGATCAAGGTGGAGGTGGATATCCCGGCGCCGCGTCTGAACAACCGCGCCCCCCACGGGCGCATCAACACCACCGAGCGCGAGGCCTGCCAGCGCCGCTGCGACTTCGAGGACATCGAGTGCGGCCTCACCGAGGAGGGCGCACGGACCGAAGCGTCCCGCTGCCTGCGCTGCGACCACTACGGCTACGGCATATTCCGGGGAGGGAGGAACGAAAAATGGTAACGCTGACCATCGACGGCCGGACTGTCACCGTGCCGGAGGGCACCACCATTCTGGAGGCCGCCCGCACCCTGCGCATCAGTATCCCCACCCTGTGCTATCTGAAGGATATCAACGAGATCGGCGCCTGCCGCATCTGCATGGTGGAGGTGGAGGGCTACGCCCGGCTGGTCCCCTCCTGCGACAGCGCCGTCAGCGAGGGCATGGTGGTCTACACCAGCTCGCCCCGCGTGCGCGAGGCCCGGCGCGTGAACCTGCGCCTGCTGCTGAGCCAGCACGAGACGAAGTGCACCAAATGCACCCGCAGCGGCAACTGCAAACTGCAGCAGCTGACCAACGACTATAACCTGCTGGGCGACCACTACATAGACGATCTGAAAAACATCCCCACGGACTACTCCAACCCCGTGGTACGCATCGAGAACCGCTGCGTCAAGTGCATGCGCTGCATCCAGGTGTGCGAAAAGATCCAGGGCATGGGCATCTGGGATCTGATGGGCACCGGTACCCACACCACCGTGGGCGTGGCCCACACCCGCACCCTGGGCGAGAGTGACTGCACCTTCTGCGGGCAATGCGTCACCCACTGTCCCGTGGGCGGATTGCAGGAGCACGACGACACCGGCAAGGTGTTCGACGCCTTGGCGGACAAGGAGCGCATCACCGTGGTGCAGATCGCCCCCGCCGTGCGCTCGGCCTGGGCGGAGTTCTACCATCTGGATCCCAAGTTCGCCACGGCGGAACGTATGGTCACCGCCCTTAAGACCATGGGCTTCGACTATGTGTTCGACACGGACTTCGCCGCCGACCTGACCATCATGGAGGAGGGCAGCGAGTTCCTGGAGCGCTTCACCCACCGCAACAAGTACCACTGGCCCATGTTCACCAGCTGCTGTCCCGGCTGGGTGCGCTTCCTCAAGGGCCAGTTCCCGGCGTATGTGGAGAATCTCTCCACGGCCAAGAGCCCCCAGCAGATGTTCGGCGCCGTGGCCAAGACCTACTTCGCCGAAAAGCTGGGCGTGGATCCCAGGAAGCTGTTTGTGGTATCCATCATGCCCTGCACCGCCAAAAAAGCGGAATGCGCCCTGCCCACCATGAAGGATGCCCAGGGTGATCCGGATGTGGACGTGGTGCTGACCACCCGCGAGATCGTCCGTATGCTGCGCGGTGAGCAGATCAACCCCGCCGTCCTGCCGGAGACGCCCTTCGACAGTCCTCTGGGCACCGGCACAGGCGCGGCGGTGGTGTTCGGCGCCACCGGCGGCGTCATGGATGCCGCTCTGCGCAGCGCCTACTACCTGGTCACCGGCAAGAACCCGGACGCCGACGCTTTCTCCGCCGTCCGCGGCATGGACGGCTGGAAGGAGGCCTCCTTCGCCATCCCCGGCGCAGGGAACGTCCGCGTGGCGGTGGTCAGCGGACTGGGCAACACCCACAGGCTGATGAACGCCATTGACGAGGGCAGCGTGGACTACGACTTTGTGGAGGTCATGGCCTGCCCCGGCGGCTGCGCCGGCGGCGGCGGGCAGCCCATCCACGACGGCCAGGAGATGGCCGCCTACCGCGGCGACATCCTCTGGAGCATCGACAAGAACACGAAGGTGCGCTTCTCCCATGAGAATCCCGACGTTCAGGCCCTGTACCGCGAGTTCTTCAAGTCCCCTCTCAGCGAGAGATCCCATCAGCTGCTCCACACCGACCACCGGGGCTGGAAAATGCCCCGCGAGAAATAAGCAAAAGAGAGCGCCTCTGACGAGGCGCTCCCTTTTTGTTCTCTTTTTTGTGAAAGCGATGGGCTCTGCGCCGCGAAGTACTGGCGCAAGAGACACATTCTGCTTAGAAATCCAGTTCCGTTCTTGTGCAGACCTCTTTGATCTTGGCCTGCAGCCTTTTCAGATCCTCGAACGTCTCCGGCTTCTTCCGGGGATCCCGCAGCAGCGCGGCGGGGTGGTACAGCGCCATCATCAGGCAGCCGTCCTTCTCAAAGAACTGCCCGTGCTCCTGGGTGATCTTGAAATCCGGGCGGATGATCTCCATGGCGCTGATACGGCCCAGGCACACGATGATCTTGGGCTTCATCAGCGCCCGCTGCCGCTGCAGATAGCCCTTGCAGGCATCCTTCTCCGTGTTCATGGGATCGCGGTTCTCCGGCGGACGGCACTTCACCGAATTGGTAATGTACAGGCGGGTGCGGTCCAGACCGATCATTTTCAGCATGTCGTCCAGCAGCTTGCCGCCGCGGCCCACGAAGGGCTCGCCCTGTTTGTCCTCGTTGGCGCCGGGGGCCTCGCCGATGATCATGATCTCTGCGTCCTCCCGGCCCACGCCGAATACCACATTGGTGCGCTTATCCGCCAGCGTGCAGGCATGACAGTGCAGGCACTCCTGCCGCAGGGCTTCCCACTCGGTCATAGTCTTTTTCTCCTTTACCTCTCCCATAGACGGGCTTATTTCTCCAGCCGGGACAGCAGCCACGTTTCAATGTCCTTCGTAATGTCCGCGGCGTATGCCTTCTCGTTGAGGATCTCGTGCCGCAATCCGGGATACAGCTTCAGCGTGCAGTCCCGCATACCGGCGGCCTTAAAGGCATCGCAGGTCTGCCGCACGCCCTTGCCGCAGCTGCCCACCGGGTCCTTATCCCCGGCCACGAACAGCACGGGCATATCCTTGTCCATCTGCCGCAGATGGCTCATCCGCTGGTTGAAGCGGATGCCGTGCAGCATCTGGCGGAACAGCCCCACCGTGGCGTCCGCGCCGCACAGAGGATCGGCGATATAGTCGTCCACGTTGCTCTCGTCGGCGGACAGCCAGTCCACCTTGGTACGGTTGGGGGCAAACAGCTTGTTATAGCTGCCGAAGGCCAGCTCCGTCACCACATCGCTGGTGGCGTTCTCGCCGCTGACGGCAGCGATGGCGTTGGCCAGAGCCAGGCCGCCGGTGATGGCGGCGCGGGGCTGCCAGCCGGTGCCCATGATGACGGCGGCCTTCACCGTGCCGGGATAGCGGATGAGATATGTCCTCGTCAGGAACGAGCCCATACTGTGGCCCATGATGCACAGCGGCAGATCGGGATACCTCTGCTTCAGTCTCTGATGCAGCACATAGATGTCGTCCACCACAGTATTCCAGGTATTTCCGTCTCCGAAATAGACGGGCGTGCCGCCCTCCGGCAGGGACTTGCCGTGGCCCAGGTGGTCGTGACCGGCCACCACGATGCCCTGCTCATTCAGAGCGCGGGCGAAGGCGTCATACCTTGCGATGTGCTCCGCCACGCCGTGGCAGATCTGCAGCACGGCGCGGGCAGGTACGCCCTCCGGTTCCCACAGCATTCCGTGAAGCTGCGTTCTGCCGTCGCTGGAGAGAAATGTGAAGTCGGACAAATTTGTCATGGTGTATCCGCTCCTTTCATGGTATAATGGCTCCACGGCGGCCATCATCCGCCGCCGCTCTCTCCGCCCGGCGCCGCCGGACGGGAGGGAAACTTCGCTTACGCTATAGTGTACCACAAAAATCCGAAAAAGAAAAGAGGAACCGCCATGGCGCAGTACATATTGGCGCTGGACCAGGGCACCACCAGTTCCCGTGCCATCGCCTTCGACCGGCAGGGCGCCATCGCCGCCCTGAGCCAGCAGCCCCTGCCCCAGCATTATCCCCGCTCCGGCTGGGTGGAGCACGATCCCCTGGAGATATGGGACACCCAGCGCCGCGCCGCGGCGGAGGCCGCCGCACGCCTGCCGGAGGGCAGCGTGGCGGGCATCGGCGTCACCAACCAGCGGGAGACCACCATCCTCTGGGACAAGGCCACCGGCCAGCCGGTATACAACGCCATCGTGTGGCAGTGCCGCCGCACGGCGGAGCTGTGCGAGGACTTGAAGCGCCGGGGCCTGGAGGAGCGCATCCGTTCCGCCACCGGCCTGCTGATCGACGCCTATTTCTCCGGCAGCAAGATCCGCTGGATCCTGGATAACGTGCCCGGCGTGCGCCGCCGGGCCGAGCGGGGCGAGGTGCTGTTCGGCACCGTGGAGAGCTGGCTCATCTGGAAGCTGACCGGGCAGCATGTGACGGACTACGCCAACGCCAGCCGCACCATGCTGTTCGACATCCATCGGCTTTTCTGGGACGAGGAGCTGTGCGGCATTCTGGGTGTGCCCACCGCCATGCTGCCGCAGCCCGTACCCAACAGCATGGTCTACGGCACGGTGCAGCCCGGCATCCCCGGTCTGGAATCCCTGGCGGGCGTGCCGGTGTGCGGCGCGGCGGGCGACCAGCAGTCCGCCCTGTTCGGCCAGACCTGCTTCGCCCCCGGCGAGGCCAAGAACACCTACGGCACCGGCTGCTTCACCCTGATGAACGTGGGCAGCAGGCCCGTGCGCTCCCGCGCCGGACTGCTGACCTCCGTGGCCTGGCAGGTAAACGGCCAGACCACCTACGCCCTGGAGGGCAGCGTGTTCAACGCCGGCAGCACCATCCAGTGGCTGCGGGACGAGCTGGGCATCATCTCCTCCGCGCCGGAGATCGACGTGCTGGCCGCCTCCGTGCCGGACAGCGGCGGCGTGGTGGTAGTGCCCGCCTTCACCGGTCTGGGCGCGCCCTATTGGGACATGTACGCCCGCGGCGCCATTCTGGGCGTCACCCGCGGCACGGGCCGGGCCCACATCGCCCGCGCCGTGCTCAGCTGCATCGCCGCACAGGTAACGGATCTGATGCTGGCCATGCGCCAGGACGCCGGCTGCGACATCGCCCTGCTGCGGGCGGACGGCGGCGCCAGTGTCTCCGACGTGCTGCTGCAGATGCAGGCCGACCTGCTGCGCATTCCCGTGGATCGCCCGGAGATGGTGGAGACCACCGCCTTCGGCGCGGCGGCCCTGGCAGGCCTCAGCTGCGGCTTCTGGCGGGATATGGGCGAGATCTCCGCCCTGCGGCGCAGCCAGCGGGTGTTCCTGCCGGAACGGCCCCAGGCGGACTGCGACGCCTATTACCGTCTGTGGAAGCGGGCCGTGGGCCGGGCCTCCGACTGGATCGAGCATTAAGGCAATACCGCATAGCGGCGCTGCCTTAAGTAAACAGTGTGTAAATTTCGCCGTATAACGCTTGCAACTGCCGAAAAAACGCGCTATACTTGCCTCAACAGGGCAAAACCGCCCGCTGCCCCGCCGCAAGGGCCGGGGCCGGGAAATATGGAAAGGAGCATAGATCATGGGTATTCTCAATGACATCAGCAAGAAGGCGCAGGAGTACGCCGGCATCGCCGTGGACAAGGCCAAGGATCTGGCCGAAGTGGCCGCCGACAAGGCCAAGGATCTCAGCGACAGCGCTAAGGTCAACATGGCCATTATGAACGAACAGCGTGAGCTGGAGAAGAACTACCGCGCCATCGGCGAGTGGTTCGTGGCCGAGCACCAGGACGACATCCCCGACGCCGTGAAGGACGTGGTGGCCGCCGTCAACGCCAGCAAGGAGCGCATCGCCCAGCTGGAGGCCAGCAAGCCCCAGAAGGACGAGCCGGTGGTAGAGGAGTCCGAGGTGACCTTCAAGGTCTGCCCCGTCTGCGGTGCCGCCAGCGACAGCAAGTTCTGCCCCCACTGCGGCGCTCCCATGGGCGACTGATAAGCGCGAAAAAAGAAGCACCCCAACCGGGGTGCTTCTTTTTTCGCTGTTACGCGGCCTGCTTTGTCCAGACCATAGGGAACTGGATCAGCTCCTGCTCCTCGGCGGTCAGCTTGCCGCTGAGCTCACCCTCGCTGTCAGTCCAGCTCATGGTGCCGTCGCCGTTGAACGTGTAGTTCACATAGCCGGCCTCAGCCAGCCCCTCGGCGGTGTCGGCCAGATACAGCTTACCGTCCTCGGCCTTGCAGTAACCGGCGTCGATGCCGCTGTCCTCGGTGCCGATCATGCTGCTCATCAGGGAGCCCATGTCAAAGGCGCTGAAAATGGCGCCGACATACTCCTCCGCGGTCATGCCCATCTCGGTCAGCGCGGCGTTGAACTCCTCACGGCTCATACCCTCGGCCTCGGCGGCGGCGTACATGCTGTCCACCACCACAGGCGTCAGCGTCTGCAGATAGGCGCTCATCTCATCACCGGTGGCCTCGGTGTCCAGCACCATGGTGTACGCACCGTCCTCCGCCACGGTCAGGGACAGATAGATCCCGAAGGTGCCATCCAGCTGCGTGTCGCCCAGCTCCAGGCTCTCGGCCATCTGCTGGTTCATCATATCGCTCATGTCCACCCGGTACTGCCAGGTGCCCGTCAGCTTCTTCGTCTCGTCCTTGCTGCCGCAGGCCGCCAGGCTCAACGCCATGACCATGGCCAGCACCATTGTCATAAACTTTTTCATTCCTCTGCGTTTCCTTTCTGTATGCCTCGTCGGGCATTTCCCGGCGCATCGCGCCGATTCCAGATTATACGCCGCCCTTTCCGCCGTGTCAACCGCCTTTCGGTTACAAAGTGTTTACAGACCTTCCCCTTTTTGGTATAGTGGACACAATACCACAGGAAAGGGGCGACAACCCATGACACTGCTGCAAATGAGCTACATACTGGAGGTGGACCGCTGCGGCTCCATGAACCGTGCGGCCCGTAATCTGTTCCTGTCCCAGTCCGCCCTGTCGGCGGCCATTGCCGAGGTGGAGCGTGAGCTGGGCGTGACCATATTTCTGCGCACCAACCGCGGTGTCACGCTGACGGAGGAGGGCCGCGAGCTGGTGGCCCAGATCGCTCCGCTGGTGGAGCGCTCCCGCAAGCTGGAGCGCTACTACGGCGAGCGCCGCGCCGGCGACCGGGTAGCCCTGTCCGTGGCCTCCCAGCGCTATCCCTTCTGCGCCAAGGCCTTTGTGGAGTTCCTGCACCTGCTGGACGAGCCCCATATCCAGGTGAGCTTCAAGGAGATGGAGATGGCCGCCGTCATCGACGAGGTGGCCCAGCGCCGCAGCGCCTTCGGCATCATCTTTGTCTCCGACATGACCGAGCATTTCATCGGCCGCATCCTGCGGGAGAAAAACCTCACCTTCCAGCCCCTGGTGGATATACGCCCCCGCGTATTCCTCCGCAAGGGCCACCCCCTGTCCGGCGAGAGCGCCGTGCGTCTGGAGCAGCTGTATGCCTACCCCTATGTGGTGTTCACCCAGTCGGACAGCAACTATCACTATGCCGAGGAGGCCGTGGTGGGCACCGGCGCGGAGTTCGACCAGGTGGTATCCGTCAGCGACCGGGCCACCGCCTATAACGTCATGGCCCACACGGACTGCGTCTCCACCGGCAGCGGCGTCCTGCCCGACGGCTACGGCGACGAGCGGCTGATGACTCTCCCCCTGACCGGCGACGTTCACGACATGCGCCTGGGCGTTATCCGCCCCAAGGACGTCCCTCTCACACCCCACGGCGAAAAATTCATCGCCATTTTGAAGGATATCGTCTCCGAGCTCAACAAGGAGGCTTGACAAAAAGAAGCGCCCCGCCGGGGCGCTTCTTTTTGTCTCAGGACTTCCTTCTCCCCGTCCAGGCCACACCGGTCAGCGACAGCAGCGCCGTCACGGCGTATACCGCGATCCCTGCGTCGGCGGTCTTAGGGGCCTCAACAGGCGCTGCGGGGCCGTAATAGCCGTGCCCTCCGGTGGCCGTCCACTTGGCATACAGCGTCAGCTCTTTCACATCCAGCATCCCCAGTTCCGTCTCCAGATCCGTACTGAAATCCCACGGTGTTCCGTCCGCCTTGTGCCAGGTGACCTCATATCCGCTCCTGCCCAGCGTCGGTTTTACCGCTTGCAGTCGGATAGTTCCGCTGCCCTCTGCAAAATACTGCAGTGCACACCGGCTGCTGCCATCCATAAACGTTACGGTGTAGATCACCTCAATTTCTTCTCCCCTTTCGACCTTTCCCTCCACCGTACCGCCGGTCATAGACGTGCAGTTGGCCAGCTTCACCGCCGGTCTCTCTGCCGCCGTGACGATCCTTCCGCCGGTCATATAGAACCCTCCGCCGTTGTGCACCCCGTCGCTGTCGTCAGGGCTTCCCGCCCTGCAGTTCTCAATAAGCGCCCTGCCGCTCATGGCAAAGGTTCCCCCTCCGCCGACATACACACCGCCGCCATCGTTGGCCCTGCAATGGGTAATAGCGCCGCCGCTCATCTCAAAACTGCCGCCGGCGACATACACACCGCCGCCATAGCCGCAGCCGGCAGCCCCCCGGTATACGTTGCAGCCGGTGACGGTGCCGCCCAGCATATACAGACTGCCGCTATGAATATACACACCCCCTCCATGGAGATCACCCGAAGCTTGTGTATCTCCCGTACCGCCCGTAATGACGCCGCCGGCGACGGTGTACGTCTCGCCCGTGACCGGGCTGGTAAACGGACTGTGCGCTGCGGCAGGGGCGCTGTCCAGCAGCGTCAAACCACTGTCACTATCCTCGATCCTGACGACGCTTCCGGATGATGTTCCCGTATACTTCAGGATGTGCCCGTTGAGGTCCAGCGCCGCCTCGCTCTTATCCTTGACCAAGATCGTCTGCGTCGTCTCCAGATCCCCCTCCAGACGGTAAAGCCCGTGCCCCAACCTATCGCTGTTGGCCGCAAGATACTCTTTCGTCAGTGTTATCGTCGGCAATATTTCCAAAGTCAGCACGCCCTCCTTCTGGATATTATAATCCACCAGCGTGCGGCCATTGGACAATTCGCTGCCGCTACCTGTCAGCTTCTGTTCCGCTATGAGCCAGCCCGTCTTCTCCTCGATCTTCGCCTTTACATTCCTGATGGAATCCCCGGATTCCACCTCCAGCACGAGCCTGCTGCCGTCCGGCAGGGTAATAAACAGCTCCATAGCCCAGGCGGTGGTGCACAGGGCTGCGGCGGCTGCCAGGGCCAGTGTCAAAGCCAACAGCGTTTTCTTCATGGGGCGCTCCTTTCTCGTCCGCAGACATCTTGTTGGGTATGGAGATACCCAACACCGGGGGCCGCGGCCCCTCGTTTGGCATATATACCACATTCTACCAGATCGCTCCCTTCTGTGCAACCCCAAAGACTCCCCCTTGAGGGCATCCCGGTCCATAGGCACAGTGCTCGTCCGGCAAAGCGGTTTTCGTCAATACAGGACGCGGAAGCGCAGGCGTACTGCCGTATACGTCAAGCTGATGCAGCGCCGTATTGCCGCAAAATATCCCTCTAAAAAAAGAAAGCCCTTTAGGCCAGGCGGCCTAAAGGGCTTTCTTTTCACACTTATTTCACGCAGATCGTCTCGATCTCCACCAGCGCGCCGCGGGGCAGGGCGCCTACCTCCACGGCAGAGCGTGCGGGGTACTGGCCCTCGGTGAAGAACTCGGCGTACACCGCATTCATCGCGGCGAAGTCACTCATATTCTGCAGGAACACGGTGGTCTTGACCACATTGTCCATGGTGAGGCCGGCGGCCTCCAGAATGGCCTTCACATTGGTCAGCACCTGGCGTGTCTGCTCGGTGATGCCGCCGGGGACGAATTCGCCGGTGGCGGGATCAAAGGGCACCTGGCCGGACGTGACCAGGAAGCTGCCGCAGTCGATGGCCTGGGAATAGGGACCGATGGCGGCGGGTGCGTTGGTGGTAGCGATGATCTTCTTCATAGCAATGACCTCCTGCATAAGCTGTGTTTTCGTCCGGCGGACGCCGGTACCGTTTCTGTTTTCACTTATACCACACTTCCGGACAAATGGCAACCGTTTCCCACGCCCTCTCCATTTGCTATCTGTTTTATTTATTATTCTTTTCGATAAAATCACGCAGATTGCGCAGCTTTTCATCAGCATAATGTCCAATTAATGCCATTTAATTTCGGTGATTTACTCACAATCGGCGTTTCTCACAAATCATCTGGCGCATTTTTTCTGTTTCGGCTATAAGTTCAGTAAATATCAAGTTGCCACATTTCGCCGCTACCACATTTCCCCTCGGCTGTGATACTCTTGAAATGTACCGGCGATGTACAACTTGAACATCAACGCCGTGTACAAGTACAATTTCTATCGGACATTTCAAAGTATGCTGTATAAGGAGGACACCCCCATGCTGCACGAAAACTGCGGTTTCGGCACAAAAGCCATCCACGCCGGGAACGTGAAGGATGCCCAGTACGGCGCTCTCACCACCCCCATTTTCCAGACTTCCACCTTCGTTTTTGACAGCTGCGAGCAGGGCGGACGCCGCTTCGCCGGCCAGGAAGCCGGTTACATCTACACCCGCCTGGGCAACCCCACCACCTCTGTTTTAGAGGCCAAGATCGCCGCCCTGGAAAACGGCGAAGCCTGTGTTGCCGCGGCTTCCGGCATGGGCGCCATCTCCTCCGCCCTGTGGACAGTGGCCGCCGCCGGCAAGCACATCGTGGCCGACGGCACGCTGTACGGCTGCACCTTCGCCCTTCTGAACCACGGCATGGCGCGCTATGGCGTCGAGGTCAGCTTTGTGGACACCTCCGACCTGGACGCGGTACGCAAAGCCCTGCGCCCCAACACCTGCGCCGTATATCTGGAAACGCCGGCCAACCCCAATCTGAAGATCGCCGACATCTCCGCCGTGTCCGCGCTGGCCCACGGGTACAACAAAGACATCAAGGTCATCTGCGACAACACGTTCGCCTCTCCCTATCTGCAGCGGCCCCTGGAGCTGGGCGCAGACGTGGTGGTACACTCCGCCACCAAGTACCTCAACGGCCACGGCGACGTGATCGCGGGCTTTGTGGTGGGCTCCGCCGACTTCTGCAACGAGGTGCGCATGTTCGGTCTGAAGGATATGACCGGCGCGGTCATGGATCCCTTCACCGCCTTCCTTATCCTGCGCGGGCTCAAGACACTGGAGATACGCATGCAGAAGCACTGCGCCAACGCCAAGGCTGTGGCAGAGTTCCTGTATGACCACCCCGCCGTGGAAAAGGTCTACTATCCCGGTCTTATCGATCACCCCGGCCACGATATTGCCCGGCGGCAGATGAGCGACTTCGGTGGTATGATCTCCTTCGAAGTCAAGGGCGGGCGCGAGGCCGGCGTCAAGCTGGTGAACGCGCTGCACATGATCACGGTAGCCGTCTCACTGGGCGATGCCGAAACACTGATCGAGCACCCCGCCTCCATGACACACTCCACCTATACCGAGGAGGAACTGGCTGCCTCCAGCATCGCCGCCGGGCTGATCCGCCTGTCCGTTGGTCTGGAGAACGCCGAGGACATCATCGCCGATCTGAAGCAGGCACTGGACACACTGTAAATCTCCAACAAGCAAAAAAGGAGCACCCGCAAGGGCAATGTCGTTAAGTCAAACATTTTGTCAAAATCATGTTGATAAAATGCAGAAATATTGTAGAAAGCAAGTGACAAAACGTAGAAAAATATTAAAATTAAGAACCAGGCCAAATGGCCTGGTTCTTAATTTAATGACATTGCCCGCAAGGGTGCTCCTTTTTGCTTATTTCTCCGCGGGAGTCTTGACGTCCTCGACGGACTCTCCGGCAGCAGGGGCAGCTTCGGCGGCGGGAGCCGCCTCTCTGCCGACGACCACCTTGCCGTCCCGCAGGCAAATGCGGGCGGTATCGCCGGACTTCAGCCGGCCCTCCAGCATCTGCTCGGCCACGGCGTCCTCCACCTGGTTCTGGATGGCGCGGCGCAGAGGGCGCGCACCGTACTGGGGATCAAAGCCATCCTTGGCCAGAGCCTGCACCGCGTCATCGTCCAGGGCAAGGGTGATGCCCTGCTGCGCCATGCGCTTGCCGGTGACGGCCAGCATACGGCGGGCGATCTCCACGATGTTCTCCTGTGTCAGCTGGCGGAACACGATGATCTCATCGATACGGTTCAGGAACTCCGGGCGGAAGGTATGCTTGAGGTCGGTCATGACCGCTTCGCGGATGCGGGTGAAACGAACCTCCTCGGACTCCTTCTCGTCCTTCTCCTTGCCGTCGAAGCCCAGCTTGGCAGCGTCGGCCGTGATGTTTCTGGCACCCACGTTGGATGTCATAACGATGACGGTATTCTTGAAGTCCACGCGGCGGCCCTGGGAGTCGGTAACAACGCCATCCTCCAGGATCTGCAGCAGGATGTTCCACACATCCTCATGGGCCTTCTCGATCTCATCGAACAGCACCACAGAGTAGGGCTTACGGCGCACCTTCTCGGTCAACTGGCCGCCCTCCTCATGGCCCACATAGCCGGGAGGCGAACCGATCAGACGGGAGACGGTGTGCTTCTCCATGTACTCAGACATGTCGATACGCACCATGGCATTCTCGTCGCCGAACATGGCCTCGGCCAGCGTCTTGCACAGTTCTGTCTTGCCCACACCGGTGGGGCCCAGGAACAGGAACGAACCGATAGGACGCTTGGGATCCTTCAGTCCCACACGGCTGCGGCGGATGGCCTTGGCCACAGCGGCAACAGCGTCATCCTGGCCCACCACGCGCTGGTGGAGCTTCTCCTCCAGCTTCAGCAGGCGCATGGACTCATCCTCCGTCAGACGGGTGACGGGGATGCCGGTCCAACCGGCCACCACCTTGGCGATATCATCGGCGGTGACGGTCCCCCTGTTCTGAGACAGACTCTTCCGCCAATTCTCCCTCTCGATGTCCACCTGCTCCTGATAGTCCTTCTCGATATCGCGCAGCTGCGCGGCTTTCTCGAAATCCTGGGCGGCAATGGCATCGTTCTTCTCCCGGTGCAGGGCGGTGATCTTCTCCTCCAGCGCCTTCAGATCCGGAGAAGAGGCCTCTGCACTCATACGCACCTGGGAGGCAGCCTCGTCCATCAGGTCGATGGCCTTATCCGGCAGGAACCGGTCACCGATATAGCGCCTGGACAGCTGCACAGCGGCATCCAGCGCCTCATCGGTAATAGTCAGCTTATGGTGTGCCTCATACCGGCCGCGCAGTCCCTTCAATATCTCCAGCGCAGCCTCCGGGGTAGGCTCACCCACGGTGACAGGCTGGAAGCGGCGCTCCAGCGCAGCATCCTTCTCGACGTACTTACGGTACTCGTTCAGCGTGGTGGCGCCGATAACACGGATCTCGCCGCGGCTCAGCGCCGGCTTGAGGATATTGGCGGCATCCACGGCGCCCTCGGCGGAGCCGGCGCCCACGATGGTGTGCAGTTCATCGATGAACAGGATGACGTTGCCGTCCTTCTTGACCTCATTCAGCGTATTCTTGATACGCTCCTCAAACTCGCCGCGGTACTTGGTGCCGGCCACCATACCGCTGAGATCCAGCGACAGGATACGCTTATCCAGCAGCTCTTCGGGCACATCGCCGGAGGCGATGCGCTCCGCCAGGCCCTCGGCGATGGCGGTCTTGCCGACGCCGGGTTCGCCGATGAGCACAGGGTTGTTCTTGCTGCGGCGGGACAGTATCTGGATAACACGCTGGATCTCCTGGTCACGTCCGATGACGGGATCCAGCTTGCCGCTGCGGGCGGCCTCGGTCAGATCGCGGGTATACTCGGCCAACGTCTTATTTTTCTTATCCGCTTCGCGGTTAGGGGCAGAGGCCCCGCCGGCAACAGCATGGGGCATCTCGTTCAGCTTTCTGACCACGGCGCTGTACATTTTATTGGGATCCACGCCGACGGTGCGCAGGATGCGCAGGCCCATGTTGCCGCCCTCACGGAGCAGGCCCATCAGCAGATGCGCCGTGCCAATGGCGCTGCCGCCCATGCGGGAGGCCTCGGACACAGCCAGCTCCACCACGCCCTTGGCGCGGGGCGTCAAGCCCTGGCTGGGGGCCGCGCCGGAAACGCCCTTGCCCACACTGCGCTGCAGCACGGAGCAGACCATCTCATCGGTGACTCCAAACTCAGAGAGCACACGATGGGCGACGCCTTCTTCCTCACGGAGCAAACCCAACAGCAGATGCTCGGAACCCACATAGCCGTGGCCCAACTCTTCGGCAGCCTCCTGGCTCAAACGCAGGGCTTCCTCTGCACGGGGGGTAAATTTATTCTCAGACATAATAAACACTTCCTCTCAAACGGGGGTAGAAATTTTGAAATCAAGCGCTGAGGGACTTCAGCTCATCCCGCAGCTTGGCGGCATCCTCGTACCGCTCCTCCTCCACGGCGTTGTGGAGCTGCGTCTCCAGCGCATTGCGCTTGCGCTCCAACGCCAGGGACATCGCCTCGTCCTTGGACAGCAGATCATCAGCAGCCCCACTGTCGGGCGCAGTGGTCTGCGCCTGCTCCAGCACGTTGACAGGGCTGGGGAACTCGGTCAGCATCCGGTCGCCGAAGCCGCCGAAAAACGGCTCCAGCATACGGAAGGGCCGGTCAAACCAGTCGTCATCAAACCAACTGCTCATACGGCTCTGCATGGATCCGGTATAGCCCATGGCGCGGGCACAGTCGGGGCAGAGACGGACTTCATTCACTCTGCCGTTGATATTGCTCTTGTAATAGAATGTGGCCTCATTCTTTCCACAACGATCACACTTCATAAATCATAACCTCCTTATGCCGTCATCAGACGGAATGGATCAGAATTTGCTTGAATATATCGGCGCGCAGCGCGTCCCGTTTCTCCGGAGATACACTCTGCAGCGCCCGGCTGCCAGTGGCGGACAGCAGCGCCTGCCCCAGTTCACAGCTGACAGCCTCGGACTGCACCAGGTTCTGCGCCATGGCGCGGGCACTGGCCGCGTCCAATTCGCTGCCGATACTGTTGATGACATGCATCAGCAGCGTCTGGCGATCCACCCGGACGCGGGTGATGCGGATATAGCCGCCGCCGCCGCGCCGGGATTCCACGATGTAGCCGTGTTCCGGCGAAAAACGGGTGGACATGACGTAGTTGATCTGGCTGGGTACGCAGTTGAAGCGCTGGGCCAGATCGCTGCGCTGCAGCTCCAGTGCGCCTCCCGCCTGGTCTAACTCCTGCTGGATGAATCCAGCGATAATATCGGAAATACCCAAATCCTCGCCGCCTTTCTGTGGTCATTGCACCGTCTTTTTTGTTTTTGACTTTGCCTTTCTTTGACCTTTGCCTGTATCATACGCTTGTTTCCCCACTTTGTCAATAGGTAATTTTGACTTTCTTTGACTTTTTGCGTAAACAAATTATGAACGACGCTTTTTCTCCCCCTGCAACCTAAAGTTGCTATACAAACGGAGTCGTATCGGTTATAATAGCACCAACAGACACATCAACAGAGAAAGGAAACGTCTATGAAGAACACAAATTGGAATGATCCCGACTTTCAGGGCTTCGGCCGCCAGCCGAGGCCAAAGAAAGAACGCAGGGCCGTGGGCACGCCCCTGGGCCGCACGCTGCTGAACATCGCCGTAACGGTGGTGTTCGCCGCCGTATACTTTTACATCGTCCTGCCGCCCATCAGCCTGAAGAGCGAGGAGTTTTACATCTTTGTGCTGCTGACCTGCGCCGTCTACAGCGGCTGCGCTATCCTTACCTCCGGCTTTCAAGGCACCGGCGCCAAGGGCTACTTCGGCTTTCTGAAAAAGCAGTGCACGGTGCCGCTCATTGTGGCCGCTGCCATGGTGGTCACGGCACTGGCGGGCGCGGTCGTCGGCTGGCAGCTGTTCCGGGCCGGCAGCTATCGTGATCTGCTGACCGTGGAGGACGGCGACTTCGCCGCCGAGGTGGAGGAGATCAGCTATGACCAGATCCCCATGCTGGACGCCAACTCCGCCATGAAGCTGGGCAACCGCAAGCTGGGCGAGCTGGCGGACATGGTGTCGCAGTTCGAGGTGGCAGACGACTATACCCAGATCAACTACCAGGGCCGCCCCGTCCGCGTCACGCCCCTGCGCTACGGCGACATCATCAAATGGCTGAACAATCGCAGCGAGGGCCTGCCCGCCTATCTGCTCATCGATATGGTGACGCAGAATGTGGAAGTAGTACGTCTGGAGGACGGCATCCACTACACCACCGCCGAGCACTTCAGCCGCAATCTTACCCGCCACCTGCGCTTCCACTATCCCACCTATATGTTCGACGAACCGGCCTTTGAGATCGACGAGAACGGCGATCCCTGGTGGGTGTGCCCCCGCGTCAGCCACACCATCGGCCTGTTCGGCGGCCGGGACATCATCGGCGCGGTACTGGTGAACGCCGCCACCGGTGAGAGCACCTATTACAAGACCGGCGACGTGCCCAGTTGGGTGGATCATGTGTACACCGCCGAGCTGATCATGCAGCAGTACGACTACCACGGCGCGTATATCAACGGCTTCATCAACTCTCTGTTCGGCCAGCGGGATGTGACTGTCACCACCGAGGGCTATAACTACATCGCCATCGGGGACGACGTGTACATGTACACCGGTATCACCTCTGTGGTGTCCGACGAGTCCAACATCGGCTTCATCCTGTCCAACCAGCGCACCAAGGAGACACGGTTCTATCTGGTGGCGGGCGCCAAGGAGTATTCCGCCATGGGCAGCGCCGAGGGACAGGTGCAGCAGATGAAGTACACAGCCACATTCCCCCTGCTGCTGAACATCTCCGACCAGCCCACCTATTTCATGGCGCTGAAGGACGCCGCCGAGTTGGTGAAGATGTACGCCATGGTCAATGTCAGCCAGTATCAGATCGTGGCCACCGGCGACACCGTGGCTCAATGCGAAGCCAACTACCGCCGCATTCTGGCGGAGAAGGGGCTGGTATCCTCTGCCGATGCCGACCTGCCCTTGGCAGACCAGAACGAGGTCAGCGGCGTGCTGGATGACATCCGCTCCGCCGTGGTGGACGGCAACACCCTGTACTATCTGCATCTCACCGGCGACAGCCATTACTACGTCATTTCCGCCGCCGACCAGCCGGAGGCGGTCATCTACAACGCGGGCGACTACGTTACCATTCGCTTCGCCGGCGGTGAGGGCACCATTCTGAATGCCGACAGCGTCACCCGCAGCGCCGCGCAGGCCGCACCAGCCGTTGAGGAGACCGAGATAGACGGGGCTGCGTAAAACAGTATAATAAATATCCCCCGGCTTCGCCGGGGGATATTTATTATACTCTGTTCACTTGATGTCCACGACCTCGTAGCCGGCATCGGCAACAGCCTTCTTCAGCGCCTCGTCATCAGCGCTGCCGGTGACCACGGCGGTGCCGGATGCCAGGTCCACATCCGCCTGGAGGCCCAGAGCGGTCAACGCCTTCTCCACATGGGAGACGCAGTGGGCGCACATCATGCCTTTAATAGTGATGGTCTTTTTCACAGCGGTATCCTCCTTGCTGCACTCGTTATTTTTGTTATCACACGCCGGCCGCTCCTTTACGGTCGGAGTTTTCTCACGCTTACGGCCCTTCCAGCCCCGCAGGCGCAGGGCATTGCTGACCACGCACACACTGCTCAAGCTCATGGCCGCCGCGGCGATCATGGGGTTCAGGGTGATGCCGAAGGCCGGATACAGCACGCCCGCCGCCACAGGAATACCGATAGAGTTATAGAAAAATGCCCAGAACAGGTTCTGGCGGATATTCCGCAAGGTGGCGCGGGACAGCGCCGCCGCATCCACGATGTCCATAAGACTGCTCTTCATCAGCACGATGTCCGCCGACTCGATGGCCACGTCTGTTCCGGCGCCGATGGCCAGGCCTACGTCCGCCGTCACCAGCGCCGGGGCGTCGTTGATACCGTCGCCCACCATAGCGACCTTTCTGCCCTCCTGCTGCAGCTCCTGCACCACGCGGGCCTTATCCTGCGGCAGCACCTGTGCGATAACGCGGCTGACGCCCACCTGCCGGGCGATGGCATCCGCCGTGCGCTGGTTGTCGCCGGTAAGCAGCACCACCTCGCAGCCCATATCCCGCAGAGCGGCGATGGCTTCGGCGCTGTCACTCTTGACCACATCCGCCACGGCGATGACGCCCATAAGAGACGCGCCCGCGGCGATAAACAACGGCGTCTTTCCGTCCTCTGCCAGTCCGGCGGCGCCTTTTTTGACGCTGTCTCCGACAGATACGCCGCTCGTTGTCATGAACTGCTCGTTACCGGCCAGCAGTGTCACATCCCCCATCTGCGCCGTTACGCCGCCGCCCGCCACGGCGGCAAAATTCTCCACCGGCTGCAGTGTCAGCCCGCGGCGCTCGGCCTCGGCCACGATGGCCCCGGCCAGAGGATGCTCGGAGGGCTTTTCCAGAGACGCCGCGGCGGAGAGCAGCGTATTCTCGTCCATTCCAGCGGCGCAGAGTATGTCGGTGACCTGGGGCTTACCCTCGGTGACGGTACCGGTCTTGTCCAGCACCACCGTATCAATACGGCCCATCAGCTCCAGACTGGCGGCGGACTTGACCAGTATCCCCTGCTCCGCCGCCTTACCCGTGGCCACGGTGATAGCCACGGGGGTGGCCAGTCCCAGCGCGCAGGGGCAGGAGATCACCAGCACAGCGATGGCAATGCTCAGGCAGAAGCGCACGCCCATGCCGCCCGCCGTCGCCCACAGCACCGCCGCGATCACGGCGATGGAGATCACCACCGGCACGAACACAGCACTGATCTTATCCGCCAGACGGCTGATAGGCGCCTTGCCGCTGGCCGCCTGTTCCATCAGCTGAATGATCTGGGAAAGGGTGGTGTCACTGCCTACGCGGTCGGCTGTCAGCTCCAGATAGCCGCCGGTGAGGATGGTAGCGGACACGGCCTTGTCACCCACGTTCTTCTCCACCGGCATACTCTCGCCGGTAAGCGCGGACTCGTCCACGGTGCCGTTGCCGGCGGTAACAGTCCCATCCACCGGGACGCGGCCCCCCTGCCGGACGATGACCGTCTCGCCGGCTTTGATATCCTCGGTGGGAACGGTGATCTCTTTTCCGTCCCGGCGCACTACGGCGGACTCCGGGGCCAGGGCCAGCAGCGCGGTGATGGCGCCGGTGGTCTTGCCCTTGGAGCGCTCCTCCAGATACTTGCCCACCGTCACCAGCGCCAGTATCATGCCCGCCGACTCGAAATACAGGCCGGGCATGCCCGTGACCTTCCCTGCCGCCAGCAGTCCCATCTCGATGAGGCTGTACACCAGTCCCGCCGCCGCGCCCAGCGCCACCAGCGAATCCATGTTGGGCGCACCCTTGAACAGCCGGGAGAAGCCCACAATAAAATAACTGCGGTTCAAAATCAGAATGGGCACCGTCAGCGCCAGCAGCACAAAGGCTGACAGCAGCGGCTGCGTGTGCATGAACATGGGCACAGGGAGGCCCATCATGTGGCCCATACTCAGATAGAACAGCGGTACCAGACACACCACCGACCACAGCAGCCGCCGGCCCATGGCCTTGACGGCGGCGTCCTGCTCCGCGTGGAGATCACGGCGTGTTTCACTCTCCGGGGCTGCGCCGTACCCCGCCGCCGTTACAGCGGCAACAATGGCCGAGGGATCTACATTCTCGTCCCGGTCACACACCAGCGAACCCAGCATCAGATTTACCGACGCGCTGTGCACACCCGGCACCGAGGCCGCGGCCTTCTCCACATGGACGGCGCAGGCAGCGCAGGTCATGCCGGTCACTACAAATTTTTCCGTCATGCTGCCATCTCCTTATTTCATCATTTTCTGCAGTGTGGTCACCAACTCGTCGATGACCTCGTCGTCCCCCTGGCGGATACCGTCCGCCACACAGGTGCGGATGTGAGTGGCCAGCAGTTCCTTGCTGAAGCTGTTCAGCGCGGCGCTGACGGCAGACACCTGCACCAGAATATCGGGACAGTAGGCATCCTTCTGGAGCATTTCCTGCAATCCCCGCACCTGTCCCTCAATGCGGCACAGACGGTTGATGAGCTTTTTTTGCTCCTCCGGAGTACGATGCTTTGTTTTTCCCTGGCAACAGCAGCAGCAGTTGCTTTCCATGTCGATATACCTCCTGGGGGTATTTTTTGATCACGGCGGCATTATATACCCCCCAAGGGTATTTGTCAACGCTTTTCTTTGGGCCTCACCAAAATTGCCGCCAGCAGCGAGAACACCACCGCCGCGGCGATGCCGCCGGAGGCGGCCGTCAGCCCTCCGGTGAGCACACCGATGAACCCGCGCTCCGACACGGCCTCGGCCACACCCTTTGCCAGAGAATAGCCAAAGCCCGTCAAGGGCACGGTGGCCCCCGCGCCGCCCCAATCCACGATATACTGGTATACGCCCACAGCCTGCAGCAGCACACCGGCCACCACATATCCCGTCAGAATGCGGGCCGGAGTCAAGTTCGTCTTGTCCAGAATGAGCTGGCCCGCGGCGCACAGCAGCCCGCCGCACAGAAAGGCATTGAGATATTCCATCAGGCTTCCTCCTTCGTCCGGGAAAAGATCACCGCGTGGCAGATTCCCGGTATGCTCTCACCCTGAAATGAACTGGTGGGGCTCAGCAGCGCGCCGGTGGGCGCGAACAGCACCCGCCGCCAGCGCCCCCGGCGCATTTCCGGCAGGATATAGCCATTCAGCACCGCCGCCGAGCAGCCGCAGCCGCTGCCCCCGGCGTGCATATCCTGCTTCTGCCGGTCATAAAGCAGCAGACCGCAGTCGGTATAGTTGTCCAGCGTCACGCCCTCGCGGCGGAACAGTTCAGCCACGATGCGGCTGCCCACATCGCCAAGGTCTCCGGTGACGATGAGGTCATAATCATCAGGCGCAGTTTCCGTATCCCGGAACACGGCCTGCAGGGTGTCGAAGGCCGCAGGGGCCATGGCCGCGCCCATGTTGGTCATATCCGTGACGCCCAGATCCACGATCTTTCCGCGGGTGGCGTGTGTCAGATAGGGCCCTTCCGTCTGGCTCCCCAGAATGCAGCAGCCCGCCGCTGTGGCCGTCCACTGCGCCGTGGGACTGCGTTGACTGCCGTAGGGCAGCGGCATGCGGTACTGCCGTTCGGCGGTGCAGAAGTGAGAGGACGTCTGCGCCGCGGCGATATGCGCTGCGCCGGAGGCTACAGCTATGGCCGCCAGCGACAGCGTTTCGCCCATGGTGGAGCAGGCGCCGTACACGCCGTAAAAGGGAATGCCGAAATCCCGCAGGCCGAACGTGGCCCCGATGTTCTGATTCAGCAGATCCCCGGCAAAGGCACAGTCCACATCCTCCGGATCCAGTCCGCCCTTCTGCAGGGCCAACCGCAGAGCGTCCGCCTGCATCTGTGCCTCGCTCTGCTCCCATGTCTTTTTCCCGCAGAAGGAATCCTCCGCCACAGCGTCAAAGCAGGCGCCCAGAGGACCAGCGCCCTCCAGCTTTCCCACCACCGCTGCGCAGCTGACGACTCCCGGCGGCTGCAGAAACCGGCAGGTCTGCCGGCTCAAGCGCTTACTGTTCATGACACGCACCTCGCAATACAGTATTTGCAGTAGTGTGCGCGTTCGGCGGAAAAATATGAAAAGAGCCGCTCTCGCGGCTCTTTTGCAAAATTCAAAACACCATCTGCACCAGCAGCATGTAGCAGGCCGTACCCGCCAGGATAGACAGCAGCGTGTTGCGCCGCCAGAGATGGAGTCCCGCCGTGACGGCCACGGCGATGGCCTCCGGAATACCGTGGGTGCCGGAGAACAACTGCACATTGCGCAGGCTGTATACTACCAGCAGGCCCATCATGGCCGGCGGCAGCATCTTGCCCAGATCCTCCACCACCTTGGGAAGCTTCTTGTCGCCGGAAAACAGCAGGAACGGCGTCCAGCGGGTGATCTGGGTGGCCAGTGCCACCGCCAGAACGATAATGAGGGAATGCATCGTGTCTAAGCGCATAATTTCCTCCTTCCCAGCAGCAGCGCCGCCATGGTCAGCACCATGGCCGGTATGACCATATTGTCCGCACCGAAAACAGCCAGGCCCACCACGGAGCAGACCAGCCCCACGGCGCCGGAGGCGCGGTTTTCCTTCTTAATGACCTGCTCAATGAACAGCACCACGAACAGAGCCGTCAGCGCAAAGTCGATGCCGGTAATATCAAAGGTGATCAGTCCTCCCACCAGGCCGCCCAACATGGAGCTGACCACCCAGTAGCTCCATGTCAGCAAGCTTGCCGCAAAATAGAACATGGTGGGATCGATATCCTCCGGCGGCTCCACCGAGGAACTCAGGGAAAACTGCTCATCTGCCAGGGTATAGATCATAAAATACCGCAGCTTTCCCAGTTTACGGTACTTAGGCAGAAGCGCCAAAGAGAAAAACAGATGCCGGGCATTGACCATCAAGCTCAGCACAAAGGCCTGGATCGGATCAAACGCCGTCGTCAGCAGCGTGATGGCCACATACTGCATACTGCCGCAGAAGGCCACACCGCTGATCAGCCCCGACCACAGAAAATTATATCCCTTGGAGGCCATCAGCACGCCGTAAGCGATACCTACCGCCAGATAACCGGTCATAATGGGGATCGTATAGGGAAATACCGCCTTGACCGCGGCGGCCAGACTGGTCTTTTTCACCGCAGCACCTCCTGTCGCACTGTGTAAAATCGTGCCTGCATTATATAGCAAAACTCTTTCATACACAATACTGGAAAACACCAAATAAATAGAGTATAATGTGCAAGATGTCTTATGAGACATACACAATAGGACTGCAAGGAGCGTATTGCAATGGAAGAAACACGCAGTTTTGGATATATCTGTCCCGCTTGCGGAAAGGCCGTACTGCACAGCCGCAGCGTGTTCGCCCTGAACGCCGCCGCGGCGCGTATGGAGTGCGAATGCGGAAAGGAGGCCCTGACCGCCGAGACGGACGGCCTGCGCTTCCGGCTGCAGGTACCCTGCGGCGTGTGCGGCGGGCATCACCAGGCGGAGTGCAGCGCCGACGCTGTGCTGCACGGCCGGGGCATTGGTCTGGCCTGCCCGGAAAAGCAGGAGCTCTGCTGCTACATCGGTGAGGAAGCCGAGGTGCGCAGAGCGATGGAGGGGCTGGCCCTGCGGGCAGCCAAAGAAAAGGCCTCCCCCAACGAGGCGTTTACCGACAATGTGATCATGTATGAAATTTTGTCGGAGCTGCGGGACATCGCCGGACGCGGCGGCATCTCCTGCGCCTGCGGCAGCCATGAGTACACCATGCAGGTACGGCGGGGCGCGGTGGATCTGACCTGCGCCAGGTGCGGAGGGCGGCTGCGGCTGCCCGCCGCCACCGATGATGATCTGGACGACCTGTGCTGCCGCATGACGCTGACCATTCCGGGGAAGTAATATGGGCGCTATTCTCTGTTTCCTGCTGTTTTTAGCAGCAGTGGCTCTTTGTCTGGCAAAGGAGTGGACGCTGATCGCCGCCGTGTGGGCAGGCATCCTGTCCTTTGGTCTGTTGGGGCTGCGACGCGGCCTGAACGTAAAGGCCATGGCCTCATCCGCCTGGGCACAGGGGCATAAGATGTGCAGCGTCATCGGCATCTATCTGCTGATCGGCGCTATCACCGCCCTGTGGCGCAGTGCCGGCACCATCGCGTTTTTTATCTATCACGGGCTACAGATCATCACACCGCAGCTGTTTCTGCTGGTGACGTTCCTGTTGACCAGCTTTATCTCTTACGCTCTGGGCACATCCTTTGGCGTTATCGGCACGGTAGGCGTCATTCTTATGGCCCTGGCCCGTTCCGGCGGCATAAATGCCGCCATGGCAGCGGGCACCATCATTGCCGGCGCCTACTTCGGCGACCGGTGCTCTCCGGCTTCCTCCAGCGCCACGCTGGTGGCCGCAGCCACGGAAACAAAGCTCTACGACAATCTGCACATGATGCACCGCACCGGCTGGCTGCCGTATCTGGTCTCGCTGGCCGCCTATGCCGCGCTGTCTGTGACTCATCCGCTCTCCTCGGTGGACGACGGCATGCTCACGGCGCTGTCCTCCGCTTTTCATCTCAGCGGGTGGACGGCGGTGCCCGCACTTCTGATATTGGTACTGCCCCTGTGCAAGGTACCCATTCGCCCCACAATGGCCATCAGCGCCATGGCCGCCCTGCTGGTGACGGTATTCGTCCAGGAGGGAGATCTCATCACTGTCCTGCGTGACGCGGTACTGGGCTATACGCCCGCCGCCGGCGCACTGCATGATGTACTGGCCGGCGGCGGCATGATCTCCATGGTCACAGCCGCGGTGCTGGCGGTCAGTGCCGGGTTATACGCCGGCTTGCTGGGCGGTATGGGCGTATTGGACGGCACCATGCATCTGGCCCAACAGATTGCCCTTAAGGCAGGGCTGTTTCCCGCCTGCACCGCCGTATGCGTGCTGTGCGGCATGGTGTTCTGCAATCAGTCCACCTGTGCAGTGGTCAGCACTCAGCTGCTGGAGGATACATATAATACACAAGGCCGCGGGAAAGAGGAATTGGCTCTGGATATCGAGAACTCCGGCATCGTTCTATCGCCGTTGATCCCCTGGAATATCTCTGTGTCCATCCCCCTGGCCATGCTGGGCGCGGACATGTCCGCCATCCCCTATGAGATCCTGCTGTACGCCATTCCCCTGTGCTATTGGTTAACAAAGCGCCGGGTATATCCGCCGAAAGGAGACAACAGACATGATACAGCTGCTGAGCCGCTGGCTCATTCCTGACCGGGAGAACGTGTCCTCCCCCGCCGTGCGGCAAGCCTACGGCACACTGTGCGGCGCGGCAGGCATCGCGCTGAACCTCCTTCTTTTCATCGGAAAATTCTTTGCCGGGCAGTTGTCCGGCTCCATCGCTGTAACGGCGGATGCCTTCAACAACCTGTCGGATGCCGGCTCCTCCGCAGTGACGCTGCTGGGCTTCCGTCTGGCCGGCAAGAAGCCGGACACGGATCACCCCTTTGGCCACGGGCGTATCGAATACATATCCGGTCTGATCGTGGCAGGGCTGATCCTGCTGATGGGCGTGGAGTTGGCCAGGTCATCCTTTGACAAGATACTCCATCCGGAGGAGGTTACATTTTCGGTGCTGGCGCTGGTCATCATGGCGGTATCCGTATGCGTAAAGCTGTACATGTGGCTGTATAACCGCGGCATCGGGCGAAAGATCAAGTCCGCGGCCATGGAGGCCACCGCCATGGACAGTCTCTCCGACAGCATCGCCACCTCCGCCGTGCTGCTGGCTATGCTCATCGGCAAGTGGACCGGTCTGGCGGTGGACGGCTATGTAGGTCTGGTGGTCGCGCTGTTTATTCTGTTTTCCGCCTACAAGGCCGCAAAAGAAACGCTGTCCCCTCTGCTGGGCCAGGCCCCGGATCCGGAACTGGTGGAGGAGATAAAGGATATCGCGCTCTCCAATGACACGGTGCAGGGCGTCCATGATCTGGTGGTGCATGATTACGGCCCAGGCCGCGTGATGGTCTCGCTCCACGCGGAGGTTCCCGCCCATGGGGACATTATGGCGATGCATGATGTGATCGACAATATTGAAAAAGAATTGATGGAAAAACTGCATTGCCACGCCGTCATCCACATGGATCCCATCGTCACGGACGACGCGTCCATCTCCTCTCTGCGCGATCAAGTGGCGCAGCTGGTAACGCGGGTGG
Source organism: Bacteroidaceae bacterium (assembly GCA_963628195.1). Taxonomy (GTDB): domain Bacteria; phylum Bacillota; class Clostridia; order Oscillospirales; family Oscillospiraceae; genus Vescimonas. The sequence continues at coordinate 30,714 of CAVGEC010000013.1, forward strand.
ATCCCGCGCTGACCATCCACGACTTCCGTGTTGTAAAGGGAACCACCCACGACAATCTGATCTTCGACGCCGTGCTGCCGTTCTCCAGCAGCAAGACTCCTACGCAGGCAGCCCAGGAGATATGCGGCCTGGTGCGCGCCATGGGCGGCAATTACTACGCGGTGGTCACGGTGGAGCATAGCTATACAGAGTAAAAACTATCCGTGCGCCGTCGGCGCACGGATAACAGATATCTTATTCCCAGGTCTGCCAGACCTCCGGGCGGTAGCCCACGGTGGCCTTCTTACCGTTGCGGACGATAGGTGCGGCGAACAGCTCCGGGTATTCCAGCAGTTTCTCCTCTGCTGCCTGGGGCGTGATATAGGCCATGTACAGTTCCTCATAGGCCCGGCAGTCCTTATCCACCAGGGCATCGAAGCTGCCCACGGCAGCCTTGATGGAGCGGTACTCCCCCGGCGACACACCTTTGCTCACCAGGTCAATATACTGATACTTGATGCGGCGCTCCTTGAACCAGCGCTCCGCCTTTTTCGTGTCAAAAGATTTGCTTTTCCCAAAAATCTGGATATTCATAGGGCAGGCTCCTTATCGCAAAAAATGGAGGGACAGTATGGACGATACCATCCGTAAATTGAAAGAACTCACAGAGAATTCCGACAACATCGTGTTTTTCGGCGGTGCCGGCGTATCCACCGAGTCCGGCATTCCGGACTTCCGCAGCGTAGACGGCCTGTATCACCAGAAATTCAAATATCCGCCGGAGACCATGCTCAGCCACACGTTTTACGAAACGCACACCGAGGAATTCTACGACTTCTACCGGGCCAAAATGCTGGCGCTGGACGCCCTGCCCAACGCCGCCCATCTGAAGCTGGCAGAGTGGGAGCGACAGGGAAAGCTGAAAGCCGTCATCACCCAGAATATCGACGGGCTGCACCAGAAGGCGGGCAGCCGCGAGGTACTGGAGCTCCACGGCAGCGTCCTGCGGAACCACTGCACCCGCTGCGGGCAGTTTTACGGCGTGGAGCGCATTGTGAACAGCCGGGGTGTGCCCCGCTGCTCCTGCGGCGGCGTCATCAAGCCGGACGTGGTGCTGTATGAGGAATCTCTGGACGAGGACGTGATGGCCAGAGCCATCCACTATATCCGCCAGGCAGATGTGCTGATCATCGGCGGCACATCGCTGGTAGTCTATCCCGCCGCAGGGCTGGTGCAGTATTACCGCGGAAACAAGCTGGCGGTCATCAACAAGGGCGGGGCCGGCAGCAGCCTTGGCGCCGCCGTTACGGTGGATGCCCCCATCGGCCAGGTCATGTCCCAATTGTAGCACGCCGCACCGTACCGCGCAAGAGGGAGCGAATTTCGCTCCGCCCCTTGACAAACCGCCGTGTTTTGCTATAATAAACGGGTATTCCGTCCGCGAGCGTGCTGGAATCGGCAGACAGGCAAGCTTGAGGTGCTTGTGTCCGTAAGGTCGTGTGGGTTCAAGTCCCATCGCTCGCACCATGGCGAGTGTTCTTATAGCATTTGAAAAGCTGTAAGAACACTCGCTT